>CAXBFC010000223.1:0-13073 GCA_963974725.1 uncultured bacterium | reverse complement strand
CCGCTGCCAACGTGCCGATCGGCATGCGGGTGAACAGTGTCGTGCAAACCTGGCACACCAACGAAGCGGGCCGGTTGGAACTGTTCTTGCCGTGGCCGGGTATGCACACGATCTACGCACTTGGCACGAACGCAGAGACCATGTTCTTTTGGGCTGAGGGGCAGCGGCGACCTCGTGTGCACAAGGCGCGCATTGAGATCCCGCGGGGTGCCAACATCGATGTGCACGTGACCGATCCCGAAGGCAATCCGGTCGCGGGGGCCACGGTCGAAAGCATTGGTGGCCGCCAACTCGGGGGCATGCTGACGGTTCTCGGCCAGACGGATGCGACAGGCCGATTGCTGCGGCGTGACGTCGCCATCCCACGTCAGATGCGTGTCTGGGCTGACGGATTCGTGCCTGGAACCATGAGACAAGTGGGCGGCGAAGTCGGCAAGACGTGCAACGTGCATTGGCAACTGTCGGGTCCCGCTCACACGGCTCACGGTCGGGTTGTTGATGAACAAGGTCAGCCAATTCCCAACGCAAAGTTGGCTCTCGTGCAGCTGGCTTCAAGGCCTGATCAACCACTGTATCTTGACAGTGATGACGAGGGGAACTTCGAGCTGAGCATGTTGCGCAAGGGGCGGCACGTGCTCGTTGGCCATAATGGCCAGGATGGATCGGAGCAGTTGCGTCGGGGCGAGTTGCGCTTCTCGCATGATGGCTTTCGTGACAAGCAAATCGAATTGCGACTGACTCGCGGTGCTCGTGTCATTGGTCGCCTGCAGAACGCCGCCGGACTGGCTATGCCGCGGACGAACGTTGTGGCTCGTTCTCGCCCGGAAGGAGTTGGCAAGCTGCCCTTCTTCGAGACCTTCACCCGAACGGACCGCACCGGCAACTACGTCCTGGATGCACTTGCACCTGGTCGCTACGACCTGGAGTCAGACAAGATGGAGACGCATTCGGTCGAGCTTCGCGATGGCGAGACCTACGAGTGGAACCCGGTACTTCCTACTCTGGTGCCGATTTCGATCCGGCTGCTTGATGCAAGTGGCAAGCCATTGGAGGGGTGGAGAGTGATGTTGGCGCGGCCTGGCACTCGGCATCCTAGTAGCGGCAACAGCACCGGCAGCGATGGCCGGCTGCTCTATCCCGTGCGCGATTGGCAGTTCAAGCCGGGGGGCTACTGCAGCTTCTTCCTCTACAAGAAACTCGATCGCACCGACGAGCGGTGGGGTGACTACGGTCCCCTTCCTAGTTTGGTGACACCGCCGATGATCGTCGGGCAAGAACACGAGGTTCGAGTGCCGAAATCTGCGCACTCGATGCACAGCCTGACGGGCATTCTTCACGATCATACCGGCGCCGCCTTGAAGGACTCCAAGGTGGAGATGGCTGGACCGCATGGCTGGCTGCTCCGCGTCGAAGCGTCCGTCAACGAAGAGACCGGCGCCTTCCAATTCGACGACCTGCCTGCGGGTCGCTATCAGGCGTTCGTGCGAACTCCGGGTCGCCCGTCCTACTACCTTGCGCCGATCCATGTTGGTCGTGAGCCCGTTGCGACGTTCGGTGTCGTTGCGGTGCCGGATGCCGGTCGAGTGACCGTCACGTTGCCGGCACCGGAAGTTGGACTGACGTTGCAGCTGAGGGACTCGCAACGGCGGGAGTTCCCCATAAGCCAACAGAAGGATGGTTCGTGGCGTTCCAGCATGTTGTTCCACGGCGACTACGAAGTGCGCGGTTGGAGTGCCGAGACTTTGGTGACCCCGAAGGCATTCAAGCTGGAGGGAGCTGCGCAACGGGTCGAGGTCGCCACGGTGCCGCATCAGGCAACCAAAGTGATCGTCGAGTTGCCCGCCAGCTACCCGCGCGATGGTGCGGAGTGGCGGGCCGAAGTGGTCGCCCGGGTGGGGGGCAAGTTGGTGTGCAAACGCAAACTCAGGCATGAGTTCGCCCCCGCCTTTTCGAGCCGAATGGAGTTTCTTGTGCAATTGCCTCCAGGTGTTCTCGACCTGCGCGTGAAGTGCTGGCGGAATCAGGTCGGCGTAGCCAAGCTGGAGGTTGCAGCTGGTGGCGGCGGCGAGGTTGTGGTCCCAATCAGGTGACCGCTACTTCCGGTCGGGCTACTTGTCGTGTTCGATACGCGTATGAGCTCCACCGACAAAGCGCTGCAGACGCAGCTCGCCAACATCGAGACTCGCACCGGCAAGACGCTCAAGCAGCTGTTTGCCGTGCTGAAGAAGGCCAAGCTCGAGAAGCACGGCGAGATGGTCAAGTTTCTCAAGACGGAGTTGCACATGGGGCACGGCGATGCGAACACGCTCGTGCACATGTATCGCGCGGACTCGGGTGAGGCAGGGGCGCCGGCAGCGAAACCGAAAGCCGGTAGCGATCCACTCGATGCGATCTACACCGACAAGAAGCAGCCGCTGCGCGCGCTGCACGAAGCGGTGATGGCGAAGATCAACAAGTTTGGCGATTTCGAGGTCGCGCCGAAGAAGGCCAATGTGAGCCTGCGCCGCAAGAAGCAGTTCGCGTTGATCGGTCCGGGCACCAAGGGCCGGCTCGAGATCGGCATCAACATGAAGGACGCGCTCGGCGGCGATCGCCTGATCGCGCAGAAGCCTGGCGGCATGTGCCAGTTCAAGGTGTGGTTGACCGAGAAGAGTGAGGTCGACAAGGAGCTCGTTGCTTGGATCAAGCAGGCGTTTGACGCGGCTGGCTAGGAAGCATCGATGGCGCGGCTTGCTCTGTTGGTCTTCGGTGTACTGCTGGTCTGTGCGGCGTGGCTGTGGTCGCACTTGGACCTTGTGCCGGTTGTGCCGGCGGTGGCTTCCGGCAACGCGGCGCCCGCCACGAGCGATAGCTCGCCGCCGTTGGCTGCGGATGGGGATCTAGTGCCGTCGGCGGCATCTGGGATGCCTACGCCCGAGGCCTTGCCGGAGCGAACTGCGGTAGTCACCAGTGCCAAGCGCTACATGATTCGTGGCACGTTGACGCGCGGCGGTGTCGGCCAGCCCGGGCGCGATGTGCTGTGCTCTAGCGGTTGGGGCAAGAAGCCGGCAACTACAGTGACCGGACGTGATGGCGGGTTTGCGTTCGAAGTCACACCGGGCAAGTACGAATTGTATGCGCCGCACATGCTGGGCATCACGCGGCAACAGTCTATTTACCTACGCTTCCCGCCAAGTGGCCGCGAGCGCCTGGCGGCGGCGCAGTGTTCGTGCGTGGTTGAGGCCTCGGATGTCGCGGTCGCCATGCAGTTGCCGCAACTGTCCCTAATCGTGACCGTGCGCAATGCCAAGACCTATGCGCCGATTACGTGGGCAACGGTTGCGTGGCGGCCGCCCATTCCCGAGCAAGACGAACTGCGAGTTCCGGTAGACGTCGGCGGCAGGGTGCGGTTTTCGGATGTGACGCTTGGCAGGAGTTCGGTCGTTGCGTCTGCGCGCGCGTTTGTTGCTGCCGAGAAGAGTGTCGAAGTGGTCGCAGACCGAGGCGACCAGGTGATCGATTTCTTGTTGCAGCCAGCGTGTGCTTTCGATGTGGTCATGGTCGACGAACAGGGGCAGGCGATTGCCGTGTCGAAGGCACAGGTCATCGCCTTGCACCCGTATCCCAGTGGTGATGCGGTATATCCGAGCAATCGAAAGCAGTTCCTCAACAAGGAGCGTGCGCTGGTAACGCAGTTCGATGGCATGTCAGCTGGGTTGTACGAACTGCACCTGGATGACGATTTCTACGGGCTTGCAGGCGACGAACCGACGGTGCGGTTTGCGCCGTGCATCGCGATTGGCAAGCACATGCTCTATCCGCTGCTCGGGGAGATACAGAAGTTGGAAGTGCGCGTGACGCAGCGCAGTTACGCGACGCTTCGTGCCGTCAATCAACAAGGCGAACTGCTCAACACTGCTTTGCAGGTCACGTTCCAGGGTAGTGACGGCGTGGTGCGGCGGGTGTTGCCGGCACCGTGGCAACATGGTCCTCGCCACGGCGGTTCCCACTTCGAGGGCTACATGAAACCTGGCGCCTACTCCTTGGCGTTGACGGTCGGCGATCGGCATTGGAGCGAGCCATTGGTCGTCCGAGAGCTGCTCGTCGATCACACGGTGCGCGTGCCTTGGTGATGCGGTTGCCAGGATCGTTGCGCTTTGCCGCTGCCGTGTAACAACTGCGCACGGCAGCGTCGGGACTTCGGGGGGTGGAATACACTGCCTGGATGATCAGGATCTTCGCCACGCTGTCTTTATCGCTGCTCGGGCAGGCGCTGCTCGCCCAAGCCGCGTTCACCCAGTTGATGCCGGCTACGAGTCCCTCAGCTCGCGCCGGCGCGACCGGTGTTTCGGACGGCGTGCTGCTCTATCACTTCGGTGGCAAGCCGAACTCCACGACCGAACTCAACGACATGTGGATCTTCGACGGCAGCAACTGGGTCGATGTCACGCCGACAGTTGGCGCCCTGCCCGCAACGCGCGATTGGTATGGCGCCGCCTACGACACCGGCCGCGGTCGCTACGTGTTGTTCGGCGGCCGGTCGACGGCGTCGGGCGGCAACCTTGGCGACACCTGGGAGTTTGACGGTTCGACGTGGACCCAGATGACGCCGGCCGTTGCACCGTCGGTGCGGCGGTGGGGTGCGATGTCCTACGATGTTGCTGCCGGCGTGACGATCCTGTTCGGCGGCGAGAACGGCGGGGTCTACAACAACGAGACCTGGAGTTGGGATGGCACGACGTGGACCCAGTTGTCGCCAGTGACCAGTCCGTCGATTCGCGGCCGGGGTCGCATGTCCTACAACCTGACTAGCGGCGAGACGGTCTACTTCGGTGGCCGCAATGCCGCGGCAGCGCTTGGTGACACTTGGATCTGGGACGGCGCGAACTGGAGCCAGACCGTCACACCGAACGCGCCATCAACGTTGGGGGTTGCCGGTCGCTTTGCGTATGGCATGACCTACGACGTGCTGCGAGACCGACACGTTCTGTATGGCGGCACGCGCAACGGTCCGACGCTTTCCGACGTCTGGGAGTTTGATGGTTCCGACTGGGAACAGCGAACGGTCAGTGGTCCGAGCACGCGAACGGGCCCGACGTTTGCTTACGTGATCGGCCTGCAGAAGACGTTCTTGTTCGGCGGCTTTGGTGGTCCGCAGCTGAGCGACACGTGGGAATACCAAACGTCGGCGTTGCCGTCGGTCGTGGCTTACGGCACCGGCTGCAGTGGCCCAGCTGGAGCGCTGACGTTGGCGTCAAACTCGTCCCCGTGGACCGGTGAAGTCTGGTCGACTTCCTGTGGTCCGTTGGGGCCGACGTCGCTCGCGATGGAAGTCTGGGGCATCTCGCAAACGCTGTTGCCGCTCAACGCCGTGCTGCCGATTGCGGGCGCCGGTTGCAACCTGCTGAACACGGCGGACCTGCTGTTGGGCCCGTCGATTCCGGTGGCGGGACAGGCGACGGTGCAATTTGCGTTGCCCAACACGCCGGCGCTCGCTGGTTCGATGTTGCAGCTGCAAGTCGCCGAACTCGAGTTCGATCTCGGTGGCAACTGGATCGGCCTCTACACGTCGAACGGCCTGTCGATGACCGTCGGCGTGCGCTAGCCGCGCGCTGTGCGTGTGCCGCGGTTTGCTCGACGGGTCTACCGCCGGCCTGCGCGGACCTGCGTCGCCGGTGCTAGGCCATCACGGCGTTTACCAACCGGCCGTGCACATCGGTTAGGCGATAGCGCCGACCTTGGAAGCGATAGGTCAGGCGTTCGTGGTCGAGGCCCATCAGGTGCAGCACGGTCGCTTGCAGGTCGTGCGGGGTGACCGGGTTCTCGATGACTGAGAAGCCAAACTCATCGGTCGCGCCGTAGCAGCCAGGCTTTGTGCCACCACCGGCCATCCAAATCGTGAACGCATAGGGGTGGTGGTCGCGCCCCTTCATGCCCTTATCGATCGCGCCTTGCAAGAACGGCGTGCGGCCGAACTCGCCAGCCCAGATGACCAGCGTGTCGTCCAGCAGGCCGCGCTGCTGTAGGTCGAGGACTAGCGCTGCCGACGGCGCATCGGTGTCACGGCACTGGACTTCGAGCTGTGTGTAGAGGTTGCGGTGCTGGTCCCAACCGGCATGCATCAGTTGCACGAAGCGTGTGCCGCGTTCGATCAGGCGGCGCGCCATCAAGCAGTTGTAAGCATACGAACCCTTGCGATGCACGTCGGGCCCATACATCGCGAGCACATGCGCCGGCTCGTCGGAGAAGTCGGTCAGCTCGGGCACCGATGTCTGCATCTGGTAGGCCATCTCATACTGCGCGATGCGCGTCTCGATCTCGGGATCGTGCACGCGTTCGGCATGCTGCTGGTTGAGCGCGGCCAGGTCGTCGAGCATCTTGCGGCGCAGTTCCGCATCGATGCCGGGCGGGTTCTCGAGGTAGAGCACCGGGTCGCCCGAGCCGCGGAACTTCACGCCCTGGTGCACCGATGGCAGGAAGCCGCTGCCCCAGTAGTAGTCGTAGAAGATCTGGCCGCACGATGCTTCCTTGTCACGCGATGTCATCGCGACGAACGTCGGCAGGTCGTCGCAGCTGCGTCCCAAGCCATACGAAAGCCATGCGCCCATCGATGGGCGACCCGGCCGTTCGCTGCCGGTCATCAAGAACGTGATGGCCGGCGCGTGGTTGACCTGCGTTGTGTGCATCGACTTGATGAAGCACAGGTCGTCCGCGATCGCTGCGGTGTAGGGCAGTAGATCGGAGACCGTTGCGCCGCTCTGGCCGCGCGGCTTGAGTGGCTGGATCGCCCCGAGGCACGGTCGCTTGTTTTGCCCGCCCGTCATCGTGCTAAACCGGCGGCCGCCGACGATGCTGTCGGGAATCTGCTGGCCATGCCGTTTGCGCAATTCTGGTTTGTCGTCGAATAGGTCGACGTGCGACGGTGCGCCGTTCTGCTGCAGGAAGATGATGCGCTTGGCCTTCGGCGCATGGTGGCAGCCGGTCGGATCGCTTAGCAAGGCGCGCAGGGCGGTGTTGCCAACGCTGAGGCCGCCAATTCCAGCAGCTCGAAGCCCAGCAGCCCCTAGTCCCGCAGCACTGCCGCCCAGCAAAGTGCGTCGCGTCAGGTCACGTGCGTGGTGCAGGATGGGGTTCATGGCTTGGTCAGGACTTCGTCGAGGTTGAGCACGATCGAGGCGATCACGGTGAGCGCCGCCAACGATTCGCCAGCGATGGTCTTGTCGACGGGCGCCTCGCCGACTGCCAACAGCTTGGCTGCGGCGCCGGGAGTTCGTGCGAAGTGTTCGAAGCTGTTTTGCAAGCGCGCCAGCAGCAGCAGCCGTTCGGAGGGAGTTGGGCGGCGCGCGGTCGCGGCCCGAAACAGCCAACTAATGCGCGCGGCTGGGTTTTCGCCGGCGTGCCAGGCCCTGGTTGCAAGGCCGCGAGCCGACTCGACGAAGCCAGTTTCGTTCAACGTCGTCAACGCGTGCAGCGGGGTGTTGGTGATGGAACGCCTGACGACGCACGCCTGTCGCGCCTGGGTGTCGAAGAACGCCGTTGGGCCAACGATGCGGCGCCAGAATACGTAGACGCTGCGACGGTAGAGGTCGTCGCCTTTGCCCTGCTGGTAGCGGATGAAGTCGAACGTCGCTTCGGCCCAAACCCCGTCCGGTTGGTAGGGGCGCACCGGTTGGCCGCCGACCCTCGCAACCAGGCGGCCACTGAGCGCGAGCGCCTGGTCACGCAGCATCCACGCCGGCAACCGGTGGCGAGCGCTGCGCGCCAGCAACGTGTTGTTGGGATCGCGGGCGAACGCTGCAGTCGTGGCCGCGGCCGACTGGCGGTAGGTCTGGCTGGTCACGATTCTGCGATGCAGAGCCTTGACGTCCCAGCCCGACGCGACGAAGTCATTGGCGAGCCAGTCGAGAAGCTCCGGGTGGGAGGGACGATCACCCTGGCGACCGAAGTCTTCGGGCGTCGCAACCAAGCCGCGGCCGAACAACGTCAGCCATGCGCGGTTGACCGCGACGCGCGCGGTCAGAGGGTTCTTGCCCGAGACCAGCCATTGCGCCAAGGACAGGCGGTTGCGCGCACTAACGGTTGGCAGTGGCGGCAGGAACGATGGTGTGCCGGCCGTGACTTCTTCACGTCGTTGCTGGTAGTCGCCACGTTCCAGCACGTGCGTCTTGCGCCGTTTCGACGGCGGCAGCTCATCCATTACCGAGACATCCAGCCCGCTGTTGCGCAGTTGCTGTTGTTCGGCCTGAAGCGTCTGTAGTTGCTGAACGCGCTCGGCATAGCCCTCGACGTGCAGCAGGCGGTAGTGGCGCTGCAATGCCAGTTGTTGGGCCGTGCTGCGCTTGGCGCGGTCCGCGAGCAGTGCCCGCACGATTTCGCCCGGAAGATCGAACACGGTCTCGTCGACGCGTCGGAAGTAGAAGCCCCCGAGGCCGCCGGTGTTGATGATCTTGATTAGCAGCTCGTTGCGGCCTTGGCGCAGCGGCAGCACGACGCGTTCTTGGTCGGCCGCGACGCCTCGGCGGGCATTGTTTTGCAGCAGCAGTTCGCCGTTGCACCAGACCTTGATGGCGTCATCGCTGCCGAACGACGCGTGCATGCGACGCGCGGTCTTGGCGTCGATGGTGCGATGGAAGTAGAGCGTGTACTCGCCGTTCGGAAACGCGTGGGCTTTGCCGTCGACAAGTTCGGGGGCGCTCTGCCAGTCGTCACCAGCACGGATCGTCGCTTGCGACTCGGGGCCGAACGCGTGGCCGAACATCGCGTCCTTGCCTTGGGGGCCCGGCGCGAATTGCTTGCTGCGCAACCACGGCCCCAACTGCGATGGCTGCAGCGCCTCGGTCTCTGCCGAAAGCGTGGCGGCAGTTTGCGTTTCCCAGGCCACTTGGCCCCGATCGAGTTCGGGATCCGGGGCCCGTAGCTCGCGAACGTGGTCTTCGAGTTGCGCATCGAGGGCCAGCAAGCGCGCGCGCTGCGTGCGATCGCCGAGAAACTGCATCGTCGGCGGTAGCTTGCCGCCACTGCGGCCACGACCGGTTTCCGAGGTCTGGTTGAAGAACGCGAACAAGCTGTAGTAGTCGCGTTGCGAGATCGGGTCGTACTTGTGGTCGTGGCAGCGCGCGCACTCAAACGTCAGGCCCATCCACACAGTCGAAACCGTCTCGGTGCGATCGAAGCCGTTCTCGATGCGCGTTTCTTCGGCGATGCGACCGCCTTCGCCGTTGTGCGCGTTGTTGCGAAGGAAGCCTGAAGCGAGTCGTTGCTCTGGCGTGGCGTTCGGCAACAAGTCGCCGGCAAGCACCTGGGTGGTGAACTGATCGAACGGCAGGTTGTCGTTGAGCGCTTGCACCAGCCAGTCGCGCCACGGCCACGAAGTGCGGGTCGGGTCGTTCTGAAAGCCGTCGGTGTCGGCATAGCGCGAGGCTTCGAGCCACGGCCAGGCCATGCGTTCGCCGTAGTGAGGCGACGCCAGCAGTTCGTCGACGATGCGCGCGTACGCCTCGTGCGACGGGTCGCGGACGAATGCGTCGAGTTGTTCGGGCGTCGGTGGCAGGCCAGTCAGGTCGAGCGACACGCGTCGCAGCAACGCGGCGGGGGTAGCCGGTTCGGCTGGCGGGATGCCTTGCAAGGCGAGTTTGCGCCTGACGAACGCATCGATTGCATTGCGCAAGCCGTCCAGCTTCGGCGGGGTGGCGATTGTCGGAGGAGCAGCGAATGCCCAATGCACCGGCCACTCGGCACCTTCGGCGATCCAATGCCGAAGTGCGGCAATCTCGGCCGGCGACAAGTGCAGGTTGGAGTCGCGCGGTGGCATCACGTCGTCGTCCGTCGCCGTGATGCGTCGGATCAGTTCGCTCTGCGCCGGATCGCCAGCGACAATCGCCGCGACACCATCACGCAGCGCAAATGCGCTGGCCTTGTCATCGAGGCGCAAATCCGCTTTGCGCGCCTCGGCGTCGGGACCGTGGCACGTGAAGCAGCGATCCGAAAGGATCTGCAGCACGTCACCTGGGAACCCCTCCTGCTGCGCCGTGGCAACTGTGGTGATGAGTGTCAGGGTGGTTGCGAGGGCAGCAGCGAATCGCATTGCGCCCCAAGCTACCGTAGATCGCGAAGGGCGCGCATCGACAGATCGGCAAACAGCAGCTTCCAGACGCTCCACTGGTGACCACCTTCGCGGGTTAGCACTTGCTCGGCGGGCAATTCGGCAGCTACTAGCGCGTTGGTTTCGGCGAAGCGATCTTGCTCGCCGTAGCCGATCAGCAACTTCGGCGCGTGCCCGGGTCGGGTGATCACGGTTTGGTACCACGCCCAAACGTCACGGAATCGACGTTGTGAAGAGGTAGTGTCAGCCGTGTCCACAGGACGAACCCATGTTCGTGGACCACCGGCTGCGCGAACTTCGTCGATCACCTCATCGCTGCCCATGTACGGCGCCATCAGGATCACCCCGTCGATGAGTTCGGGATGATCATAGGCATACGCGACACAACCAAGTCCGCCCAGCGAGATGCCGACCAACCAGATGTGTTCGTAGCGGTCGGCGATGGGTTGGATCACATCCGCGTGCAGTCGTTCGACGATCGATTCCTGCCGGTAGTAGGTGAAGTGTGCGTCGGCGCAGATCACATCGAACTTCGGGTTGGCCGCGCGCGCCAGCTCGACCAAGCCGTTCGACTCGTAGTAGCTCGGGCCGTCACCCATGCCGGGCAGCATGACCAGCAGGCCGATCGCATCCCCGTTCGGGGCCGGGTGCACGACCATCGGCATCGGCACGGTGGCCGAACGGAAGAACGTACAGCTGCCGCATAGCAGCGCGGCAAGTGTACAGATTGCGTAGTAGCGGTTGCGCATCCGTAGTGATTACTTCTGGCGTTCGACGTCGAGGTTCTGGATCAACTTGATGACTTTCTGCACGTTTTCCTGGTCGCCTTCGAGCATCAGCGAGTTGCTGTCCGCGTGGGCCTGAATTGTCGGGTAGCTGGCTCCGTTGGCGCGCGCTTCGGCCAAGAACTGGCCGACGGTTTCGGCCATCGTGTCAGCCTTGGTGTGCTGCAGGTAGATGACGATCGTGCCGGGGTCTTTCGGCGTAGTCGCGCAAGCGGTCGCAAGACATGCAGCGAATAGAACGGAAGGCAATAGGTGCATGGTCGGCACAGTCTAGTGGGCTCGTTCGAAAGTTCGGCGCAAAAGTCGCCGGCCCTGAACGCCGCTCGCGGCGTTGCGATTCCTCGACAGGATGTCTGTAACTTGCCTTCGTCACCGCGCCTTGCGAGCAACGCAGATGACTCGCCGACTTCTGCCACGAACTTTCGAAACACCACTAGCGTCTCTTGCCGGTCACTTCCCAGACGACCTCCGTCTCCTGGCCTTCGACGACCTGGACGAACTCGGATGGTTCCTTGTAGCCCATCGCGGCGCGCAAGTAGATGCGGTTCTTGCCGGCGGGGGCGCGGATACGGAACGTGCCGTCCGCTTGCACTGGCGTGCGTTGGCATGAGCCACCTTCGCCGCGGGCGGGGCCATACATTGCGACGTCCGTATGCGGGCCGGGCACGATTGGCTTGCCGGTGTTCGCGTCGACAACGCGTCCAACGATGAAGCCGCCCTTGACCAGTTGCACCGTTTGCTTGCTCAGCACGGTGCCCGTCGTCACGGCGAGATCCGTCGCGGCGATGCAGGTCAGGTCATCGACCTCGGCCCAGACCTTGTATCTACCCGGGCCAAGCGACGTCAGCGTGTACTCACCCTGGTCATTGCTCAACGCGTGGCCGCGGCCGCCTTCCGTGCTTGAGGTGTTTACTTGCACGCGAGCCGCTGGCGTGCCGTCTGGATTGAGCACCCTGCCCGTGATGCGGCCACCGCGCGGCAGTTTGCTGGTCAGCAATTGCTCGCTGTTCTCGATGTCAATCCAGGTTCGCGCGTGATCGGGTCCGCCGGCCAGCGCCTTGAGGAACCGTCCTTTGGGCAGCCCCTTCAGGACGAAGCGTCCTTGCTCGTCCGTTCGTGCCAGCCAGGGAAGTAGCGGTTCGGTCGCCCAGACTTCGTGCGACTTGCCGAAGATCGACGGCCAGATCCAACCGTTGACGATCGGTTTGCCACTGACGCGATCGAGCAGCCGACCGCGCAAGTTGACCTTCTGCCGCATGGGGATGTGCAGGTTGCCTGTGTCGGTGCGGTCGTTGTGCACCTCGAGCATGCCGATGCGTGACTTGGAACGAGCCACGACGATGACCTTGTGCTGTCCCCACTGCTGGGCGCTGAACCACGGCAGCTTTTTGAACGTGAATACGCCGTCTGGATTGGCGAACGTCACCGCCATCATGTCCATCGACACGCGCGAGCTGTCGTTGTGCCAGGCCGTGAGCTGCACCCGTTCGCCCTGATCACCGGCGACGGCGCCGGCCAGATCGCAGGTGAGCGGCTTCGCTTGCGCAGCGCCGACTCCGGCCAGCAGCCCGGTCACCAGGATCCGTGTGAAGAACATCAGCGAGTTCTTGCCCATGGCGCGCAGTGTAGTCGAATCGTTCTGCCCCTGTTGGCACACTCCTTAGCCTGTGAACCTAGAAGACCGCAATCGTCTGCTGCACGAGTCCCTCGAACGCTGGTTCGGCTTCTCGTCGCTCCGCCCCCTGCAAAAAGAAGCGGTCGACGCGGCGCTCGATGGGCGAGATGCCCTGGTGGTGTTACCGACCGGTGGCGGCAAGTCGCTGTGCTACCAGTTGCCGGCGCTGGTGCTTGATCGCCTGACCGTCGTGGTGTCGCCGTTGATCGCGCTGATGCAGGATCAGGTCGACGGCCTGCGCCTCAATGGGGTTCCGGCGGCCGCGTCGCACAGCAACTTGACGGCGGCGGGTCGCCGCGACCTCCAGGAGCTGACCGACAGTGGTGAGCTGCGGATCTTGTTTGTCGCGCCGGAGCGATTGTTTCGTGAGGATTTCCTGCAGTGGCTGACCGAGCAAGATGTGGCCGCGATCGCAATCGACGAAGCGCACTGCATCAGCCAGTGGGGGCATGACTTCCGGCCCGAGTATCGGCGAATCTCGGAGCTGCGTGATCGCTTCCCCGGCGTGCCTGTGCAGGCCTACACCGCGACG
>CAXBFC010000222.1:0-13087 GCA_963974725.1 uncultured bacterium | reverse complement strand
GGTCTCATACCAGCGCGGTGTTGCGTCTCCGGCCCGGGTCAGCGCCGCGTGGGCGAACGGGACGCCACCGAGTTGGCCGAGTTCGCCGATGAGGCAGGTCTCAACTACGTGGCCACGGCGTGCCGCTTCGCGCATGAAGGCGATCGACGAGTCCGTTTCCGCATGGAGGCTTTCGAGGGGATCGATGATGAAGAGGTGGCGCATGGTGCAACAAGCGAGCTTTGCGTCGCGAGTTCGTCGATCGTGAGTTGGTCGTACTGGTTCTACGCTTCGTTTGGCGGCAGTGGTGAAGGGCAGTCCGGATCGTATTGGCGATCGATTTCGGTCAGCTCGACGATACTGCGTCGCAGCACCTCGCGTGGACTTAGTCCCGTCGCCACCTTCGCCAGCCACTGCTGGGCGAGGTTGCCGTTGCTGAGGATTTCGCCGATCGGCGCGAGGCGATCTTCGAAGCCGTGGGCTCGGGCGGTCGGCAGGCACCCGCGCCAGCAAGCCTCGACCCAATCCCGCATCGGCAGATCGTTGCCGGTGCGCCAGTCGGTGATCGTCGCGTCGAGGCTCGACTTCGCCGCCCGCTGCTCGTTGCGAAGGCTGATCTCCTGCAGCTCGCGGTCGCTGCGGAAGGCGAGCGGATCGAGATCCCGATTCCCTAGCGCCAGCGACTCGAGGACTTGCCAGATGCGCGCTTCGAACAGCGCGATCACGGCTCCCAGGATCCTTGGCCGCGAGATGCGATCGCAGATGCGCAGCTCCAGCCGTTCGATCTCGTTGGGCGTCGCGTCGCCGTTCGGACGAATCGATAGCCACAGGTGACGCGGGTTGAACATCGCACCGCTCTCGATTTGCTGGCCGACCCACGTCTTGAAGTGGTCGTGGCTTGTGAAGAAGGGCACGTCGGGCGGAGTCTGTGGGAACACCAGCCAGCGGTTCGAGTGGGCACCGGTGGGTTGGCCGCGCAAGAACGGCGAGTTCGCGGTCAGCGCCAGATACATCGAGGCCTCGGCGCGCAGCAGGCGGTACGCGGCAATCAGGGAATCGGGCTCCGGTATGCCGACGTTGATGTGCGTGCTCGCCGTCACCACCGTGGTGCCGTAGGTGTCGCGAATGAAGCGGTAGTAGGGGTTGTTCGGGTTCGAGATGACGAACTCGTCGCTCGTCTCCAAGGACAGCGTGCTGCCCGGAATCAGCGTGTAGTCGCCGATGCGGCACAGGTAGCGACGCAGCTGGCAACGCTTGCCCATCAACCGGTCCAGCAGGACTTGGTAGCTGCGGTATGGATCCGTTGTGTATTCCACGTTGCGAGCATCGGGCTCGGTGACGAATCCGGACAGGTCTGCCGCGATCCGGTGCGAGAGCGGCACGGCGTCGGCGTCGAGTGTGCCGGTGTAGACCTCTTCCTCGAGACCTTTCGTCAGCAGGAGGTGTTTCGTATCGACTGAGTCAGCCATTGGCGTTAGCTCCGGATCCCGATGCCGCGACGAAGCATCCACACCGCGACCAGGTAGAAGCCAATGATGAACAGCGAAAGCACGCCGAAGGCAACGGCAAGGGGCATGTCGGAGCGACCAAGGATGCCGTAACGGAAGGCGTTGACCATGTACAGAATCGGATTGGCGTAGGATATCGTCCGCCACGGCTCGGCAAGCAGGTCGACCGAGTAGAACACGCCGCCCAGCATCGTCAGTGGTGTCAGCACGAACGTCGGCACGATCGTGATGTCGTCGAAGTTTCGGGCGACCATGGCGTTGATGAAGCCGCCGAAGGCGAACGCCACCGAGGTCAGCACCGCCACCGCGATCGTCAGCACGGGGTGCACGATGGGTAGGTCCGCGAACAATAGTGCAACCACGCCGACCACGGCGCCGATAACGAGGCCGCGGAAGACACCGCCGACGGCGTAGCCGAGCAGGATCGACTCGCTCGACATTGGCGAGACCAGCATCTCTTCGATGTGATGTTGGAACTTGGCGCCGAAGAACGACGACACGACGTTTTGATACGAGTTCGTGAGCACCGCCATCATGATCAGACCCGGGGTCACGTACTGCAGGTACGTGTAGCCGTGCATCAGCCCGATCCGGTCGCCGAGAATCGGTCCGAAGATGATGAAGTAGAGGCAAGTGGTGATCACCGGCGGCAGCAATGTCTGCGGCCAGATGCGCACGACGCGATGGATCTCGCGTCGCACCGTCGTGGCGAAGGCGACCCAGCCCTCGCTGAGTCGGGACCGTTGCTGATCGGATACCGACCGCAGGGTCTGCATCGGATCGGGTCGCGTTGCATTGGGCTTCGTGGAATCGGGCTGGGTCGGATCGGGGGCCATCTCGTTCTGACCTTCGGTGGCTTCGAGCTTGGTCACGAGGTCACCTCGTTCGGTCGCGGCGTGGAGGCAGCACGTTCCTTTGATTCCTCGACGAGGCCAAGGAACAGTTCTTCGAGACGGTTCGCCTTGTTGCGCATCGAGGAGACCTGGATGTTCGCGTGGTCGAGTGCGTGGAACAGCTTGTTCAGGCCGACGCCTCGTGCGATATCGACCTCGAAGGAGCCATCCTCACGAAGGCGAGTCGCGAAGCCCGGCAGGGCGGGCGCGTGTGCCAGTGCCTGCATCGGATCGAGCACGAAGGTCTCCGTTACCAGTTGGCTGAGTAGCGTTCGGGTGTCGGTGTTCTTGACGATGCGGCCGTCGTCGATGATCGCGATCTGCTTGCACAACGCCTCCGCCTCTTCGAGGTAGTGCGTCGTCAGGATGATGGTGGTGCCGGCATCGTTGATCTCTTCGAGCAACGACCAGGTTGCGCGGCGCACTTCGATGTCGACGCCCGCAGTTGGTTCATCGAGGATCAGCAAACGTGGTCCGTGAACCAGGGCGCGCGCGATCATCAGCCGCCGCTTCATGCCGCCGGATAGCGTACGCGACATCGTGGCACGCTTGTCCCACAGCCCCATCCATCGCAGGCACTCTCCGGCTCGCTCGCGCGCCTCGCGCCACGGGATGCCGTAGTAGCCCGCCTGCTGGGCGACGATGTGCAGTGGCTGCTCGAACTGATTGATGTTGATCTCTTGCGGCACGACGCCGACCAGTCGCTTGGCGCCTTCGAGATCTTCGTTCGTGTCGATGCCGAAGACTTCAATCGAGCCACCGCTACGGTTGATCAGCGACGTGATGATGCCAATGGTCGTCGACTTGCCGGCGCCGTTGGGACCGAGCAATCCGAAGAACTCGCCGTGATGGACTTCCAGATCGATCCCCTTTAGAGCCTGCACGCCATTGGCGTAGGTCTTCTCGAGGCCACGGAGGCGGAGGGCAGGGGGTGTGGTTATGGACACGTTGTGGTTTGGCCTGGTGTTGCGCGAGGTGATGTTGCGCGAGGTGATGTTGCGCGAGGTGACCCTGCGCGAGGTGACCCCGCGCGGCGCAGTTCGGCCTCAGCTGCCGTAGTGGCGGTTGACGTAGGCGACGATGTCATCACTCTCATACATCTTGACGTCACGTTCGGGGTCGTTCAGGAACGGCACCTGCGAGCGACCGCCCAGTGCTACGAGTTCGCGCTTCGTCTCGGAATCGGCCCGGAGAGAGATCTGCTTCTTCTCATAGGGGATCTTGGTCGTTTCGAGATGGTCGAGGACCCGCACGCAGAAGGGGCAGCCGGGATCAAAGTAGAGCTGGATCATGAGGGATGTTCTGAGGGAATCGAGGGCGGATGGCGAATCGGGTCGACACTGGTGCCGGCTTGAGGGAGGTTGGATACGTAGGAGGCCTGAGAATCGAGCCAAGTGAATTCTTTGCCAGCCTAAGCGGGCACTTGCTCGCCGGCCCCGTTCAGGTGAACAAGATTTCGGCTGGGTTCGGCAGGTTCGCGATCGATCCCGCGACGCGCGCCGTTGGGCGAGTGGATCACTTGCCGGACCACCACGTGAATCGCCGGAAGGTGTTACTTCTGTGCGCGACCACCGTACCGAAGTGTGTGGCAACAGGGGCGGCAAAGGCAGGTGCGTGGGCGTCGCCTGCTAGCATTTCAGGCATGCGAGCGCGAATCATCCTGGTTGTCGGGGTTTTGTTGGCTGGGCTGGGGGTGGCGCAGCAGCGCAGCCCGCTGTTTGCGACGGTGACGGGGCCTGGTGGTGAGCCGTTGGCGGATGCCGAAGTGACGTGCAGTTCGCCGCCAACCTCGATTGCTCCCTGGCGGAAGGATGTTGTGGTTGCGCGAACGGATGCACGTGGCCGGGCGCGGGCTGACCTGATCGTTGGGCGGGCGTATGTGGCGTGGGCAGTTAGTGAGATTGCGGAAACAGGTGAGTCGTGGGTGACGGCACCGCACAGCTTCGTGGCGGCCGGCCGCGTCGTGGCGTTGCGGGCGCTTGACAAGCATGGGCCGCGCGTCGTCGTGTTGCCAGGGCTAGCGGCTTGGCGCGAAGTCGGAGGTGTTGGCGTGAGGTGGTATCCAGACGTGGGTGAATGCGTTGGCGTAGATGCTGCGATGCCTGACGAAGGCGATCGCATCACCGTGCCAGCAACGCCCTGGTGCTTGGGCGCCATTGCCGTGACCGACGCCAACGGCGAAGTCATGGTGTGTGCGACCTTGCAGCCAGGATCCACGGAGGTGCGGGCGTTGGGCAAGCCAGCTGCGATGAGGGTCAACGTGCGAGATTGGGACCGCAACCTCGTTGCGAACGCGATTGTGTCCTATCGCATCAGCACGCTCGGGCAGTCGCGACTTCTAGCAAGTCACATGACGGCTCCGTTGCCACACGTTCGTGTCGTTGGCAAGACGAACGAAGCTGGCCAAGTCCGATTTCATGCGCCCGAACTGCGCGTCATCAAGCAACGGTTTGGCGACCGCCAACAGTCGCTGTTGGTGTGCGTGGATGTGGTGGGGTTTCAGCAGGGCGCAGGAGTTGTGGGCGCGACTAGCACCGCCGAGGTGCTCCTCGAGAAGGACGAACCAATGCAGGTCCTCGTGCGGGGTGACGGCGCCGAACACGCGAGCGTGGCCGGGGTCGGTTCGTTTAGCGTGCACCCGAGTCCCAGCTCCCACATGATTGGCCGGCGTGCGCTGCCCACGACCCGCAGTCACGACAATAACTGGGTTGTGCGTGGCCTGCGCAGCAACTTCGAGCCGTGTGTGTGGATGGCGACGAAGCGGCCGACTGCCGTCTTGACTGCAAGCCTCGAGGCGCCGACCTCCCCCGTTGTCATCGATCTCGATTCGATGCCACGCGTAATCATTGCCGTGACCGATGCGGATGGCGGTCCGGCACCATCGGCTCTGCTGGTTGGACGCCCAGCGAGCGGGATTCCGATGCTCTGGGAAGCGACGCTGGCGACCGACTTGTCGGGCCATGCGCAGTTGCATCTCGGCGAGGGTGCCTACTTCGTCTACGCCCTGGCTGGCCAGAGTCACGCATTGGCGATCATCGACAAGGACACTGTGGGGCCAGTCAAGCTGCGCTTGGCACCCGTCGAGACGATGGCGATTCGGGTTGTTGGTCCAGATGGCAAGCCGATCGCCGGTGCGCGTGTCAAGGGACACAGCACTAGCACAAAGGGAGGTCGCGACGGCAACGATCTCGACAGTCAGTGGGCACGGATGTCGGGCACGATGGTGTGGCACTTCTTGCAGTTGGTGCGCAGCGATGATGATGGACGTATCGAGTTGCCGGTCTTCCTGCGATCTGGCGTCGCGGCAAAGGCCACGGTCTGGTTGGCGGATCGCGACAGTGACCCATTCCAGCTGCGAGCCGGAACTGCTCTTGATGTCGTGCTGAAGTAACCGCAGGGCCTGCCAATCGCTGGGCGACACGCTTTGGGGACGACTTGCGGGCTACGAACTGGTTGGGACTCCAGAGTGGCGAGCGGATTTGTTTGCAGTCGCTGTCGCCACGGCGACGGCTGTGACGGCCGGCAGCTCGATGCAACCACGTTGCCAACCGTTGGCAACCTGGTGTTTGAACTGCAGGTGTCGAATGGCTCGACCGCCGCGCCGTTGGCGTTCGTGGCGTTCGGATCTTCGCTGGTTCTACCCGGTACGGACCTTACGCCGATTGGCATGGGCGGCTGCTTCAGCTGCACGAGCTTCGACTTGGGTATGTTCGGGCCCGTCAATCTGACCGGCGGAGTGGGCGCGTTCCCGTTCCCCATCCCACCGGTTCCGATCTTCGCCGGAAGCCGGCTGAACGCCCAGGCCGTCTCGTTTACGCCGACGACGTCACATGCATTGTCCTCGAGCAACGGCGTTCGATTCACAGTTGGGCTCTAGCCCAACCTGCTCGTCCCTGCTTGACTTCTCAGGTAGGCCGCAGCGCCTGCCGTCGGTTGCACGCACGGCGCTCCATCTGCGAGTGATGCACGCCGCTTTCCGGCCGCTCCTCCTAGAAGGATCCGATCGTGAGCTGCAGTGCGTTGCTCGTTTGCGTGCTGCTGATGGTGCCTTGGTTGAACGCGAGCGCCGCGATCTGCTGGTGGAAGCTCATGCCGACCAGCGCATTGTTCACCGGGAACGAGAGCTGCGTCGCGGTGCTACCGTTTTGCGTCGTCGCCTGGATCAAGAACAACGGGTCCGTAAGCAGTAGGCAGCCGGACACGGCACTCGGCAGCAGGTTGCTTAGTAGCAGGTTGGTATTGGTCAAGCCATAAGCTGACAGCAACAAGCTACCCGCCTGGACATTCGTGACGTAGGCGTGGTAGTCGGTGCCCAGGTAGGGCCAGTGCGCGGTCTGCAGTTGCGGCGACGGTTGTGGTCCGGCACAGCCACTCGGGGTCGATACGACGGCGGCCGGGCAGCTGCTGGTCAACTGATGGATTGACGGGTCAAAAGTACCTCCGCCGACAAACAGCGCGCCAGTGGGGGAGAAGTGCAAGCTTCGCACGTTGGTTGCGACACTCGGCAATGGGGTCCATGCGGTGCCGTCGAAGCTCGCGAGAGATGCGTTGGCGGCAAGTCCATCGAAGTAGCCGGATGCGATCAGTTCTCCGGACGGTAGCGTCGCGAACGAAGTCGGTGTGCTTGGTAGGCCGGCGGCCATCGATTGCCAGTTGAGGCCGTCCCAACGCGCCACGTTTTGTCCTTGGAAGGGTGGGTTGAACGGCGCGGATACGACCACATCTCCGTTGCTGTCGAAGCCGATCGCGTTCGGCTGTGAGTGCTGGTAGGTCGTGGTCTCCCAAGTCGTGCCATCCCAGATCGCAGTGCGGGTCATTGGCGTGCCTGGGCCCCACTGCTGGTCTTGGCCCGAGGCGGCGAGCCTGCCGTCGGGAAGCTCGACCATGACGGCGACGTGGCCGCTCGGTAGGATCGTCATCCAACCATTGGCGGTCAGCTCTTGGATTCCGATCCAACTGCCCCACGTCACCAGGTTGCCGTTGCGTCGCGTCAGGATGCCCGCCGGGACGGCATTGAAGCCTGCTACTGCCGACCAGGAAGTCCCGTCCCAGCGAGCGAAACCTGGGCACGCGACGCCACCGGCTGTTGTGAACTGGCCGACTGCGTAGACGTCGCCATTGGCTGCGACTGCGATCGACGTGACCACTTGGTTCATGCCGGATCCCATCGGTTGCCATGACGAACCGTTGGAATAGGCAATGTGTGCGACTGGTGTGCCGTTGATTGAGGTGAACTCGCCGCATGCGTAGACGGTGCCATCGCTGGCGGTCGCAAACCCGAGCACGGCTCCGTCGATATTCTGGGTGCTAGCGCTGCCACTGCCGCTCCATGTGCCACCGACCAAGGTGCCCAGGTTCTGGCTCGCGATACCATTCACGTTTTGGAAACTGCCGCCAATGATCAGGTCGCTGGGGTTGCCGCCTGGCAGCGATTGGATTGCCGCGAAGCTGAGTGTCTGGCTGGGGCCGCTCGACGAGGCGAGGTTGGTCCATACACCTTGCTGCAGCGCATGCACACCGGCGGACACCAGGATGTTGCCTCTCTGGCCCACGTAGAGCACGCCGTTGGCCGCTTCGAAGAGTTCGGCGGCATTGCCAGGTGCTCCAGCCATCGCGGTCCAGGTGCCGTTGGTGTATTCGTAGATTTGGGATCCGAACCCCGATGCCAACAGCAGCATGCTGCCATTGGCTCGCACTAGCAGCTTCTGCGCGAAGGAAAGGTGCAGTACGGAAACGCCGGAATTGAATGCCTGCCAACTACTGCCGTTCCAGGAAGCAATGGCTTGCGCGGCGACGCCGCCCGCGTTCGAAAAGCTGCCACCAACGATGATGTCGCCGTTTGACCTTTCGATCAGACTCCGAACTGCGGGGGTTGATCCTGTGACGCCCGTGCCGAGTGCCTGCCATGCGACGCCGTCCCAGCGGGCAATGCTGTTGGTGACCAGGCCTGCCGACCCAGCCGTGGTAAAGAATCCACCGACCAGCAGATCCCCGTTTGCCAGCCGAGTCACTGCGAACACTTGGCCCTGCACGCCGCCACCAAGCGAGCTCCAGCTGGTGCCGTCCCAGACGGCGATGCCGCTGGTGCCCGCAACCCCGCCAACCGATGAGAAGTTCCCGGCGACGATCAGTTGGCCGTTGCCCAGGTCGACCGTGGCGTGCACAGCGCCGTTCGGGCTGGCGGTTGGCGCGGAAAACGTCTGCGTCGCGGGGTCGTAGAATGCGAGGTTGTCGGTGGCACTCGAGCCGACCTGGTTGAACGAACCGCCAATCGCGACCGTCGGCGCCAAGGGGCCGTTGCCGTCCACGTCCCACGACTGCAGAGAATAGACCGCGCCATTGGTTGCGAAGCCGAGGTTCGTCGGTAGCCACGTCGTGGCGCATTGCGCCACGCTTGGTGCGGCGAATGCCAATGGCAGGGCGGTTAACAGTATTTGCGCTGCGGTGCGAGTCAGCATGTTCATGGCGCGCAAAGAGCCAGGAATTGGCTGCCGTCACGAGAGTTATCAATTTGTTGTGTGGCGGTCTTGGTAGCGTCTGCAGTGCGACGTTCGCTCTCGAGGCCAGACAGGTGCCCCGTAGGAAGGCCGGCTGTGGCGCGCGAGACCTACGCGGCGATAAGCACGTTTGTTTGTGTTCGTCATCGATGTAGTTGGTCGCGAGTCGTGCGCACGTCACCAGAGTTGCACCAGCACGCCGGGGAGCTGGGGCGTAGGCTTGGCCAGAGTGACGCTTCTTGTTCGTCTCGTCGAACCGACCGACGACCCTGGTGAGCGCGTCGGTTGCGCCGCACCTACTTGGTCAAGCGCAGTTCAAGACCGTCGTCAGCTACCAGCGTGACCCTTGGCGAGCCAAGCTGGTCGACTCCGCCGCTGTGCGTGATGCCGTGCAACTTGACGAAGCGCAGCTCAAACTTGCCATCTGCATCGGTTCGCGACGGTTGGGTCAGGCCGCGGTTGAGCAAGGATGAGTAGTGTCGCAGGGCATGCTCGTAGCCGCTGATTTCACGATCTGGTGACTTCGACTGGCTCCCGCTAAATTGGAACCTCGCAAGAGCTACCGGCTCGCCTGCAGCATCGAGTAAGCGACCGCTCATGCGCGCGAGCGGCTTGAGCAGCAGTTCGATCGGGTCACTGTCGCCAGCCTTCACCGACAGCAGTCGGCCGGCGTAGCCGCGTCCATCGGTTGCGAACACCAACCACGAACCGGGTTGCAGTCGCGCGGTGACGCGACCGGCCCGATCGACGGGCAGCACGATCGGGTCGACTGTCGGCAACTCGAGATCTCCCGGTAGCAACACCACCTGGCCAGATGGCGGCGGCCCGCCGGTGGCGTCGATCACCTGTAGCGTCGTCACCGGCCAGCGCGACAGATCGAAATCGAGCGGCTTGGTGGGCGCCTCGGCGTACGGCAAGGACAGGATCGGCGGCTCGTCTCCACTGCGCGGGGAAAGCAACAGCCGCAGGCCGCTCGCCGGTTGTGGGACTTCGATCCGAAACAACCCCTGCGCGTCGGTGTGTACGTTGCGTGCGAAGTCGATGCTCGAGCTCATGTTGCTGAAGCCGGTCTTCGAGACGCGCAGATCCGTGACGAAGCGCACGCCTTGGCCCGGTGTCGGCGTGCCGCCGTCTCGCACGCGACCAGTGAGCACCGCAGTTGGCTGCAGGGTGAACTCGATCGTCGCGGGCACCTCGCTTGGCGACACGTCGCGGCCAGTGAACGCTCCGTTGTCGACCCACTCGCCGCTCAGGATGCCACTGATTGTCAGCGCACGATCCGCGGCCCAAGCGACGAACAGCGCGCCGGGATCGATCACCGACAGCTTGGTGCGACCCGCCGCGTCGGTGGGGGGCGATTCGATCATCGCCAACCAAGCGCGTCGCCGGCGAAACGGCTCGTTCCCCTGGCCCAAGTAGTCCGCAACCGGAAACGCGACACGGGCTCCAGCGATCGGCTCGCCGTTTGGATCTCGCACCACGAAGTGATACTCGCGTGGTTTCGTCAGGTAGATGGAACCGCCCAAGCAGCTGGGCGAACCGACCCGCACGTTGCCGTCTGCATCGAGAATGCGCACGTGCACGTTCGCATCCGCCAGTGGCGGCAGTGCGACGGTGCCGGCCGCAGTGATCGGTAGCGATAGCACGGGACCATGACGAGCATCGAGTCGAATCAGGGCAGTAAACGGACCACCCGTGCCGAGTCGTTGCACCTCTGCGATCCGCAGCTGCAGCAGATCCTTGGTAGTGGTGGCGTTGATCGTCAGCACGCTGCCGGCAATGACGCGTTCGATCACCTTCGAACGCGCGCAACCCGCTGCCGTGCGTGGCCCGGTTGCCCATGCGCTGTAGCTGCGGTTCGATTGCAGCATGACCCGAAAGCGACCGTTCTCATCGGTCGGCACCTTGTGCAACGTCGCCGGCGCGAAGCTGTCGTAGACCCCAAGCGGGGAGGTTGCGAAGGTGACCTCGGCAGCCGCGACGGGGGCGCCTTGGGCATCGAGGAACTGACCGATGGTCGCCGATTCTTTCTGCGCGGCCAGGGTAGTGGTGAGCAAGCAAACAAACAGTGCGAAGATCCGCCTCATGGCCTGACACGCTATCGCAACTGCCGTGCCCGCGTCGGCATCCCTTGTAGCGATGCCGCGAACATCATCGCAGCGGCGCGTGATGGTCGCGATGGCGTTCTGAGCATCAGCAGGATCATGCTAACTGTGCGATACTGTCACCATGCGCTACCTGCGAGTCTCGTTGCTTCTGGTGCTTGTCTGTTTGTCGGTGGGGAGCTGTCAGATCGTCTCCTGGAGCTGGGCGACTCCCGCTTCCGTCTCGGTCGGCTCGACGTTCGTGGTCGAAGTGGACGGGGTTACCGATGCAACCTATGGCGCAGCTGCACTGGTGCTGCAGCTTCCGTCAGGTTTCCAAGCGCTTGCCGTTGCGGCTGAAGCTTCGGGTGGAGCGAGCACTCCTACGATTGTGCGGGACGAGCCAGCGACGCTGGCGGCGTATACCGCCGAACCTGCTCACACCCTCGCAGCGTTCTCGGGAGCCACGTTCCAAGCGGCGGTGGTTTCCATTTCGACGTCGGTGAAGCTCTACGTGCAGGCGCCGTTGGTGCCCGGCACCTACACGCTGAAGATCGCCCTTGGCGGTACGAACAACAACTTGGGCTATCAGCATCAGCATCCGGCGGGTGTGACAGATTTCGCGCAAATCACGACCGGAGTTCACGTCGCGACGATCCAAGTCAACAACGCGCCCGCGCCCGCACCGTTTGCGCTGGCCAGCGAGGGGCTATGGGACATCCCGAACAGCACTGCGACGCGGCAACCGCTTCTGGTCGACTTCGATCGCGATGGCCGCGATGACCTGCTCGTCGCCCATCTCAGCAACTCGCCGCAGATTTGGTTGTCGCGCACGTCCGGGTGGATCTCCGCCGGCAACGCTCCATTTCCGGGCAGTAGCCGTTTTGCGGTCGGCGACTTCGACGGCGATGGCTATGTGGATTTCGTCACAAGCACTGGCGCGGTCTGGTTCGGCGCGCCGGGAGTAACTTGGACCGCGGGGCCGACGCTGGCGACCGGCTTCGTTTCAGCAAACACAGTCGTCGCGTCCGGCGATCTAAACGGCGATGGGCACGTCGACATCGCGTTTGCCGACCGGTTGGGCTACACCGTGTTCCGCAGCAACACGAACCGCACGTTCACACCGTTTGGCAACGGCTTGCCGACGCCGACACCGAACGCGCAGGGTGCACCACTGATCGAGCTCTTGGATATCGAGCGCGACGGGGTGTCGGAGATGGTCCGTCACTACGGCGTCGCCGGCAATGAAATGTGGCGCTGTGACGGGCAGGGCAACTGGCAACTCGTCACGGGACTTGCGCCGGCCGATCGCGTCGTCTTGATGATCGACCTCGACGGCAACGGTAGCAACGAGTTGCTTTGCGACCCGGCGCCGTGTGCTTACTCATACAATGGGCAGACTCTTGTGCCGTTCGCGTGGCCGCTGCCCGACCGATACTCGACTGCCGTGGATATCGACCGCGATGGCGCGGTGGATCTCCTGGCTCAGCGATTCCTGCCGTTCAGCGGACCGTACAGCGCGACGCTCGAGCACTGGCGCAATCAAGGTGCTGCGGGTTTCGCACTCGTGCCGCTGCCGCGAGAGGTTGGCTTCGGACAGCTCTCCTGGAGTCCTGACTTCGCTGTCGGCGATATTGATGGCGATTCGTTTCCCGACCTGGCGACGCTTCTGTGGCCGGAGGGGCCGCGCGTGTGGCGCAATACGCATTCGGGAGCAGCGGCGTTGGGGGAGCCATGCACGGCCGCGGGCTTTGCGACCCCACGACTGAGTGCGCTGGGCACCGTCGCGGCGGCACAGACGATCAACCTCCAGCTGGAAGGGTTGCAACCACTCGGTCTCGGCACGCTTTGGGCAGGAACGAGCAAGTCACACTGGCTTGGCGCGCCGGTTTTGCCGCTGCCGCTCGGCGCAATCGGTGCACCGGGTTGCTTGTTGTGGACCGAGCCGACGATCCAGTTGTTCCTGGTCGCCGATGCGAACGGCGAAGCGTTGGTTCCGGTGACGCTACCCAACCTCGCGGCGACGCAACAAGTGACGTTTTTCGCGCAGTGCGCCGCCTATGCCCCGGGCGCCAACGCGCTCAACTTCCTGTTCAGTGGCGGGGTCGCACTCAAACTGCAGTAGT
>CAXBFC010000221.1:0-13122 GCA_963974725.1 uncultured bacterium | reverse complement strand
CTTCGGCTTCGCCGTCGACTTCGGCTTCCCAGCAGAACTCGGCTTCGCCATCGGCCGATCCGACGAGAACTCGGTCTGCACCCAAGCCCGCAACATCACCTTGCCATACTCGCGCAGGCTCGCCGCATCCGTCTTCCTGCCCGGCGGCGCAAACGGAATCTCAATCGTCGACGCCATCACCATTCCGTCACGCTGGCCAAACCAATGCGAGTTCATCGGCGTTGGCCGCTTGGCCGTGCGCAGCCAAACCAGTGGCCCGGTCGGCGCCGTCTTCGGCAACGCCCGCCGAATGTTCTGGGCGAACTCAGTCGTGTTCTCGACGTTGCGCGACGGCAACCTGCGGGCACCGGCGAAGTACATCACCTGATGGTCTTGCATCACCAACGTCGGGCAATGAAAGTCGAGTGCGAGCACGATCTGCTTCTCGTCGGCCAAACGCTTGATCGCTTGCACCTCGGGATAGAGGCTGTCTTCGAGGTAGTCGCGATTGTGATCGTGCGGCCGGCGGTTCTTGCCCTGATCGCCATGCTCGACGCCATCCTTGTCAACGAACGGCACCGCATACAGCACATACTGTTTGCGGAACGCGCGCCCGGCTTCGCTGGCCGACATCGCTTCGCCGAGAAAACCTTCGAGAACGTAGCTTGCCACCGCCTCGCACGCGTGATGGCGGCCGGTCACCAACACCGCGCGTTTGTTCTTGCCCGGCTTGCCGATCCGTAGCAATTCGACACTGCGGTTGCCCAAGCTCTTGGTCAGCACTCCGACATGAAGTTGCCGGTTGCTCTTCTTTTGCTTCAAGAACGCTTCGAGGTCGCTCTGCACATACGGCAGGCAGACCGCGAAACGCACGACCTCACCGACCCGCTTGAACTCGTAGGTGAACGCACTGCCAGCAACGTTCTCGGTCCCCAACCACTGCCAAACCGAACTGCCGGCCTTGCGCACCGCGGGCCCCTGGTTGCCAATCGCACCATTGGGAAACCCACCCACCAACTTCGGAAACGAAAACGTCACCGTGCCCGCGCGCTTCGCCGTCGCTTCCAGGCACCAATAGAACCACGGCTTGCCACCGCGCAAATCAGGTGCGACGCGCGCGATGCCCCCATCGATGCCGGACACCTCGACGTTGCCGCCGGGGAAGTCGGACCGAATCGTCACCGCAGGCAACGACTGGGAAAC
The DNA here is from genome assembly GCA_963974725.1 of uncultured bacterium. GTDB lineage: Bacteria > Planctomycetota > UBA1135 > UBA1135 > UBA2386. Next base: position 11,940 of record CAXBFC010000221.1, on the reverse strand, counting down.
TAGCGCCATGGTGGTCATCACGAGCGCCGCCAACCAAGTCACAAGACGAACTCGACGGCCGTGGGTGCATGCGCGCATGTGCCTAGTGTGCCCCCGCACTTGGCCGGTATGCGGTCGGCGACCGAATTGGGGCATCCCGCGAACTGCTGCGACCGGGAATGCCCGAGCCGGGCAGAAGGCATTCTTCACGTTCCAAGTCTAAGATGCGCAGACCGGCACTGCAGCCGCACCCGAAGGAGAACGATGTCCCTGATCGCTACAACCACGTGCCTGCTATCTCTGCTCGCTTGGCCCCAACAACCGCCGCCGCAAACACCCGCTCCCCAACAACCGGACCCGACCGTGGTCGTCGCGGGCCGTGTCGTCGACCTGCGGGGCGAGGGCGTTCCCGTTGCCGAAGTCTGGTTCGCAGACCCCAAAAACGGCGACCACAAGCTCCGCCGCACCACAACGGATGCCGAGGGTTACTTTCGCCTATCGCGCGTTCCAGTCGCGAAGAGCTATAAGATCTGGGCATCCTCCGAAGATCGCACCGAGAGCTTCGCATTTGCACGGGGCACGAATCCGACGACCACGATGGAACTGCACGATGCGACCACGGTGACCGGTCAGGTGCTCGGTGCAGACGGCAAGCCGGTTGCCAAGACCATCGTGACCGCCGCGCCCGCCGGTCGGGCACTTTCTCGACGTCAGATTCAGGCGACGACCGACCAAGACGGCCGTTTCGAACTCAAGCGGGTACCCCTCGGCCTTTCGCAAGTCAGCGCATGGGTAGCGGGCGTCGGACTGGCCGAACTGCATCACCGCGTGGTCGGCAAGGACAACGTGCAGCTAGCCGCCGAGGCGCAAGCGACAACGTCCTTCGCAATCACCGTCGACGGACTGCCAAAAGAAGGTGGACCCGAAGTCACGTTGCGGTGGCGCCCCTACCGCCGCGGTAGCTACGTCGAGCTACCGCCACCGTTCAAGCGACCGATCATTCACAATGGTTCGTGGAGCTGCGAAGGCGTGCCTGACTGGGACTACGTCATCTCCATCGGCGCAACCGGCTGGACCTTCCAACCCGATCAAGTACGCGCCAAGGCTGGCAAGGGTCCACACCAGCTTGGCTTCGTCGCAACCCGCTTGGCCGCGGACGACAGCGACAGGGCCGGCATCCCGTGCCCGGCGATAGTAACGGACCAAAACGGCAAGCCGGTCGCCGGCGTCGACTTTGCCTTTCGCAAGAGCAATAGCACGCTGCGTGCGACGGCGACGAGCGACCAACAAGGCAGGCTGACCTTCCACAGTCCGGTCGCAGTCGGGACCAAGGTCATCGTCTACTCGACCAGCGACGCGTGGGTCACCGACCAGGTCAAGACCGCGGACATGTACGGCTCGCACGACCGCCGCTTCCTCGAAGATCACGAATGCGTCGTCGACCCCAACAAGACGCTGAAGTTGCGAGTCATCCCGGCAACGCGCGTGCGCGGTCGCTTACTGCGAACGGATGGGCAACCCGCCGCCTACGTGACCGTGCAACTGGAAGAGGACGCGAGGAATCGCCTGCCACGCTGGATGACGTTTACCCGCGCCACCACCGACCGAGACGGCAACTACGCGTTCGCTGGGCTCCACCATTCACCTGAAGGCGTGCGCGTGCTCGTCGAAGGCTTGCACGGCGCGGCGACCAGTGAATCGTTCTCGCTCGCGGATATCGGCGGCGACGTGCGCCTTCCGGATCTGTTGCTCACGCCACCAGCCAGCGTCGAAGGTGTCGTCAAAGACGCCGACGGCAAGCCGCAGCCAGGCGTCACCATCTGGCTGCGCGACTGGGACCTGAACACCGGCCGACAAGCCAGCGGCAGCGTCACCGAAGTGATCACCGACAAACTCGGCCGCTACCGCTTCCTCGGGGTGCCGCCCGGTGGAGCCTGGCTGCAGCTCGTCAAGAGCGAGCACGACCGCAACAAGGCGGTCGTGGTCGAACCATTCGAAGTCGAGCCGGGCAAGATCTACACGTTCGACATCGAAGGGCAGTAGGTCAGAAGCCACGATCGCTAAGTTCGCGCGTCATCAAGCGCCGATAGCAACTGCCATGCATCGCTTCGCTCCATGGCACTGGCTTGCGCCAACAGTGGCGCTGCTCGTCATGGCCTTCGGTTCGCTTACGAATCTCGGCGAACACGGGCAACTGCAACAACTGATTGCCCGAGGACTAGAACGTGACGCACAGCCGCTGATCGTCGCCAGCGCCTTGCATGGCCAGGTGCACGACCGGGTCGCGAACAGCTTCTACCTGCAGGCGCAGCAGCTCGCCGATCGCCACCTCGCGGCCATCAACAGCAGCGACGCACTGCATCCGGATTGCTGGCCAGGCGCGCTGCAAGAACCCGCGATGATCGAGTTGCGGCGCAAGTGGCAACGGATCCTTGGTCTGATTCGCAAGGGCGCCCACTCTCGACGCATCGCCACCGATCCGGGGTGGCATGTCCTTGGACTCACGCTGATCGTCGACTGCGAGTGCTACCTGCTGCTGCAAGAACAGCGCGAGCAAGCAGCATTGCACGTGTGGCTAGACAGCGCCGCCATGGCCGCCGATGCCTTGCGCACCTCAGGCGATCCATTCCAAGTCTCCTGGAGCAGCAACGTGTTGAGCCAGCTCACCGACTTCTGGACGTCGGAGCGGCTCGACGCACTCGGCGATCAGAGCAAGCATCTGCTGAGGCAAGCCCTGAGCAAACTTGAAGCTCGATTGCCGCCAAGCATCGACATCGAACGGTTTCTCTACATCGCCGCGAAGAACGTCACCAGCCCGGGCTTCTACGACTTCTACCCGGTCGGCTGGCGACAACGACTGTCGGCCTGGAAGGACAACTTCTCGCCGCAGCAATGCGTCGTTCGAAAAACCGAAGCCGTCGTGCGTCACCTTCCCGACCTTGTCCCTGCCGCGCGACACTGGCCGGCTCGCCAGCAGCAGCTCGCCGTGCTGCGCTTCGACCCGAACTGGCACGCGCAGGTCACGACCTGGGAACTGTGTCACCGCCGCGCCATCCAAGAGCTTCGGCAACTTCGCGGCACGCTGCTACCGGTCGCGGCTCAAACGATCGATTCGCCAGAAGACCCGCTTGGCATCAAGCCGCGCTAACCGCGCCTAGGCGCCGCCGAGCTTGCGCAACTCGCGCATCAATCGCAGGTACTTGCGCTTTGGCATGACCGGGTGGCCCATGTAGTCGCCGGATTCGGCAATGTCCTTGAGCACCACGGTGTCGCCAGCGAAGCGGCAGTCGGCCGGGATCTTCAGGTGGCCAGCGATGCCAACCTGACCAGCGAGCACACAGCGATCGCCAATCGTCGTCGAGCCTGCGACCATCGCGCCAGCGGCCATGACGACGTCTTCGCCAATCGTGCAGTTGTGGGCAATATGCACGATGTTGTCGAGCTTGGTGCCGCGACCGATCGTGGTCGTGCCGAGCGTGCCACGATCGATGGCCGTGTTCGAACCGACTTCGACATCGTCCTTCAGCACCACGTTGCCAAGCTGCGGCACCTTGATCCATGTCGCACCTTCGCGCGCGTAGCCGAAGCCATCGCTGCCGACGACGGCGTTCATCTGCAGGATGACGCGGTCCCCGGCAACGCAGTCGTGGCCGAAACTCGAGTTGGGGTGGAACAAGCAGTCCTTGCCAACCACGGCGCCATCCCCGATCGAGGCGCCCGCCATCACCGAGGTACCAGCACCGAGGCGGCACTTGCCGACCGAGGCATTCGCGCCGACCATCACCGGCTCTTCGAGCACGGCTTCGGGGTGCACCGACGCGGTCGGGTGGATGCTGTGTTGTGTTGCGAGCGGCAGCGGGTGGAACCACGTCGCGACCTTGGCATAGGCGACATCGACATCCTTGACGACGATCAACGCAGCCTTGGTTGAAAACTCTTCCAGCGCGAGCAGGGCACCAGCCTCGGTGGCCGCCGCCATCTCGTAGTAGCGCGGGTGCCGCACGAAGCCGATCTGGTCCGGACGCGCGCTGCGCAAGTCCGCCAACCCAACAATGCAGCCATCGCCCGGGCCAACCAATCGACCACCGACCAATTCCGCGAGTGCAGCAACAGTGACTTCAGTCATGGCTTGCGATTATGCAGATCCCGGAGACGAGTTGCCGCATCGAGTCTGCGAGATCGCGGCCAGTGCGCATCAAAGGGCACACGGTTGCCAACCGACATGGCCAGGGCCTCGCCGGCCCGCCGACGCAATTCGAGGTCTGCTGCGACCAAGAACTCGGCGATCGCCGGGTAGCAACTCGGGTCGCGGCGACCGCGCAGGGCAGCGGCGAGCATGCGCTGGTCGGCCAACGCGCCCGTTTTGGCGACATCTAGCAACGCAGCCGGCAGCGGCAGGTCGGCCCGCCAGTAGGTCAAGAGTTCGCCAAGGCGGCCGAGCGGAACCACGACCGAGGCGATCTCGCGCAGCACGAACGGATCGGCAAGCTCGCGCAACGCCAGCACGGCATCGTCCCCAAAAGAACTTTCTTCCAGCGGACCATTGCTGAGCTCGGCAACCAGACTGCGCGCGCAGCGGCTCGGGAAGCGGGCGCGCAACGCGACCGCCTGTGGATTGGAACCACTGCATCGCCGCACCAGACCCGGCCCTTCCTCGAGGCGGAACAGGTCTTCGAGGTCGCCGCGCTGCTGCATCGGCAGCGGCAGCGATTCATAGACCGCGGCCGGCGTCTCGAAGAACGTCGGGTCCATCGCGTAGGCGCAGCGGCTGGCGAGGCTCGGGTTGCGCAGGGCGATATCATCGGCACCGGCCAAGCCGAGCGCCGCTTGCAGCCACGCTGCCGGCGCTCCCGTCGGCAGGAAGCGCGCCGCGATCGACTGCGCCTGGGCCCGACCAGCGGGATCGTTGGACAGCGTCAACAGCCGAGACCTGGCGCGCGCCAACTCGTCGTATCGGCTCTGCCAACGACGCAACAACGACAGCTGCGTGCCGGACGGAACGACCGCGGGCGCGGCCAGGCGACGCAGCAATTGCCGAGCGACGCCGCGATCGGCGCGGCCGGTAGGCGCGGCGGCGATGCGTTGCTTGACCGTGCCAAGGAACGCCACCTCAAGATCTTCCGGGCCGATCAGGTGGGCCTCGTGCAGCGCCCAGCGCGCTTCGTTGGACCAGCCTGCGAACCCCGTTCTCCAAGTTGGCTTGCGAGCGGCGCTGACCAGCACCGCGGCGTTGCCGGCGGCGTAGATGCCGTTCCACGCGTGCACCTTGGCAACGACGTCAAACCACCGATCCAGCGCCGATGACGAGATGCGATCCAGCGCGATCGGCTGGCAAACCAAGCCGTCGCCAGCAACCCGGCGCAGCTGCCGCTGGAACGTGTCCGTAGCGCGATGTGTCGTCGCCCGGCTCGGCAGTTCGCCCAGCACCAGGACCTGCCGCGAATTGCTCGGCAAGCTCGACAATGCCTTCGGCCACGGCATGGCCGCGACCTGGTTCGGATCGCTGGGTTGTTGCACCGGGCCATCACCGGCCACCGCGGCTTGCAGGGCAGCGAGTTCGGGCCACGCGGTGGCCGCCTCGATTTCACAGCGGCCAGAGCGCTTGAGCGAAGCGCCAACGCGACCCGTGCCACCGCCGAGCAGCAGCACACGATCCCCCGCATGCACGACCGCGTGCAGGATGGCGGCCAGCAAGGGCTCTTCGTTGCGATCGGGGCCCGCCGCGGCGACGACTTCGCCATCGAGGCGCAGCTGCAGTTCTTGCGTCGAGCGCACGTAGATGGCGCGAGCGGCCCCGGCCTCTTGCAGCACGACGTTGGCCGGCGCACCGATTGCCGCATCGCGGGTCGCCGCATCCAATGCCGCACCCAGCAAGCCAGAACTGATCAGGAACGTCGCGACCGCAGCGCCCAGCGCCAGCGCCAATCGGCAAGCCGCGGCAGCGGTCACGATCACGGCAATCATCGCGCTCAACAGAACCCACTGACCGGCATCGGACTGCACAGCCGCCCATGCGGCGACGAACGCGACCAGCAGCCAGCCGAGCAACAGCCATTGCCAGTGCTTGCCGAACGCTGCCGTGCGAGCGAGCGGTGGCGCATCGAGCAGGAATGCGATCAGCGCAGCGCACAGCACGACGCCAAGCACATCGGCCGCACACCAGCCGGCAACGCCCAACATCGGTGCCAGGCCAATCGCCGTGTATGCGGTCGCCGCGGCAACCAAGCCGGCGATGACGACGCCGCTGCGACCCGCGCGGCGAGCCGACTCACAATGCAGACCAAGCACCGCTCCGAGCACGCAGGCAACTGCGGATGAAAGCCAAGGCAGGCCGGGCCCAAACCACGCCATCGAGCTCGCGAGCGCGCAGACGGCGCCGATTCCCAAGCCGCGGAACGCGGTGCGAGCACGCAGTTGGCTGGCCACCAACCGTGCCAAACCAAAGCCGATGCACAACAACGGCAGCCAGTCACGCACCGAATGCAGCCAGTTGCTCGCCGGCAGCAAGGCTGCGTTCTCTAGCGCCACCTGGTGTGTCAGTGCCAGGCTCGCAAAGAACGCTCCTACTGCGGCAGCTCCGGCCGACGTTGCCACTACGGCGGCGGCCCAACTGCCAGCCTCGGCCTCGACGTGGCTGTGCTGCCAGCGCGGAGCCGAAGTGCGTTCCTGTTCGTCCGGATCGGGGCCAACCATCTCCAACAGGATACCCGGCTCAGCCAATCGACATTCGGCACCGGAGACATGACGTCTCGAACTGGATGCGGCCGACCGGGAATCTGCGGTTGGAGATGGGCCCACATCTGGTGCGCCAAAGCGCGACAGTGCAACGTCCGCCGATGCAACGTCCGCCGATGAAGCGTCCGCCGATGCAACCTCCGACGATGCAACCTCCGACCCGGCGAAGTCCAACGCGCCAAAGCCGAAAGGATCAACACCTGACGCACCAACACCAGACGGGTCAATACCCGACGAAGGTGTTCCAGAGTCCGCTCGGGACCCCCAGTGCGATGGGCGCGTGACCACTCGTATCGCCCGGTTTTCGGCCTAGCGCGCGGCGCCCTGCATTTCTGCAAGCGCCTGCACCGCCATCTCGGCTGTGTGGCAGGACAGCAGGCGTTCGCGCACGTCCGCCTTGGAAAGCAGTTTGGCGATTTCGGCCAACGTCTTGATGTGCGCGAGCTTCTTGCTGCGCGGAATGACCAGGCCGATGATGATCCGGGCCGGCTCGCCATCGAGAGTCTCGAACGGAATACCCGTCGGATTCAGGCCGAGCACGGCGACCAGGTCATCGATGCCATCGATGGCCGCGTGCGGAATGGCGATGCCGTGCTCCATGCCGGTGGTCATGCTGCGTTCGCGCACGACCAGCGCTTGCTCGACGGTCTCGACCATCGATTCCGGATAGCAGCCCGCGCGCACGGGCACGCGAGCAATCGTTGAGAGTGCTTGCCACTTGTCGGCGGCCTGGAGCGGCACTTCGACGAGGTTGGTGGTGATCAGTTCGGAGAGCTTCATGGCCCGCGGTTGGCATCGTCGAGTCACCTCGTACGTGCCCAAGGAATGCAACCGGTGGCACGGGATCAACGCAAAGGGAAAGTGCGAACGTTGTCGGACAAGCTGTCGGATCCGCAAGGCGGGGCGCACGCCCAACCACGGATTCGCTACAAGACCGGCGCATCCACCGGGTTCGCGCTGGTTCGGCACACGGTGGAAATAAAAAGCTCCGATAAGGGGTCCCAGACGCCAACGTGGGCCCCTGCTTTGACCCGGGGCCCGAGGCCAACCACGATGATGCTGCATTCCGCCCCTCCGCTCTCTCGCCCCCGCCCACAGCCAAGCAGGTCCCCAAAGGCGCCGAATCTCGGCAACCCGCGACGCCCGGCCCAGTCTGGATTGGTTCTGTCTGGCTTCGTACTGGCGCTTTTCGCCCTGACAGCGCCGGTGTCCAGCCAAACTCCCCCGCCGCGGAACCTGGCGATTGCCGAGCAAACGGCCCCGCTGGCCAAGCCGACCATCGAGTTCGACGAACGCAGCAACACCGTCTCGTTCTCGATGCCAGACAACGGCGGCATGCCGCTGATCGACTTCATCAAATGGGTGCAAGAAGTGAGCGGCAAGCGCTTCACCTTCAATTCGCAAGAGCTCGGCAGTGGCAGCTCGGCCGGTAGCGCAGTCAACTTCCTCGGCACGTTCCGGATCAACAAGGATCGCTTTCAGGAGGACTTCTACGCGTTCTTCCAGACGATGCTCTACATCAAGGGCTTCGCCGTCATCCCACGGGGCGAAGGCGACCTTGAGCTGCTCGAGATCGTCATGATGGCGGGTTCGCGCGGTCGGGAAGTGAGCAACTCCGCTCGCTATGTCACGCCGGAAGACCTGAGCAACTACCGCTACCAAACTGGCGTGCCGATCCTGACGACGGTGCCGCTCCGCCACATCAACGCGCAGCTCGCCAACAACGCTCTGCGGCCGTTCTTCGCCAGCACTGGCGGCAGCAACGCGGCGGGCTCGGTGCAGATCGGCAACGTCGGCAACAAGTCGTCTCTGTTGCTGCAAGGCTTCGGCCCTCAGGTGTTCGCAGCCGCGCAACTCCTGAAGCTGGTCGATGCACCGGACTCTCCGAGCCAGAAGAACCAGAACCAGCCGCAAAGGCCTGGCAAGCCCGCCGAAGTCTTGGTCACGCTCGAGCACACCGACGTTGCGTACATCCAACAGCTGCTCGAGATCGGCGGCATACCCGAACAAGACGCCCTCAAGCAGGCTGCTGCACCGCACGCCCGAGCACTGGCAGACGACGAGGAAACCGAATCGATCGCGTTCTCGATGACTGAGCGCGATGGCATGGAACTCACCGAGTTCATCGAGTGGGCCCAGCAGATCACCGGCAAGCGCTTCACCTTCAACCCCCAAGAGCTCGCCAGCGGCCTTTCCGGCGGCAGCAAAGTCAACTTCCTAGGTACGTTCCAATTCAAGCGGGAACGCTTCCAGCAGGACTTCTACGCGTTCTTCCAGACAATGCTCTACATCAAGGGCTTCGCGATCGTCCCGCGTGGCGAAGGCGATCTGGAACTGCTTGAGATCGTCATGATGCGGGGCACGCGCGGCCGGGAAGTGACCAACGGTGCCCGCTATGTCCGGCCAAACAAAATCAAGGAATACCGCTATCAAAGCGGCGTCCCGATCCTGACCACGGTGCGTCTGCACAACATCAACGCGCAGCTTGCCAACAACGCCCTGCGTCCGTTTTTCGCGTCCACTGGCGGCATGAACGCCGGGGGCTCGGTGACGATCGGCAACGTTGGCAACAAGTCCTCCTTGCTGCTGCAGGGCTTTGGCCCACAGGTCTACGCCGCGGTTGAGCTATTGAAGCTGGTGGATTCCCGCAATCGCATCCATGTGGTAGCCCGCGCTGCGCAACACGGCTCCAAGCAGGCGCTGAGGATCAGCGGCGAGCAAGAACAGGTTCGCAAAGCACTCGACCTGATCGCGCGCGCGGACGTTCCCAATGCCGGGAAGACGAAAGCCGACCACAGGCGTGGCTTCGGCTTCACCAGCTTCGGCCAGGCGACCTTCCAGGACACCGACGACGACGGCCTGCCCGACACGCGCCTGCCGGACTTCAACAACCCGGTTCAGGGTGTCCCTGGCGGCCGCAAGAAGGCCCCACGGCGATCGGGCAAGTCGGTCATCTTCTAGCCGCCCCAATCTGGCGGCGATTGTTGCCGGCCCGCTCCAGCTTCGCCACCGCTTCCAGTCTGGCGACCCCGTCCAGATCGGGTAGGCCGAGAACTGGGCCGAGAACGCTCGGCCCCCGCTCGGACAGCGGCGGGCCACTGCGTTGCACCCCGGGTGGCGAGCCAACGGATCCCTTGCGTGTTGGTGCCGACCGAGACCCGCTCCTGAGCCAACTCGGCGGCTGGATAGGGCCCCAAAGCCGTGGTCTATGACCCGGACTCAGCCACCGACAACCTCGTGATCCGTTTGGGTGGCGACTCCGTTGCGACGCCACCAGGCCGCTGCCCGCCCAACATCCTGCACACACCAGGGCGCGGTGTCCGTGTCCCACGAATGCAACCGGTGTCGCCGGATCGGCAAGCCCGAATCGCTAGCAACTCCCCGCGATAGCACCCCAACCCTGCCAATGGAGCCCGCGTCGGCGCCGAGAATTGTCGCAAGACCTGCGCATCCTTCGGGTTCGTTCTGGTTCGTAGGACACTGCGGAAATAAAAACCTCCCACCTCCCGTCCGAGACGGAATGCGGGCCCCTGCTCTAAACCCGGGTCCCGAAGCCAAACACGATGATGGTCGACTACGTCCCTCAGCTCTCACAGCTCTCAAGTCCGCGTCCACAGCGAGCCCGCTCGCCCATGGCAGCGTTCTTTCCCAGCCAGTCCTTTTCCCGCCGAACCCTTCCGGCCCAGATCCTCACGGCCCTGGCCCTGTTGCTATTCGGCTTGAATCCAACCCTGACAGCCCAGGATCCGCAAGACCCGCCGGCCAAGCCGATCATCGAGTTCGACGAAAGCACCGACACGATGGCGTTCGCGATGAACGAGAGCAACGGCATGGCCTTGCCCGAGTTCATCAAGTGGGCGCAGTTGGTCACCGGCAAGCGGTTCACCTTCAACTCGCAAGAACTCACCAGCGGCAGTTCGGCGGGTAGCACGGTCAGCTTCCTCGGCACGTTCCGGATCAAGAAGGATCGCTTCCAGGAGGACTTCTACTCATTCTTCCAGACGATGCTCTACATCAAGGGCTACGCCGTCGTGCCCCGTGGCGAAGGCGACCTGGAGCTGCTTGAGATCGTCATGATGACGGGCACGCGGGGTCGCGAAGTGACCAACGGCGCGCGCTACGTCACCCCGGACGAGCTCGTCAACTACCGCTACCAGACCGGCGTGCCGATCCTGACGACGGTGCCGCTCCGCCACATCAACGCGCAGCTCGCCAACAACGCCCTGCGCCCGTTCTTCGCCAGCACTGGCGGCACGAACGCGGGTGGCTCGGTGCAGATCGGCAACGTCGGCAACAAGTCGGCCCTGCTGCTGCAAGGCTTCGGCCCGCAGGTCTACGCCGCCGTCGAGCTGCTGAAGCTCGTCGATGAGCCGGCCGAAGAGCCCAACCTCGTCGTGCAGGTGATCGTGCTCGAGCACCAAGCGCCGGAAGAGATCGAACCGATCCTGACCGAAGTCCTGGAAAGCCGCAGCGAGATCCGCCAACGAGTGCTGCAAGAGAGTGGCGGACAAGCCGGCGGCGGTGGCGCCACTGGCAGTGGTCGCCCGCGCCTCAAGGTCGTCGTACACAGCTCGCAAAAGGCGCTGGTGCTCAGCGGCGAGCAAGAACAGGTTCGCGAAGCGCTCGACCTGATCGCGCGCCTCGACGTCCCGGGTGTCCCGATCGATGGTTCGGCCAACGTCATCTACCTGAAGAACGTGCTCGCCGAAGACCTCGAGGACACGCTCAAGCAATTCATGACCGAGGACAACAGCGCCGAGACGGCCGCCGCAAGTGGCGGTGGCACGGCAGGTGCTGCGGCCGCTCGTCGGACCCGCAAGACGGTCATCAACTCACACAAGGAAAGCAACTCGCTGCTGATCTCGGCGGCGGGCACCAAGTGGAAGCAAGTGCAGGCGCTGATCGACAAGCTCGACCAACGCCAGCCGCAGGTGCTGATCGAAGCTGCCATCGTCGAACTGACGACTGGCGACCTCGACCGCTTCGGTGTCGAACTCGGCTTGCTGGACCTGCCAACCGGGACCAACAACACCGACTACTCGCGTGGCTTCGGCTTCACGAGCTTCGGCCAGTCGACGTTCCAGGACACCGACGATGACGGCCTCGCCGACACCCGCCTCCCCGACTTCGACAACCCACTGCAAGGCATCACGGGCGGCATCATCAGTGGTGACGGCTTCGCCGTGCCACTGCTGGTCAACGCGCTGTCGACCGACGACAAGGCCA
>CAXBFC010000220.1:0-13129 GCA_963974725.1 uncultured bacterium | reverse complement strand
CATTCCCCTATGCCAGCGTGCTGCGGGATCCGGAAGCCAACACGGAACTACCACCCGTGCGACCTGCAACGCCGCTGGTGCAGGACTGGGTGCGCAACCAGATCGGTCCGACCTTCGTAGAGCGCATCCGCCGACCGCGGGGACGCCGCGCACCGACGGGAATCCGCCCGGAGTGGTTGCGCTACTACGCGCGCGATGTCCTGAAGCGTGAGCTCGAAGGCAACCGCACCCGAGCAAACGCCCTGCGCACGCTGTTCTTCGTCGACTTCAAGCCGATGAAGGTGACCGGATCGCGCGTCGATCTGTATCGCACGGCGATGAAGCGCATGAGCAAGCTGATTGACGATGAGTCGTGGTCGGGTGGCCGCAACGACCTGCGCAAGTTTGAGAAAGACCTCGCCTCGCTCGTCAAGACCGCAGCGAACGAGGAGGCTGGTGCCCATCTCGCGATCGAGCTGATCCGGCGCATTCCGTACTACTCGGAAAAGCTGCTAGCGGCGGAGAAGCCGAAGTAGCAATAGCTGCCGGTGGCGGCAGCAGCTGCAGCGACGACGGTTTCTCGCGAGCCCTGGTAGGCTCCCAAAGACTGTCGACTTGCTGTGCGAGAATGCCGTTCGAGAATGGGGCTGATCGCCAAAGAGTTCTCGGCACCACAGCATGGTTCCGGAGCGGGCACAGCAGGCCGGACTAGTCCGGCGCGCGCCAACGCGATTTTCCAGGGCCAGGTGGTTGCCGGGCCCTGTGGTAGCCGGGCCCTGTGGTAGCCGGGCCCTGTGGTAGCCGGGCCCTGTGGCCCAGCAAATGAGGGAGGCCCGACAGCGGGCCCCGCTTGCGAGCGGCTAGTTGCCGCTCGGGATCATCTCGCCGGACTCAGCATCCGTCGAGGCCTTCGCGTCGCCATCAAACCAGGTGCCCTGGTAGATGTCGAGCGGCATGACTTCCGGGCCGGCCGGGTGCAGCTCGGCCGGGCCGTAGAACAGGCAGAACGGCAGGTCGACCAGGTGCACGAGGCCGTAGACGCCGTGCTCGAACGCGTGGTAGGCGAACGTGAAGGGGAAGGACAGAACCTGGACGGCTGCACCACTTCCCATGCCTTCACGCACGTTCTGCGACGTGGTCAGACCATCGGTGGCACCGCCGTAGATCATCAGCACGGGCGTGCCAACGCCGAGCATGATGTCCTTGCCAGCACGGTTGAGGGTGCCGCAGGAAGTGAGAGTCATGGCCGCGAGGGCGAAGACGGAGATCAGGGCTTTGCGGGCGTTCACGCTGGATACCTCGGAGGGACGGCCGATCTCGGCGACAGGGAGTTGTCGACGGCTGATCGGGAAGGGGATTCGAAGGGGCTGTCTCGGCAGCAGATGCAAGCGCATGCCCCACCCCTGGACAAGCCTCACGACGCAAAAACCCGACGCGGATGGCGGTTACGGAACCCAGCGGGGCCGCCAGCCGGTCGCCAGAGCCACCCACGGCGCCTTCCAACCGGTGACCACGCCGAAGCGAAACACGGCCAAACTGGGCAACTCCTCGCCCTGTACAGGCAGTTCGGGCGCCGCTCCGGCGCCCAGATAGGTATGGTGCTCGCCCCCGTAGGCTATAGTCGACGGCCAAGCAGGTCGAAGAGACCTGACAGAAGAGAAGATGCGTCGCAATTCGATAGCTACCCGGGTGACCGGGCCCGATCTGACCAGCACGGCTGCGCTACTCGCCGTCGGCCTGCTGGCGTCCGTGCTCGCACCGCCGGTCACGGCCCAGGTATTTCCGACCGGGACGCCGCCACAGGTGCAACCTGCGGCACCGTCGTCGGTGCCGTTGCCAGAACCGGCGCAGGTCGAACCCAAGCCACACGGCGAAGGCCGCTACCAAGGCAGCTACAGCGAATCGACCAGCCGCGAGTTGTTCCGGGCCTGTGATGGCAACAGCGACGATCGCTTGGACGTCTTCGAAGCGGCCGATTGCTTCGACGTGCTGCCGTCGCCGCGGGACCTAGAAGGCTTCGCACGGATCGACACGGATCGCGATGGCTTCGTCACCTGGCCCGAGTTCGATCAGCGCTTCCGCCGGGGACTTGAGAATGGCGGCACCTTCACGGTCCGCACGGTTCGTCCGTTCGTGATGCCAGAACCGCCCCCGCAGCCGCTGACCCCACTGCAGAAGTTCATTCGGCTGTACGACAAGGATGGCGATGGCGGCCTGTCGCAAACCGAGATCATCGATCTGCTGAAGGCCACTGGTCTGCCGGAGATTGTCGCCACGGTCTTGATGCAGTCGGACCTCGACAAGTCCGGCAAAGTCGAAGAAGCCGAACTCGCCCCCTGGCACGCGCGATTGCCCAAACCGGCGGACACGGGCAAGAGCGAGCAAAAGGCTGGCTTGACCCAGCCGTGGCTCGACGCCGACGGCAATTTGGATGAAGCCATCGACGCCACCGAACTGACGCTGCTGCTGCGCCGCCTCGATCCCGGCCTGTTGCGGTGGACCAAGAATCTGCTGGCTGCCCTCGACACCGACAAGGACGGCAAGCTCAGCGTCAAGGAGCTGCAACAAGCCAAGCTCGTCGATGCTCCGTCGCCAGACGTGACCAAGCCGGCCGTGCCTGCTGGCACCAAACCGGTACAAGCTCCTCAGCGCTGATTGCCGCGCCGCGCTGGCTCGCGCGACGCTGCCCGAGTACGACTGCGTGCATGGCGCGCACCCTGAGTTTCTGTCACCCGTTCCTGCTGGCCACGCTTGCGTCAGCTATTTGTGGCAGCCTGGCAGCGCAAGACAGCTTGCCGCAGACGGTCCCCGAATCGAGTAACTACGCCGAGACCTCGCGCGTCGCCGACGTCGAACGGTTTATCGATGCCTGCATCGGCTTGTCGCACGGCAAGCGCCTGACGGTGCGCATTGCCGGCAAGTCGCACGAAGGCCGCGCGATGATGTTGGTCAAGGTCGCGCTGCCCGAACCGAGCGAGCAACCGCGCCTGCGGGCGTTGGTCATCGGCAACATCCACGCCGGGGAAGTCGAAGGCAAAGAAGCCGTGCAAGAACTGCTGCGCGAGTTCGCGACGGGCAAGCACACCGCGTTGCTAGAGCACTGCGAGGTCTGGTTTGTGCCGATCTACAACCTCGATGGCAACGAGGCGATCAAGGTCGGCAATCGCCGCGGCCAAAACGGACCGGACGCGGTCGGCCAGCGAGCGAACGCCCAGCGTCTCGACCTCAACCGGGACTTCATCAAGGCGGACGCACCCGAAACCCGCGTGATGCTGTCGCTGTTCCGCGAACTCGACCCGCACTTGTTTGTCGACCTGCACACCACCAACGGCTCGCGTCACGGCTACCACCTGACCTATGCGCCGAGCTTGTCGAGCAACCTCGACCCGGCGATCGACCAACTCGGTCGCGGCCTATTGGAACAGGCCCGCAGCAAGATGAAGGCGCGCGGCTTCGAGGTCTTCGACTACGGCAACTTCGAGACCCGCGACTGGGATGGCAGTGGTGCCCCCAGCTCGAACAAGGGCGTGCGCGGTTGGTATACCTACGACCACCGTCCACGTTACGGCATCAACTACTACGGCCTGCGCAACCGCATCGGCATCCTCAGCGAGGCCTACAGCTACGCCGACTTCAAGACGCGGATCGCGGCGACCCGCACGTTCGTGCTGACGCTGCTAGAGCAGATGGCTGCCGACAAGGATACTGTGCTGACCACGATGGCGACTGCCGATCACCGCGCGCACGCAGGCGAAGGCTCGCTCTACCTCGGCAGCGATACGAGGTTCGGCACGCCGGAACAACTCGACATCCTGGCGGGCAAGGTCGTGCGCGAAGGTGGTGAGGACGACAAGCCGATGCGGATTGTGCGCGTCGACGAGACAACAGCCGAGAGCCTGCCCGTCTTGCGACGGTTCCGTTCGCAGCAACAATCGCGGCTGCCCAACGCGTGGGCGATCATCGCGCCAACCCCCGAAGTCGTGCAACGCCTGCAATGGCACGGCATCCATTTCCGGGCGGTCGCCGCGGCGCAGACTGCGACCGTTCGACAATTCGAAGTCACCAAAAAGCGCAAGCCGAAGCGTCCCTACCAGGGCCACCAAGAACTCGAACTGCAAGGCAAGTGGCTTGACCCCAAGCGCCAAGAACTGCCGCTCGGCACCATCATCATTCCCGCCAACCAGCGGCTGGCGATGTTGGCGGCGACGCTGCTCGAGCCGCTCAGTGAGGACTCACTGTCGAGTTGGAACTTCTTCGAAGCGGCGACGGACACGCACTACCCGGTGCTGCGCGTGCTTGACAAGCAACCGACCGTTGCCGCCAAGGACATGCGATAGCCTGCAGCCTTGGCGACAGATCTGCGCCGCCATCCCGACTGCCAACGAGTGACCGCGAGGCTGCTCGCCGGACTGGGGCTGTGCACGACCGCGCAGGCACAAGAACCGACTGCCGAGGTCAGCATCGTCGTAGCTGCCGGCGCGCCAGGCAAAGGCACTGGCGGCCTGCAAGTTCGTTCTTCTGGGTCACCCCATTAGGGCCGCGTCGACCACCGGCACCAAGAACGTGCATCGGACTTGGTGGACTGCGCTACTCGGCCGCGTTGTCGCCGGCGCTCTCCGGCGGCTTCGGCTTCGGCTTGCGTTTGGCAGGTGCACGGGGCTTCGCGGGTGCCTTGGGTTTCGCTGCACCTCGTGGCTTCGCGGCACCGCCTCGCTTCGCGGGCGCCTTGCCCTGCGACGGTCGCTGCGCATCTCGACTCGGCGGCAACAAGTCGATCGGGGCTCCCGTTGCCGTGCGGCACAGGATGCGCTTCTCGCCCTCGATCGTCACCGGCCGCAACACCACGCCGCGCCCACACAACTCGCGCACCAATTGGCGCGTCAACGGCAGGTCGCGATAGGTCTTCGGCAACCGGAACTGACAGTCCTCACGCCAGCGCGAGCACCCGTAGGCCTCCCGCCCCTCCACCACCGGAGCCTTGCACAAGGGGCATGGGCCGAGCCCATCATTCGACAACAGCGGCGACAAGCCTTCGTGGATCAGATTGCGGATCATCGCCCCGATCTCTTCCATGAACGCGCTGCGCTCACGCTCGCCACGCTCGATCTCCCCGAGCTTGTGTTCCCACTCACCGGTCAGCTCGGGCGACTTGAGCACGGGGTCGGCGATGATGGCAATCAGGTAGCGGCCGAGGTCGGTGACCCGCAACGCCTTCTTTTCGCGCCGGATGTAGGACCGCGACAGCAACGTCTCAACGATCGAAGCGCGCGTCGCCGGCGTGCCGATACCGCGCCCCTTCATCGCTTCGCGCAGTTCTTCGTCATCGATCAGCTTGCCCGACGTCTCCATCGCGGCGAGCAACGTATTCTCGGTGTAGGGACGAGGCGGCTTGGTCTTGCCTTCGTGCAGCAACGGCTTGTGCGGACCGCTCTCGCCCTGCTCGAACTTGGGCAAGACCTGGCGATCGTCATCGACGTCGTCGGCGGCCTTCTTCTTGCTCTTGGACTTCGTCTTGGGCTTCTCCGGTTCGGACTTGGCCTCGAGCGCACTCCAACCTGGATCGGTGACCACCACTCCACGCGCCCGGAACGGCACGTCCGCGGACTTCGCATGCACGGTGGTGACATCCTGCAAGCGGTTGCCCATGAACACCTGCACCAACCGCGTCGCCACGGCATCGAAGACCAACCGGTGTTCGCCCGATAGCGACTCGAGCTTGCCGGTCGGCACGATCGCATGGTGGTCGGTGACCTTGTTGTCGTCGAAGACACGCCTGGGCTTGCTGCGCGGGCCGCGCTCGCCCTCCGGCGCGCCGCCGACGTATGCCGCTAGCAACGCCAAGGCGTCCGGGTTCCAGTTGCGCAACTGACCGAGCGTCGTGCGAATCGGGGCCACCATGTCCAGCGACAGATAACGGCTATCGGTACGAGGGTAGGTCAGCACCTTCTTCTCGTAGAGTTCCTGCGCGACCGTCAGTGTGCGCGCCGCCGACAATCCATAGCGAAGGTTCATATCACGCTGCAGCTGGGTCAGGTCGAACAACTGCGGCGGCGGCAGAGACTCTTGCTTGGTCTCGATGCGCTCGATGCTCAGCGGCTGGCCTTGGACCTTGGCCAACATCTCCTCGGCCTCGGGCTGCTCGCGGAAGCGCTCGCCGGTGAACTTGAAGGTCGCCTTGCGATACTTGGTGCGCAACTCCCAGAACGGGCGCGCATCGAACACGCGAATCTCGTCGTCGCGGTTTGCGATCAATGCCAGCACCGGTGTCTGCACGCGGCCGAGGCTCCACAGCACACTGCCGCCGCCGTAGCGAACGGTGTAGGCACGCGTCGCGTTGAGGCCGACGATCCAATCCGCTTCGCTGCGGCTGCGCGCGGCATCGTGCAGCGCTTCGTATTCGGTGCTCGGCTTGCGTTCGGCGAGCCCCTTCTTGATCGCCTGCTCGGTCAGCGAACTGAGCCACAACCGGGTGTGCGGACGTCCGGGGCAGCCCGCGTATTCGAGGATGTAGCGGAAGATCAGCTCTCCTTCGCGGCCAGCATCCGTCGCACACACCAGCTCTTCGGCCGAACGGCACAGCTCGGCGAGGATGTCGAGCTGTTGCTTGCGGCCGCGATCGCCGGCGGGCTTCAGCTCGAAGCGCTCCGGCACGAACGGCAACCGCTCCATCGACCAACGCTTCAGCGCCGGATCGTATTCATCGGGAGTCTTCAGCGTCGCAAGGTGGCCGAGCGCCCACGTGACTTGCCAGCCGTTGCCCTCCATGTAGCCCTCGTGTCGCGTGGTCGCCCCCAGCACCTTGGCCAGGTCACGTGCCACCGACGGCTTCTCGGCTACTACTACGTTCATGCTCGCTAGACCCTAGCAAGCGAACGCGTTGGCGGCGACCTCGCGATTGCGAACAACCGCGCCCACCACGATCACAAGCTCGGTTACTGCCAGCGGAACATGCGCATCGCCAGGCCGAAGCAGACCAGGCCGCCGGCCGCGAGCGCCGTCAACGGCAACCAAACATCCAACAAGCTGCCCGATTCCAACATCACATCGCGCAGCGTGCGGTTGACGTGCGTCAGCGGCAGGCACTCGGCAACCCAACGCACCGGCCCTTCGAGGGCTTCGTTGGCGAAGAACGTTCCACCAAGAATCCACATCGGTAACTGCACGGCATTCATCAGGCCGCCAATCGTCTCGATCGTGCGAGCCCGCGACGCACAGAGGCAGCCAATGCCGGTGAAGGTCCAGCCACCGATGACGATCGCCAAGAACGCCGCCAGATAACTGCCACGGAACGGCACGTCCCACAACAACACGCCGAACAGCATGATCACGAGCGCTTCCGGGATCACCAGGATCGAGCGGCCAAGCAGGTAGCCAGCCAGAAACTCGGAGCGACGCATCGGCGTGACGAACAGGCGCCGCAACAGGTTCTGCACGCGCATCTGGACCAGGTTGAAGCCAACGCCCCACATGCCCGCCCCCATCAAGTTCAAGCCGATGAGCCCGGGAATCAGGAAGTCGATGTAGCGCGAGCCAGGTCGATCTTCGACCTCGGCGCGGACCGTTTCGATGCCGCCCTCGCCCGCGTCAGACAACGCGCGCTCGACCAACAGCCGCGCCAGTTCCGCCTCTGGCCGAGTCGGATCGCTGCGCAACAACGGGCCATCCTGGTCATACTTGATCAGCAAGGCGACGCGGCCGCGGGCCAAGGCCAGATCCGCCTCCTTCGCCGGCAACAACTCGACCGTCAGGCGTTCGGTGGCCTGCATCGTGGCGTACATCGCGGAGGCACCAGGCACGTCGACGATCGCGATCGGCACCGGCGGTGGCGTTCCTGGCTGGAATGCAAAGCCGAGCACGACCGCCATCATCAGTGGAAAGCCATAGGTCCAGAACACCGCCGCCGGGCTGCGCCAGAACTCGACGAAGGCCGTGCGCGCCACTTGTTTCACCACGCGCCACCTCATGCTTCTTCTCCCTCACGCAGCTGCCGGCCGGTCAAGTGCACGAACACATCCTCGAGCGTCGCGTGGCGAGTCGACAAGCCATCGATCGCCGCATCGCGCGCCGCAAACAGCTGCAACAATGGCGGCAAGGTCCGGTGCACTGATTCGACCGTCAGCACCAAGCGCTGCTCTTGACGTTCGACGGCGACTACTTCGGGAACGGCCAGCAGCTCCTCGTCGCTAGGCGACTGCACCGAGTCAATGATGACGAAGTGCTCAGCCGCCAACGAACGGATCAGCTCGGCGGGCGTGCCGATCGCGATCACCGCGCCGCGATCGACGATAGCGACCCGATCACACAGCTGCTGCGCCTCATCCATGTAGTGCGTCGTCAACAGCACCGTGCCACCCCCCGCCTGGTAGTCGCGCACGACCTGCCACAGTTGGCGGCGCGACTGCGGATCGAGCCCGGTCGTCGGTTCATCAAGGAACAACAGCTGGGGATCGCCAAGCAATGCCGTCGCGACCGCGAGCCGTTGCCGCTGGCCGCCCGACAAGGACTTCTGCCGCGCGTGTTGCTTGTCCTCGAGCGACACCAACGCCAAGGCGTCGTCTACCGAGCGGCCCGATTCAAAGCACGAACGGAACAGTGTCAGCACCTCGCGCACGTTCGCGTTCTCGTGGAATTTGGTCTCCTGCAGACAGACACCGATCCGGGCGCGGATCGCATCGTCTTCGCGATTCCGCCACTGCCGCCCGAGAATGCGCACTTCGCCAGCATCCGGAACCGTCAGGCCTTCGCAGATTTCGACCGTTGTGGTTTTGCCGGCACCATTGGGACCGAGCAGGCCAAACACTTCGCCGCGATGCACGACGAGATCGAGGCCGTCGACCGCGACGGTTTGCTCGCGCCCCTTCTTGTAGACCTTGCGCAAGCCGCGCAGTTCGATCGCAGGCGTGTTGTCGGCCGCGCCCGTCACCGCGGAAACGCCTCGGGCAAGCCACCGTCGACCGGCAGCACGGCACCCGTAGTCGGCGTGCGCATGCTGGCAAACCAAGCAACGGCTTCGCCAACGTGACGCGCCGTGACTGGCTGTTTGAGCAGCGAACGCTCGCGGTAGAAATCGCGCAACTGCTGTTCGTCGAGGCCGCGCGCGCGCATGCGATCGGGACCGACCTCGGCCCACAGCTGACTTGGCGTGTGCTCGTCGCCGAACACGGCGTCAGCATTGATCACGTTGACGCGAACCGATTGCTCCGCCAGTTCCATCGCGGCGATGCGCGCGAGCTGCAGCGCCGCCGCCTTGCTCGCTGAATAGGCGCCGAACCGCGCTCCCGGAGCGAACACATTCTTGCTTGCCTGCAACACAATGGAGCCGCCGGTCTGCTGGCGGCGAAACATCCGTGCCGCAGCTTGCAGCACACGCATGGTCGCTGTCGTGTTGACCTCAAGCACCCGCGCAAAGATCTCTGCGTCCATATCCTCGATCGAACTGACGTGCGCGATGCCAGCATTGGGCACGACACAATCAACCCCACCAAACTGGGCCGCGCAGGCCGCAAACAGTGCGTCAACGGCAGCGGCGTCGGTGAGGTCCGCCTGGTGCGTGCCGACTCGCAAACCGAACGACGCGAACTGCGACTGCAACTTCTGCAACCGATCCCCATCGATGTCCGTCGCAAACACGCAGGCACCGCGTTCGAGCAACACCCCGACGATCCCGGTGCCAATGGCGCCAGCCGCCCCCGTCACGAGCGCTACCTGGCCAGCCAACTCGGGCAGTTGTTTCTTGCCAAGCTTTTGGACCTCGAGCGGCCAGTATTCCATCTCGGCGAGTTCGTCATCGGTGAGCGCGACGTAGTCCCCGAGCGCGTGACTTGTCGCCTTGACCCTAACCGTGTGCGCCGCAATGTCGGCGGCAATGCGGGCCCCCTGTGCGGTTCGATGCAGCGCCACGATGCCGACACCCGCCAGCACCGCCACCACCGGCTTGGGCGAATGCATGTGATTGGGCGAGATGCTCTTGGCGCTGGCTTCGTAGTAGCGCCGGTAGGCAACTTCGTATTCGGTAACCAAGCGGCGCAAGCGGCTCGGATCGGCGACCGCTTCGGGCGCGAGGTAGAGGTAGTGTGCCTTCGTGCGGATCACATGGTCGGGCGTGATCGGGTTGCTCAGACACAGCTTGCGGGCCTGCGCGTGCAGGCCAAACGCAGCGAGGTCGTCCTCGGTGCGCGCATCGACGACAACGCGGTCGAAGCCACCGACACCGCGCTCAGACTTGACGGCACAGGCGCCGCGCAGGGCCGGCAGAACGCGCGCCAAGGCCGCTTGGCGCTCGGCCATCGGCAGCGGCGCCGGATCGCCGAGCAGCATCGCCGGCAGCCCACCCACTGCTCGCCGCAGGTAGAGTTCGGCCTGGTCCACCAGTTCGATTGTGCGGTCGTAGCTCTCTTTGGCGGTGTCGCCAAAGGTGAACAAACCGTGCTTCGCCAACACGATGCCGGTGCAGTCCGGGGAAGCCGCGTAAGCCTCGGCAACGGCCTTAGCGAGCGGGAAGCCGGGCATGATCCACGGTAACACCAACACCGAATCGCCGAGCGCCCGTCGCACGTGCACTTCTGGGTCGGGCTGATCGGTCAGCGCCAGGATCGCGTTGGCGTGCGTGTGGTCAACGAAACGATGCGGCAAGAACGCGTGCAGCAGCGCTTCGACTGACGGGTTCGGCGCTTCTGAATCCAGCAAGGCACCGCGCACGACATTGACCATGTCCGCATCCGACAACTGATCCA
The DNA here is from genome assembly GCA_963974725.1 of uncultured bacterium. GTDB lineage: Bacteria > Planctomycetota > UBA1135 > UBA1135 > UBA2386. Next base: position 2,417 of record CAXBFC010000220.1, on the reverse strand, counting down.
GTTGCTGCAATTCGCGCAGCGCCTCAAGCCGCACCGCCGGCAAGCCAGGCGGCTCGATGTCGACGAGGTCCCAACCACTGCCTTTGACGCACAGCACCTCGATGGTGCGCCCCAGCATGTCCTGGCAGGTGGTCTTGACCGACGTGTTGCCACCACCATGCAAGACCAGCGTCGGGTCGCGGCCCAACAGGCGCGACGTATAGACGCGGGCGGCGACCGCTTCGCCAGCCGCCGCGAACTGCTCAGCGAAGCGCTTGGCTTCGTCGTCGTTCCAAAGGTTCGCCATCGATCATTTCTTCGGGAGGTTCTCGCGCAGCCACGCCAACAACAGTTCCATGTCCGCCGCCATCGGCGACTCGATCATCAGTGGTTCGTGCGTCAGTGGATGCGGCACCTTGAGGCGCAGCGCATGCAAGCAATGCCGACCGGGATCGGGCGCCCCCTCGGGGATGCTGCGCTGTTGCTGGCGACGCGACCGATAGACCCGATCGCCAACCAGCGAATGGCCGATCGACGTCATGTGCACGCGAATCTGGTGCGTGCGGCCAGTCTTCGGCCGACACATCACGTGCGCGAAGCCCTCGAACTGCTCGATGACTTCGTAGAACGTCGACGACTCGCGGCCGCCGTCGGTCACCACCGCCATGCGTTCTGGATGCTTGGTATCGGTGCCGATGTTGTGCTCAATCCAATCGCTGTGGAAACGCGGCTCGCCATAGACGATGCAGCGGTATTCCTTCTCGGCAGTGCGCTCGCGGAACTGCGTCTTCAAGAACTCGAAGGCAACCTGCGACTTGGCGATCAACATCACGCCGGACGTCTCGCGGTCGAGACGATGCACGATGCCAGGGCGTTCGGCGTCCGGAACGGTCGGCAACTCGCCAAAGCGAGCCCGGGCCCAACTGGCGACGGTGTGCGCAGGGCGGTGACGCCCGTCTGGCGGATGGGCGGCAATGCCAACCGGCTTGTTGATCGCACACATGTCCGGGTCGTCATAGAGAAGGTCGATTTCCGGCACCGGCAGGTCGGGCGCCAGGACATCGACGTCGACATGCGGCTCCAGGGTGAACTTGACGCTGGTCTCGGCATCCAAGTTGAGACCCGGCCGGACGCGCTGCGCCCCCTCGATCTCGACCAACCCGAGGTCGATCATGCGCCGAGCCTGGCTGCGGTTCGGAATTTCCTTCTGCCCAGCCAGGAATACGTCCAAGCGAACTCCCGAGTCTCGAGCGGGCACAATGCGATGCAGGGGTTCGTTGTCAGCCATGGGTGCCGAAGCATTCTGGGGCAAGCGCCAGGCAATCTACTGCAGAAAATGCGACCAGCTGTGAGCCCAGTGCCATGGGAATTGCAGGGTGACCCACCAAGCCCCCTGAACGATGAACATGTTGTCCACAGATTCCCAAGAACGCTGTTGAGTATTGGCGTAAGCCGTGGAAACTCCGAGTCAGATACGGCCCTCCGAGAACATCCCGGTTTCCCATGCATGAGACCGGCGACACACTCCCATGAGATTTCACGAGGCTTCTGCCACGAGTCAGGCGACACCGCCTTGCTCTCCCTCACTCGTCTGGTCCCGCAGCCCGCAGAACGCGGCAACTGCTAGAACACGCCATCCCCGAACATACCGCGTCCTGATCGTCGACGACGAACCGGACGTGTTACGAAGTTTAGCAAGCACGCTGGCTCACGACGGGTTTGACGTGACCTCTGTCGACTCGTTAGCACGCGGCATCGCCGCCCTCGAACAACACTCCTTCGATCTCGTCCTGACGGACCTCTACCTCGGCAATAGCGATCTCGGTTCGCAGGTCGCCCAAGCGGCGCAAACGCTGCACCCGGCACCGCCCGTAATCGTGCTCACCGGGAAACCGACGTTCGACGGGGCGCAAGCGGCACTGCGCAGCCACGTCGCGGACATGGTGGTCAAACCGGTCGACCCACAGTCGCTGTTGAGCACCTGCAACCGCGTCATGCAGGAAGCGGCGCTCGCACGGCGTAACCGCGAACTAGAGTCCGTCAATCAGGTGTTGACCTCGGTCTTGCCGCGCACGATCGAGATCAAGGATCCGACCACGAGTGGCCACGCGGCCCGCGTCGTCGACTACACCGACAAGCTGGCCGAACGCTGCGGCGTGTCACTCGAGGACCGCGCCTCGTTGCGTCTTGCCAGCCTGCTGCACGATGTCGGCAAGATCGGGATCCCCGACCACATCCTGACCAAGCCGGGGCCGCTGACCGCAGATGAGCGAGTGATCATCAACCGCCACCCACAGATGGGCTACGAGGTTCTCGCCGGCCTGAAAGGGCACGAGAACGTCCGCAACTGGGTCTACCAGCACCATGAGCGCTGGGACGGCAAGGGCTACCCCAACAAGATGGCCGGCGATGAAGTCGCGCTGCCCGGCCGCATCCTC
>CAXBFC010000219.1:0-13147 GCA_963974725.1 uncultured bacterium | reverse complement strand
AGCGAACTTCCCGCAACCAACCCGTTCGCCGCGTCGGGCGCCAACGGTTGGCAGGTCAGCGTCACCGTCGGCTCGGGTCCCGACCCTCGCTTTCGCGTGTTTAGCGGCGGGCGCCCGTCCGCGGCCCCGCAAGGCGAACTGCCGATGGGCCCCAACAACCCCGGCTGGACGGTCGCGACTGGCGGCTGGGCTCCCAACCTGACCAATCCAACCGCGCCGTGGACGGTGACGCCAGCAACTCAAACCAAGGGCGACAACACGATGTATTGGATGATGATGGATCTATTGAAGCGGCAGAGCGTCGCGACCAACGGGTTTGTCGATCTCAACAACCCGCACCGCGTACCGACCGACTTCGCCGACGCACGCTTGGGCCCGTATTACATGAACAACGGCGTCGTCGAGCAACCGGCCGATGTGGTGCCATCGTTTGGCTATTCGTTTGACCCGCCATTGACGCGCCTACCGGCCGGCACGTCGATCGTGCCGCAGTTCCGTGGCGCCAGCGCCGTCGACGAGTCGCCGTGGTATTGGAACCGTTGGATCAACACGGTCACCCGGCTGTGGCCCGCACCGACCATGGCCAACCCGAGCATCACGCCGCAGAACCGCCAAGACCTGCGGCCGACCGCCATCAACTTCTCGCTGGACCCGTTGAAGGCCGGCGACGCGCACCTTCGCAAGTGGGATACGCGACCGACACCTGGCAGCACTGCCTCGCGCGACTGGTGGACGTATCTCTACAACCGCACGGTGACGACCTATGTCGAGGACGCGAACGAACTGATGAACCCGGAGTTCACCGCCAACTTCGCGGGGTCGAGCGAGACGTTCGCCCCCAACGATATCCGCTACGTCAACTGGCGATTCATCATGCTCAACAACGTCACGACCACGCCGCCAATCGATCCTTCGATCGAGACGTTTGCGTTCTCTTATCGGTTCGAACGCCGCTAGGAGTAACGCTGCGAATAGTCGATCCAGTGGCCAACTGGTGGTAGCATGACAGCCCGCAACCGACCGGCCAGGGCTAGATTCTCGCTGTTTGCACCACTGGCCCGGTGGTTCTCGTGCCTTGTCTCGCCACAACAACACGATGTCCGAATCCCCCCGCATTTCAGGCGAAACGTTCGCGAGCGAACGCCTTCGCGACAACCCCCAGCTAACCTTCGAAACCCTTCGCCAGGTCGCGGAACAAGCTGGCGTCACCATTCAACCCATTCAATACGGACGCGCACGCCGGCAGCTTGGATTGACGGGTGCGCCGCCTGCGGCTTCGCCGCCAGTATCTGGCTCGCCGGTATCGTCCCCGCCGGTATCGTCCCCGCCGGTATCCTCCCCGCCGGAATCTGGCTCGCGCGAGGCGGCGTCCGCAGGTTCTAGCTCTGCCGATACCATCGCAGCTGAGCCGATGGAAGAGGTGAGCCAAGCCCCAGAACCGGTTGTGATTCCGCAACCCGTCGCGCCGCCACTGGCGGCGACTGCCAATGCCACGCCGAAGCGAAAGGGGTCCCCGGCGTTCGACTTCTTGGTGCAATCACTTCGCGAAGAACCAACGCTTAGCTACGGCGAGTTACAGACACGTTCGCTGGCCAAGGACTACAAGATTGCGCCCATCATGTATGGCCGCGCGAAGGCATTGTTGGGTTTGGTGCCCGTTGCACCGCGCGGCCAAGGCAAGAACCGCAAGGCCAACAAGCTTGCCACGCGGCAAACCCTGAAGCAGGCGGCCGCCTCGTCGACCGACCAGTTCGGAGAACAGCTAGCACGCGTCCGCAACGTCGACGACCTCGTGCAGATCATCAAGCAGCTCGACAGCGAACGACGCAGCTTGCGAAGCTTGCTTGAAAGCATCGCAAGCACCATTGACGAAGCTCTCGACAACAGCAACGAAGCTGCGAACTAGCACGCAGTTCTCAGTCTTGCCCTCGGGTAGGCAAGCAACCGCAGACGGCGATGCGCTACCTGGCAAGGCTCGCCAACAGCTTCTCGGCCGAACGCACGCCACCTTCCAACGTTGCCGGCAAGCCAGTCGCGGTCCAATCGCCGCAGACCATGAAGTTGCCCGGGCCACCGGCCAAGCGTCCCGGCGGCGGTCGCAACGCGTCACTGTTCGGCGCCGCCACAAACGTCGCGTGCTGCTCCTTGCGAACACGAACGTGGGCACGTTCTAGCGCGTCTACGAACGAACCCTCGCCGTAGAACTGGCGCAACTGCTGCTTGGCAATCGCTTCGATCTCGGCAACCGTCTTGCCGTCAAGACTGCGGTCCCCGCCGGACAACAACGTGAACCGGCCAACCGGATCACCCGGCGTGCGCAACATGAAGTGGAATGGTTGGCCGCCAACTAGCGCGACCACCGGCCCTTCATCTGGTGGCGACGCAACCGGATCAGCAGCATCGTGCATCGTGAAGTAGACCGAGACGATCGGCGCCGAGCCCAATGCGCCAAACGCGCAATCGCCAAACTCGGACCGGCTCTCGCCATCGAGCACCTTGCGCAACGCGAACCACGGCATCGCCGAAACCACCAGATCGTCGACTCCGACATCGACGCGTTCGCTCCCGAGCTGGATAGCCGTCACGCGTTTGGCCGCCACCTGCAAACCGGTCACCCGCGCTCCCGTACGCAGAGTCACGCCAGCATCCGCCAACGCCCGCGGCGCGGGATCCCCCAGCAGTTCGCTCCACGGGCGGGCCGGAATCCAGAATGCCGCCGAACTCGCGCGCCCCATGAACGCCTCGCGCAACGCCGCCAAGAAGTCGGCGGCGGAAGCATCCTCTGGCTTGACGTTCATCACCGCGTGGCACAACGGGCGCCACATCACGTGGTCCGGCTCACCAAGCTGGCCACGACGGCGCAACCAGTCCGCGAACGTCCATTGCTTCGGCGCGCCAAACGCAACGCTGGCCATGCCGCGAAAGGCGCGCATCCGTGCACCCCAGGCGATCCGCAAGCGCAGCACCGCCCACGGCATCGCCAACGGCACCGGCAACCGCGAAAGCCGCAGCGATGCGCAACGGTCTGGGCTGAAACGATACGCCATGACCAGGCGACGATCCTGTTGGAAGCCGTGCTCAGTGCCGAGGCGCCGAAGCAAGGAGCGCATGCCGTGATAGCAGCCCAGCATGACGTGGAAACCGTTGTCGAGAGTGCGGCCTGTGCCCCGCTCTTCGGTCGAGAACGCGCGACCGCCACACTGCTTGCGCGACTCGAGCAGCGAGACGTCAAAGCCGCGATCAGCCAAGCCAAATGCCGCCGCCAATCCGGCGACGCCGCCACCGAGCACAAACGCGCGCCGCCCGTCCGTCACGCGCGCGCCCCAATCCAAACCGAAGCAGCCAGCCAGAGCTTGCGGGCACGCGGCACCCTGATTCGCGGCCCGGCGATCGCGCCGCCACGCAGCTCAAGTCGGCGCAGCAAGTCGCCGTAGATCGCCCCCATGATACGCGGCGCAACCAAGGCACGGCGTTCACGCAACGGCAAGCGTCGCAACTCGGAGCGCGCGACCGCGAACTGCTCGCGCGCAATGCCAGCCAACCGTCGACACAGCTGGGTGACGCCGCCGTCTACCACCTGTTCTTCAGAGTTCGGCGCGCCAGCTGTTTCCTCGCCAGCGATCCCTCCGCCGGTGGCAGCACCGCGAGAGGCTCCAATGCCAGAAACCCCAACTCCAGAGGCCCCAACTCCAGAGACAGAGACATAGTGCCTCGCATCGCCAGTGCCGAGCAGATCCTCGGCGGTGATCCCAAACTCAGCCAGCCACGTCTTCGGTGCGTAGCAGCGCTGGATCTCGGCGTCGCCACGCAAATCGCGCAGCACGTTGGTGAACTGCAATGCTTGCCCGAGAGCATGGGCAAACTTCTCGGCACCAATACTGGTCGCACCAAGCACCGGCAAGCACGCCAAGCCGACGGCGGACGCCACACGGTAGCAGTACAGTTCGAGTTCTTCGCCATCGGCGATGCCGGCGGGATTGAGGTCCATCGCACAGCCATCGATCAGGTCCTCGAGCGCGCCAAGTGGAATCGAGAACTCCTCAACCACAGCCTTCAGCGCGATTCCAACTGGGGTTTCAGGCTGGCCACCGTCGCACGCGTCCAACTCCCGCTTCCAGAATGCCAGCCGACCGCGCGCCGTCACCACGTCGGGGGCGTCGTCGACCGCATCATCTACGACGCGGCAAAACGCATAGACCACGGTCATACCGTGGCGGCGGCGGGCATCGAGGCAAAGGAAGCCCGCGAGGAAGTTCGACCCCGACTGCTTGGTGATCTGCAACGGGTCTTGCTGCGCGTCCGGGGGAATCATCGTGGCGCCATTCACGAACGCCCCCAGTTCGGTTCGCGCGCCGACAACAGTCCGCCGAACACGGTGCCCACCCGACGCCACTTGCTCAGATGAACGTTGCCGCCCAGCACGTCGCCTTCGACCTTGCGAATCTGCTGCAACACCGCCGCAGCGCCGTGCAGGATCGCGCGCAGTTCGAGACGCAACCTGCCTCTCACGCCATTGACGACTTGCCAACCGGCCGAGAAGTCGTCGGCAATGCGATCGGCTTGCTCAAGCACAAATCGGCGCACTTCCGGCGATGCCTTCTCGGCGCGCAAGTCGTCCTCGTGGGCGCCACATGCATTGAGCTCTTCGATCGGAAAGTAGATACGGTCGCGTTCGAGCAGGTCTTCGCGAAGGTCTTGCAGGTGATTGAGCAACTGCAACCCGGTGCACGCTCGATCCGAGTAGGCGTCCAACTGGGCATCGCGGTAGCCGCTGACCCGCAGCACCAGCCGCCCGATCGGATCCGCCGAGCGCCGACAGTAGTCGAGCAACTGCGGACGGTCGTAGCGCCGCTGGTGGCAGTCCTGATCGAACGCATCCAGCAAGTCGGTAAACAGGGACTGTTCCAACTGGCACTGCTCGATCGTCGTTCGCAATTCGGCAAACAGCGGCACATCGCTGACCGGCTTGCCGGCCGCATCGTTCGTCAAGTGACGCAGGAAGTCCGCGCGAAACGCCGCCAACGCCTCGGCGTCCTGAAGTTCATCGGCAAGATCGTCAGCGGTGCGGGCGAACGCATAGATGCGGTGCAGGTGCGCGCGCGCCACCTTTGGCAACAACCAGGATCCGACCGGAAAGTTTTCGTAGTGGCGCTTCGCCAACGACAGATAGTCGCCCGGATCAGCGAGTGAGGCGGACGCAGCAGGAGTTGTCGAAGTCGATGCCAAAGTGGAACTTGTCGCGGGTGACGTAGCACGCAAGGTACACGCGACGAGCCGCAATCGCAGCGGTCGGCCCGAACGGAAATTGGAGATTCCCTGTCACCGTGGACGATTTCGGATCCCTATTCCATTGCCGGATCAGCAAGAACAGCAATGGAAATCGACTTCGACGCAAAGGACGCCATCTCAGACTTCATCTCCGTGCCCGCGGGGACCTACTTGTGCCGTATCGCAGAAGTGCGCACGGGCACGACCCGAGCCGGCGACGACCGCTGGTCGGTTCGCCTGGTCGTCGCCGAGGGCCAGCACGTCGGCAAACAGGCGGCCTGGGACAGCCTGGTCTTTAGCGTGCGAGGCCGCACCCGGGCACGGAGCGTGCTGCACGCCCTCGGATTGCCATCCAAGGGTCGGGTGCAACTGACGCCAGACGACTTGGAAGGCTGCACCGCGTTGGTCGAGGTGCGCCCATCGGAGTATGAATCTCCCTCCGGACAAGTCGTGCGTCGCAATGAAGTGCCCTACGACGGATATCGAGCGGGTTCGCCTGCCGGTGGCGGCACCCCGGACCTCACGGAGAAATCAGATCTCGGGGACGATTCATCGGCGAGCGAAGCCACCGCCGGCGAGCGTCCCCCCGACACGACGAACATCCCATTCTGAGCAACCCCCCGGGGGACGAGCTGTTGGATTACGCAACGGGGGGACTGCGCAACGGGTGGTCCGCGCAACGGGGGTTCACGCAGCGGGGATGGTACGGCGGAAGCACTGTGGCGGGCACACCGGGCGGATCTTGCCGCGACCATCAACAGCGCAGCGATCATCCTTTGCGAAGCACGGCTTCGCGGAGCAACTCAGGGTGACAACTGCGTCATGCGACCGCCTGCGTCCTGGGACATATGCCCTCGCCAATGCCGAGTTCCCGGAGTCGGGACGCCCACCGACGATCCATGCATTTCCAAACAACCTGCGCGCGCGCCCGGCGACCAACGCCCCATGGCGCGGGTGGCTCCGACCGCTCGAACTAGGCGCCCCCTATTGAAGCTGATTGCCCTAAGCAACGGCCGCTACGCATGCCGATCGTCAAGGCATGCAAGTTGGACATTTCCCAGCTTCGGCCGCGAGCTCTCTGATTGAAGGTTACTGCGACGATTTCATCACTCTCGCTTCGATCTTTGCCCAAACGCTTGAGCAAGTGTCGATGCGATCCATTGATATCAGCCGTAGCCACGACCACCTGACCCGCATCGAGGGCGGCATGCGCGACCTGTCCGCAGCGATTCGGGACCTGATCGACCGTGATCAAGTAGCGCCGGTCAAGGGCGACAAGACAACCACCGGCAACGACCGCAACACCCAGAGTCTGCCGAACAGCTTGCCGAACACTGCGCCGGGCCGCGCCGACTGTTCCGAATCGCCCTCGACACCAGCGCCCAGAACCGAGCAAGGTCCAAGCGATTCACCGAGTGAGCCACAGCCTGCGAAACCAGCAAGCCCCAGCCAACTGGACGCGAGCGGGTTCAGCGCCTACCTCTCAGACGATGAGAGCGCAGACCTGGTCACCGACGCCCCGATCACGAAATCCCGGAGCCTGAACATTCCGAACGTGAAAGCCCCAATCGCCGACTCCCCGATCGTGAAAGCCCCACTCGGAAAGGCTGCACTCGCGAAGCCCCCAATCGCGAAGGCCCCAATCGCCAACGCTCCAGCCGCGAAGGCTCCAATCGCAAAGGCTCCAATCGCCAACGCTCCAATCCCCAACGCCCCAGCCGCGAAGGCCCCAGTTGCAAAGGCCCCAGCCGCCAACGCTCCAGTCGCAAAGGTCCCGACCGCGGCCGCGCCGATCACGAGGCCACGTCAAGATGCGCCTACCGCGGTGCCAACAAATGCCATCGGTGCAAGCAGCTCGCAGGACGCGAAATCAGCGGTCGCCCTAAACAGCACCAGCGCGAGCATGCCGATTCTCACGGTGTTCCAGTTCATCGAACGGATGCGCAAGAGCGGAGTCATGACCGTCGTCGTGGCTGACGAAACGATGACCTTCGAATTTGACTATGGATGTGTGCAGGCCTGCTCCACCAACTCCACCAACAAGGCAGACCGGCTCGGCCACATCCTGCAAGAGGACGGCACCTGCGACGCCGATGCCCTGCGCGACATCCTGAGCCAGGCCGACGGCAAGAGTTCCCTGCAAATCGGCGAGCTGATTGTTCGAGCCAACCTTGCCACGAACAATCAAGTCATGGACGCGCTGGAAACCCAGGCCCGGCGCCGCTTCCAGCGCGCCTGCGACGCAGAGGATGCCGCCTACACGTTCGTCGAGGGAGGCCCCTCACGCACGGATGGGCGAATCCGAATCGCGCCAAAGGAACTGGGCCACGAGTCCAGCTGGCAGCCCTTCTAGAGGAAAGCTGCATCCAACGCGCGCACCACAGCGCGAATGGCCAACCGGGCGTGATGGAAGCCCGATGTGGCCTGTGACGGGCAGCTAGCCGCAGGGGCAGTCGAGGTCGCTCTTGACCGCCCGATCGCCATTGACTAGGACCGTGTTCGGTGAACGCCGAACAAGAGATCGCCGAGCTCCGGCAGAACATCCGCACAGCGGATGTGGACTACTACAACGGTGGGGTGAGCAAGCTCACGGACGCGCAATACGACGAGATGTTCGTCAAGCTGCGCAAGCTTGAGGCCGCGCATCCCGAACTGATCACCGACGACTCGCCGACCCGACGCGTTGGTGCCCCCCTGCCAAAGGGCGGCTCGTTCGAGACCCAGGAACACTTGGCCCCGATGGGTAGCCTCGAGTCGCTGATGGGCCAAGACGAAGTGCGCGCATTCGTCGAGCGCGCGCGCAAGTTGCTCGAACTCGATGAAGACGCGGCGCTCGACTGGAGTTGCGAACCCAAGCTCGACGGTGTCAGCGCCAACATTCTCTACGAGAACGGCAAGCTCATCCGCGGGCTATCCCGTGGCGATGGCCAGAGCGGTGAAGACATCACCCGCAACCTGCTGACCATCCGCAACCTGCCGGTGCATCTGGCCGGCGACGGTCCGTTCCCAGCCCGCATCGAAATCCGCGGCGAAGTGATCATGTCGAAAAAGGGCTTCGCCGCGCTGCAACAGCGTGAAGAAACCACCAGTGAGGGCACGTTCCGCAACGCGCGCAACACGGTCGCGGGCACGCTCAAGCTGCTCGATCCACGCACGGTCCAGCGACGCCCTCTCGACTTCCTGGCCTTCGCAGTTGGCCACGTCGACGGCATCGCGTTTTCATCACACGAGCAACTGCGGGCGCAACTCGCGACATGGGGTTTCACCGTCGCCGAGCCTGCGGCGCCGGCCAAAGACCTCGACGCGATCCTAGCTTTCCGCGACGACCTTGAGAGGCGGCGCGACGACCTTCCCTACGAGATTGACGGCGTCGTCGCGAAGGTCAACGACTTCGAGCTGCAACAACTACTCGGCCGCACATCACGGACCCCGCGATGGGCGCTGGCGTACAAGTTCGCACCTCGCCTCGCTCGCTCGCGCATCGAACGGATCGGCGCGCAAGTTGGCCGCACCGGTGCGGTGACCCCCGTTGCTCAGCTGACGCCCACCGAACTGGTCGGCGTCACGGTGCGCAATGCTTCCTTGCACAACTGGGCCTTGCTGGCCGAACGCGATGTGCGCGAAGGCGACGCAGTCGAAATCCAGCGAGCCGGCGACGTCATCCCAGAGGTCGTGCGCGTCTTCGTCGACGAACGTGGACCCGACTCACAACCAGTCACACCGCCAACCGAGTGCCCAGCCTGTGCCGGCCCACTGCAACTGGAAGGCAAGTTCCTCTATTGCAGCAACCTCGACTGCCCCGCGCAGTTGGTCGGCCGGATCGTGCACCTCGCCAGCCGCCGCGCGTTCGATATCGAAGGCCTCGGCCCCAAGCAAGTCGAACAGCTGGTTGCCGCGAAAGTCGTAACCTCGGTCGAGGACGTGTTTGCGCTCAGACCCAAGCAAGAGCAACTGCTCGAGCTCGAGCGCTGGGGCACGCGCAGCACGCAAAACCTGCTCAAGCAAATTGATGCGCGCAAGACCCTGCCGCTTGGCCGCTTCCTCAACGGCGTCGGCATTCGCCACGTCGGCGAGTCCACAGCGCGCGATCTGGCCACGCACTTTGGCACGCTCGATCGACTGCGGGATGCAACGCAAGCAGAGCTACTGGGCGTCGACGGAGTTGGCGATGAAGTCGCCGCAGCCATCCTGCAGTTCTTCGCCTCCGAAAAGAACCAAGCGACGCTGCTAGCCTTGCAAACCGCCGGCGTCGAACCACAGGCAGCCGAGCGCAACGACGATGGCCCGCTCGCTGGGCGCGTCTTCGTGTTTACCGGCGGACTGACGACGATGTCGCGCGATGAAGCCAAGGAGAAGGTCGAGGCCCTCGGCGCCAAGACTGCCAGCGGCATCAGCAAGAAGGTCACCGATGTGATTGCGGGCACCGATGCTGGCAGCAAACTCGCCAAGGCAGAGAAGCTTGGGCTGCGCATCATCGACGAAGAGGCCTTCAACCAACTACTGGCGCAGCTGTGAGCGAGCGCCCTGTTCGCCACGCACTGCGGCTACTGATCTTGGGGCTTGTGTTGGGAGTCGTTCTCTACACCGGCTATCTGGCGATCGGCGCGTTCTAAGCCAGAGCGGAACCCTTGGCTGTTGGCAGCCAAGAATTGAGGCAAAGACCCTGCGGGCGGCTGGCATGTGCGTACCGTACCCGGTTCAAACCACAGATCCGCGCGCGCGGATCTGTGGTTTGAACCGGGTACGGTACGCAGGGTCCAGGGTGCGGCACGCAGGGTCGCAGCGCGGGCGGCTGGCATGACGCCTGCCGTCTCACGAAGGCAGCGGACCATTCGGGCGGGCTTGCCTAGTTGCTGGCGAGATCTGGTGGCTGGTCCCCAAACTTGTGGAAGCGGGCGTGTGCGGCTCGCTGCAACTCCTCGCGATCTTCTGGGTGCGCGATGCTGATCAGCGCACGCGCTCGCTGCCGCAAATTCTGACCGCGCAAGTCGACGGCGCCGTGCTCGGTCACAACCCAACGAACGTGAGCTCGGGTCGTAACCACCCCCGCTCCCCGCTTCAACGTCGCCACGATGCGCGAGATTCCCTTGCCGGTGCGAGACGGCAACGCGATCACCGGCTTCCCGCCGCGCGACAACGCCGCTCCACGCATGAAGTCCATCTGCCCGCCAACCCCCGACCAAATGCGCGTTCCGATGGAATCGGCGCAAACCTGTCCCGTGAGGTCGACTTCGATGGCGCTGTTGATTGCTACAGCCTTGGGGTTTTGACTGATGACCATCGGGTCGTTGACGAATGCGATATCGCGCAACGCCACGCGCGGATTGTCGTCCAAGAAATCGTAGATCCGCTGCGTGCCCATCACGAAACCAGCGACGATGCGACCCGGTAGCACAACTTTGTGTCGGCCCGTGATGACGCCGTCGCGCACTAGCGGCAGGATGCCATCCGAGAACATCTCGGTGTGCACACCGAGATCCTTGTGCCCACCGAGCATGGCGAGCACCGCGTCTGGAATCGCGCCGATGCCCATCTGCAACGTCGAACCATCCTCGATCAGACCGGCACAATGGTGCCCGATCGCCCGCTCCTCATCACCGAGCGGCTTGGCACCGTGTTCGGGCAACGGCTCGTCTACGGCCACCGAGGCAGCGAACGCACTGTGGTGCACCAGGCCGTCGCCGTGGGTTCGCGGCATGCGTGGATTCACTTGGGCAATCACGACAGCCGCCGATTCGATCGCCGCCAACGCTATGTCGACCGAAACGCCGAGCGAGCAGTAGCCGTGCTGATCAGGCGGCGACACATGCACCAGCGCGACATCGAGTGGCAATACGCGATCTCGAAACAACGCCGGCATCTCACTCAAGAACGCCGGGATGTAGTCCGCATCGCCACGCGCAACGGCAACTCGCGTATTGGCGCCAACGAACAACGCGTTGATATGAAAGCTGCCTGCAACCCTCGGCGCTGCACACGGATGATTGCCCTCGGTATGCAAGCTGATCAACTCGACATCACGCAGCTCCGAAGCACGATCCGCCAACGCCCGCAACAAGGCACGCGGCGTCGCCGCCGCGCCGTGCACAAACACCCGATGCCCGGAACGCACGCCGGCAATCGCGTCAATTGCTCTGGAGAACTTCATCAAGAATTCGAACCAATCACGTAGAGCTGTGACAAATCCACACTGGTCATACGATCGCGCAGCTCTTTGCAGCGGGAAGCCATGCGCAGGCCGTTGGCATCCTTCGGCAACGCGCGGAAGGCATGACTGCTACCGACCAGGATCGCTTTGGTGCGCGCGCGAGACAGCGCGACGTTCAAGCGGTTTAGCGACAGATGAAACGCAGTACCGCGCTTGGCTGCGGCCGGATCGCCTGCGGCCAAAGACAAGACTACGACTTCGCGTTCCTGACCTTGGATGCGTTCGACGGTGTCGATGGTCAGCTCTTCGAAGCCAGTCAGCAACTTGCGTTCGATCGCCGAACGCATCAATCGCACTTGCGCCCGGTATGGGGCGATGATCGCAATCTCCTTGGCCGGCACCCCGTGACGACGCACGAGATCTTCGACGACGTCGGCGACTGCGTTGGCTTCTTCAGTCGAACGCTGGCCCGGCTGATGGTGATCGAGCCGCAACCAAACCACCGGTTCATCCGGATGCAGGACATCATCCAGTCGGCCGCCAGCGGTAAACGGCATGCGTCGCGACGCGGCGACTTCCGCCGAGCGCAGCTGATCGCCGTAGAAGGTCTCGCTGATCAGCCGGCAGACGCCCTCGTTCATGCGATAGGTCGTATTCAACAACGACGAACCGTAGTACTCGTGCAGCAGTTCGAAGATCGATACCGCGGCGCCGCGATCGGCGTCCGCGGTCGTGACCACCGGCGGCAATTGCTGGTGGTCACCAAAGAACAACCACCGCTGCGAACGCAACATGGCGGGAAGTGCGTGTGGAATCGGTAGCTGGCCCGCTTCGTCGAACACCGAGTAGTGAAACTGCTCACGCTCGTGCAGCTTGGCGATCTGGAAGCACGTGCCAGCCACAACACAGCCCTTCTCGGGGAAACGTGCTCGCCGCGCGTCGACCAGTTGGATGTTGGCTTCGCGCATGCGCGCCCGATTCTCCCGCGACGACGACGACAGCTTGAAGATCTTCAAGTCCGGCGCCTGTGCACGCAGCGCAAGCAGTGCGTTGTCGACGGCTCGGTGGGTGAATGCGCAGAGCGCGATGCGACAGCCGCGCGCCGTCAATGCCGACACGACCGTCGCCAGCAACCGAGTCTTGCCCGTTCCCGGCGGACCTTGAATCAGCGCCAGGCTTTCGGTCCCGATCGCGGCCGCGCCGGCCTCTACCTGCGTCGCATTGAGCTCGGATTCGTGCAAGAACTTGACCGCGCGTTCATAGCGAGCGTCATCCCGCTTCACCTTGTGGCGACCCGCCAGCAAATCGGTGAGCAGTTTGCTCGCAAAGGTCGCGCGCACCGCATCGCGCAACCTCCCGGTCAATCCGAGCGGTCGTCGGTCGAGCACATAGTCGGCGCCGATTTCGAAGTCCGGCTCGACTTCGCGACGGAACGGATCGAGACCGCACACGAGTTCGCCGGTCTGCGCATCGTAGCTGCCATAAGACAGCGGCAGTGCTTCCTCGAGATCGAGTCCGTCGCCGACCAGCAGCGGATCGCCGGGTCGAAACTTCGACGAGTTGTCCGGCACCTGGAACACGAAGTTGCCATTCTTGGCCCGCAAGTAGACCGCGCCTTCGATGCACTCGCCTTCGAGCACGCGCAATTCGACCGGCTGCGCACGCAGCTCGCGGTTGGATCGCTGCTCATCCCGCTCTTCGCGCACGAGGAAGCGGAGCAGTCGTTGTTCG
>CAXBFC010000218.1:0-13187 GCA_963974725.1 uncultured bacterium | reverse complement strand
AAGGCCGCGCGGCAGTTCGTCGCGCAGCCACTCGCGCAAGTCCTGCTGCCCAGTCCAACCATCGAAGCGGAGCACGGCGTTGCCTTCGCCGCCAGCGCCTTCTTCGAGCTTGATCACGGCCTTGCGCAAGCTTGGCTGCTGCTGCTTCAACGCAGCCAGCGCGTCGATGATCTGCGCTTCGCTACGCAACCGCTCCGAACCTGCAGGCATCAGGATGTCCGCGGCGCGGAACATCTCGCGGCTACCGCTCTTCGAGCCAAGATCAGCGAGTCCCGGATCGCACGCATAGAGTGGAATGCCAAGCTGGACCGCCAGCGTGCGCTCAAGCCCCGTCGCTGTGAAGCAGGTCATGTGCGCAGCGTTCGGGTCGTCGATCGCGTCACGGAGGCGCTGCAGCAAACGCGGTCGCGACAGCACCTTCTCGGTCACCGTTGCCGCCGAAGCATCGTGACACGACAGCAGGGTCAAGCGATCGCGCGCGTGACGGCCAGGGACTCCCGATAGGAAGCTCAAGAAGTAGTCAACGACCCACGGATCGATTGGCTCGCTGGTGACGTAAATGACCTTCGTGTTCGGCAGGCGCAACAGCATCAGCATGCAGAGCATGCGTTCCTCGTAGTGCTGCACGCCGGTGATCGACGCCAGGATCTCCGCGTCGATGCTGAGACTTGGAATCACCACGACCGTTCGCGGGGTGCGCCGCTCTGGGAACACGGCGCAAAAGTGCCGCTCCAAGCTCTGTTGCAGCTCTTGGAATCGGGCCTCTTCCTCGGCACTGCCTGGCTTGGGATCCATCGCGTTGCCACCAACCTTGAAGCAATGCGTGCGCGCGGTCAATCGGCTTGCCAACGAGACAGCAATGCCGAACCCGATTCCGCAGTGTTCCAGGCCTGACCCGGCGGGCGCACGCTCGGCGCCAGCCAGGTCCGATCGAACGCGCGATGGCTACTTGACGGTATGCACGGAGCGCACGTCCTCGTCCTCACCAACGCCGTGACAGATCGCACACGCTTCCCCCCCGGATGGGCTGGTGTTGGCATCGATGTGTGCTTGCGCGGCAGTTGTGTCGTGGCAGGAAGCACACGCCGCGCGCCAGCTGCGTGTCGGCACCATCGCCATCGGGTGAAGGCGCTCCGCGGGTTCGACCCACGCCGTCGAGTTCTCGCCGTGGCAACTCGCGCAGTTGCTGACTCCACCCGGCATGAACGGGTAGCCAACGTGCTCGTAGCTGTGCCCGTTGCCTCCGAATCCGGCGATCTTGTAGTTCTCGCCGGCAGCGAGTGTCTTGCCCGCGTGGATCTTGTGCAGCATCGTACGGAAATCGATGGTCACTCCAGGCGACGCTTCGCCATTGGCGTAGACGTAGGTCGCGGCATCCTCCGCGCCAGCAACGCCATGGCAGAGCAAACACGTGTCGTAGCCCTTGCGGCCACCACCGTGGAACTGGATGTCGGTATGGCAGCGGTAGCAACCCTCGCTGCTATCAATGCGGTTGATCACGCTAAGCGTCGTCGCCGTGCCGAACAACACCCGCGTGACCTCTGGGTCCGAGGCCTCGCGATAGGTTGTCGATTGACTTGCTCCTCCGATGCTGACCGGGAACGACAGGTCGCGTCGACCCCAGATACCGATGTTGTAGGTGCCCGAGAGAATTGGCAAACCAACCCAATCGCCCCAGCTCTGATCGAGGTCCGGAGACTCGTTGAACGTGCCCGTGTAGCTAGGCGGCACCAGGAAGTCGCTGGTGTAGGTCACCAACACTTCGCCGGCCCCGAACTCGGTCGTCTCCGTGACGATGCCCGTCGTTGCGTCGAGCGAGTAGCTTGAAGTCGGGATTGGCACCGGCTGACCCGATCCGTTGACCGTAACAATCACCTTGTCGACCGATGAGCCAAGCACGTGCGGGCCACGCAGACCCGGCGCGTAGTTCTGGCTATAGGCCGACGAGAACCACAGGCGATCGCCGTCGACACGCTGCGCGCGCAGGAACTCTCGCCGCGTCGTCTGACCATCCTCGATCACCACGAAGTCGCCGCTTGCGAAGTTGGCACCGCCACCGACGGCAAGGTCGATGTAGTTCTGGTAGGCGACTGCGTTTGCCGCCAGCGTGCTACCGGCGCCAGTGCCCGTTCGCAACAACAGCTCCGTCTCGGCACCGCTGACGTTCCAGTGTGGCGCCCGGGCGGTCGTGAACATCTCGTTGAGGGTTCCTGCATCCGAACTGCCAACCGGCTCATAGTAGAGCGACTGCGGCAAGTTGAACGTGTAGCTCGGACCACTGCCAAGCGCCGCCGACGGCACGCGCACATAGTGCACCAGGTTCGGGTTGCTGGTCGGGCCATTGATGACCGCTTCGATGCGCGACAGCGCCGTTGCCGGCACGTCGGCGCCGCTGCCATCCTTGATTGTCATGGTGACGCGAACGCGCTCATTGACGTCAAAGGCGTTGTTGCCGGCACCGGCAGTTGGCACGTCGGCAATGGACTGCACTTCAAAGCGCAGCCCCTCTGCGAAGGCCGGATCGACCAACGGATGCACGTGCGCATCCCGCACATCAAGCGGCCCGCCGCTCTGGCGGTGGCATTCCTTGCAGGTCGCGTTGTTGCGCTCGGCGGGCATCGTCTGCCCGTTCGCGGTGTAGAGGTGGTCTGGGTTCCAGTCATCGTGACACGAAGCACACGCGGACACCGATGGTTGCGTGTAGGCCAGGTCACCCTGAGCCGGCGCCGGCAACGGACCCGCTCCGTCGGGGTCACCATGACAGCTGGCGCAGTCGACTGACGCTGACCGCATGCTGTCCTCGAGCGAGCGCTGCGACGACGACAAGGCGCCGTAACCAAGGTCGCGCGGCATCGGGTACGCGAGGCTCGGCCAGACTGGGAAGGCGATTTCGGAGAAGTCGATCACGCGATCCCCGAAGCCAATCAGCTGATAGGGCTTCTTGGTCGCCGCGTAGTCGCGGGTGCCATCTGGGTTCGTGGTGACACCATTGACCGACGGCAGATGCTTGCCGGCGTGGATCTTATGGATCATCACCTTGAAGTCCACGGTGCGGCCCGGCGTGCCGTTCGCGACCCCCGCGGTGTTGCGATCCTCAGAGCCAGCGGTATGGCAAGCAATTGGTCAGGTTGTTGCGGTTGTCGCCGTGCGCCCGCAGTTCGCCGTGACATTGGTTGCAGTTGGCAAGGGTGACGACTTCGCGGCTGACGACCTCGGTGGCGCCGCCAATCAAGAAGTCACGCGAGGCATTGCCAGGGTCGCGATAGGTCACACCACCGATCGCGTAGTCTTTGCGCAATTCGATGCCAACGGTGTAGGTACCCGCCAGCAGGGCTTGACCAGTGAGCTCGCCCTCGGTGAGTGCCGTCGTATCGTTGAGTGGCGCGACGTAGACTCCCGGCACCTGCACATCAAACGTGTAGCGGTAGGCGCCGAGAGCTCGCTTGATCGAGCGTTCGCGCAAATCCGACTGGGAAGCAATGACGCGTTGGTAGTTGAACGTTGGGCCCGAAACCATGATCGCGCCGCGTTGCAAGTTCGACAGCTCCAGTGGTGCGCCCGACTCCGTCTGGACGGTGAAGTCGACCACCAAGCGATCGCCGACGCGCGCCTTGCCTGAGCCGCCACTGCCGAGCACATCCTCGATCGTCACGACCACGCCCGGCAAAGACGCGTTGGCCGCCACGATCGGCTCATCGGCGATCCCGATCGGTGCTGGGTTGTTGCTATCGCTGCACGACGCCAAGATGACGAAGCCAGCAAAGCCAGCGAGCAACAGCTTGCCTGGGAGCGCGAAGTGGTGAGAGACGGGGGTTAGTCGATTCGGCATGGGCAGATTGTGCGAGGGCTACGGGAACGCGGATGACGTTCCCATGACACTCATCATGGCCTACACAAACCATCTTCCGCTACGACCTCAGTCCCCATGGCGAAGCACAACAAGTGCTTAGTTGAACCAGTCCAGAGTCCCCTTATCGATTATCGATGGCAGGCCGTACAGACGTGGCCGCCGTCCGGATGCGGCAACGTCACCCCGTTGCCATGGCACAGCCGGCAATTCATCGACGGCAGATGATCGACCGGCAACGCGGTCGCGAGCTCATGCGACGGCGCCGACGCATGACAGACCGCACAGCCGTTATCGACCACGGGCAGGTGGCAACCGACACAGTGCCGTTGACTAGGCGCGCCGAAGCCGCCGCGGTGACTTCGTGGCCTGGTGACTTGGTGGCACTGCTGGCAACCGTCCTGGGTGTGACAAACCGCACAGCGACCGCGGTCCATCGAGGCGCTCAGTCCGTGCGTGCGCAACCGGAAGGTCTGGTTGTGATCCGCTGGCGCCATCTGTTGGTGACAGGCCAGGCAACCGGTGGCGTTCTCGTGGCAGAGAGCACAGTTGTCGGCACTGATGCCACTGTTCATGCGACTCACTTCGCCGTGACTGTGCATCCAATTGCGCAAGTGACTCGGTGGCTGCCAACCTGCGTTGATCTCTTGGTGGCACTGTTCGCACGCATTGCTCAGGCCTGCCTGCTCATGGCAATCCATGCACGCTGCCTTGCGCGCCAGCGGCGCGAGCGGCACATCTTCTTGACTCGCGACGTCCCCGTGGCAAGCGACACAATCGAGCTTGGCACCAGTGACATGCTGCCGGTGCGAGAAGGTCACGTCTGGCGTCAAGCCCGATACCGAGACCGTGCGATAGCGACTCTGTTCGTCGAAGAACGCGCCGACGCGACGTTCCTTTGGCTTGTCACCATCGAACTGGTTGTGGCATGGAGCGCACAGTTCGGGCGGCGGCATGCCGGGCTGCTCGCTACCCAGTACGGTGCCATGGCAGAAGGTGCACGCCAACTGGTTGTCGACCACGTGCACGCGGTGTGGAAACGACGGTTCGGTTCGCCGCGACGACGGCAGCGACAAACACTCGGCAGCCAACAGCCAGGCGAGGATCAAGACGTGCGGCAATCGCCATTTGGCGGCGGCAGGTTTCAAAACGTCCATGTCACTCCCAATCGAAACACGTGGAATTCGTCAAAGTCATCGCGCTGCAACTCGTAACCACCATTGACCCGCATGCCACCATCGAACTGGCGGTCAAGACGCAGATAGATGGAACGCACATGCAAGCGATCGCGGTCCTGGAGCAGATCGTATTGGAACAAGTCGTAGCCGGCACCAAGTGCGACCCGAAGCGACTTGTCCGGGCGATAGGCAAGCTCACCGGTCAAGGCGCGAAACGACTCCCCCGACGAGTGCCACAGATTGCCGACAAGCGTCATCGATAGACCCTGCCAGGCTACGTTGCTCCAGGTCAGATCGGTGTAGAAGTGCTCGAACTCGCGATTGAACCTGCGTTCTTCACTGCGATCGCTAAGGCGCCGCACCTCGCCGCCGACGCTCGCCGTCACGTCCGACATGAGATCGCGAGTCAGCGATGCTTCGATCTGACGATACGGCACGTAGTCACTCGCGATCACGAAGTAGGGATCGATCTCGGTAACCTGCCGCCGCTGCGTCGACAGCAGTTCGCGATACGAAACCCGCAGATCGGTCACGCTGCCGAGAGTGCTGAGCCCGGTGACCTGCAGATCCCGCTCCTGTCCGTCTCGCCAAGTGTGCAAGCCGCGCAGTTGCACGTCGCCAACCGTCTGCCACCAACGCACTCCAAGCAAGTCATCCTGGCGGGCGATCGCCAAGAAGTCATCGCGCAACTGCATCCAATCAAGGCGAACGCGACCATTGCGCCACGGCTTGAAGCCACCGCCAACTCCGAAGACGGAGTCGCCGCGACTCGACGCCTCGAAGTGGTGCACCGGCACACCGCCATACGCCGTCAACCAAGCCGAAGTCGCGCCGAGAAAGCGCTCGCTGTCGACGCGCACACCATCGAACGACAACATCGTCGGAGTTTCATCGAGGTCCTGCCGACCAAGACGCACCAGATCGACGTGCCGAATCGTGCGCAAATCGACGTTGGCGGCGTACAGGCGGGCATTGACGTCGTCGCCAAAACTGTGATCCAACCCGGGGAACGGATCGTCGCGCCTGCGACCATCCGCGTTGACGAAGCCACGCGCGCGAACGTGCACCGACACCGGATCGGCTGCACGGCCGACGTCCAGCCCGACACCAGCAACCAGATCCTGGTCCGTCGCCCCGGCGCCGTGCCGAACGCGGTATCGCAGCGATAAACTGCCGGACCAAGGCAACGTGGTTGCACTCGCAGCGTTGGCGGCGTTCGCGGCGTTCGCAGCCAGTGATGGCGAGCCGGCGGGTAGAGGTGGATCGATAGCGCCAGTTCCAGTCGGCATCGGCGCGACCTCTGGCGGCTTGGCTCTGGGCAGCAATCCTTTCAGCGCCTTCGCGGCCACGTCCGTCGGATCCACAACAGGCGGCTTCGGAGGTGCTGGCTTCGGGTCCTGCTGCTGGGTCCCCGGCTGCTGTTTCCCCGGCTGCTGGGTCGGCTGCGTCGGCAGGGCGCCTTGCTCTAGCGGCTTGCCTTCCGTTGGCAGAGGATCGGACTCTGATGGCTTGGGCGGAATCACCGGGCCAGGCGGCGGCTCGCCAACAGGCCCCGGCTTCAGACCGAGGCGACGGCGCAGGATCTCGGCGGCGGCGCGCGCTGGATCGATGACTTCCGGATCGACGACTTCCGGAACAGGCTTCGGGATCGGCGTCGGGGAAGTCACTGGCGGCGGCACGGGGTCCTGGCCGGGGACCGGCGTCGCGAACAGCGTCACGACAAACCCCACCGTCAACCAGTACCCGCGCAACGCCGTCGCCATCATTTTCCGCCGATGCCAAACGCCTTGAGCACGGCCGGGTCTTCTTCGTTCTCGCTCATCACGACGTGGCACCGATCACACGAGCCATCCCGAACCGGCACACCGGTCTCGAGACGGGAAGGTCCGAACACCACGCGGCCACCCTGCGAACGGTGCTTGCCGTCGTGACATCGAAAGCAGCCGACGTGACCAGACATGTCGGGATACGCGTTCCAACCGAGCTTGCGTTCGGGCCAGATGTTGCGCAACCAGATGTCGGAGATCACCGGGATTGCGAGCTCCAGCCGGGACTGGGTCGAAGCATCGATACCCCCACCGTTGGCATACGCAGCTTGCAGATGTTTGCGAATTCCTTCCTTGGCGTTGTCACGGGTCCAGTCCGACTGCAGAGCGGCCATGGCATGCTGCTTGAGGAACGGCAGATCACGCGACAACTTGCCGTAGGCAAACGCCGAATCGAGAGCATCGTCCGGAAGTTCAAACGCGTGCGCCGACCGGTTGTGGCAGTCGTTGCAATCCATGCGCCGCAATTCGCCGGCCGGAGGAGTCTCGTGCGAAACGCCATCGATCGCGAACACCTCTGATGTGCCATCCGTGCGCACCACGCGCATCCATGGCACTTGCATGCGTGCCGCATCGGTGGCGACGTATTCCACGACGGCGTCCGGGTGCACGTGCCAGTGAATACCAACGGACGCCCCATCTGGTCGCGTGCCGCCGGTACGCATCAACAACACGTTGGTGTAGGCGCTCACCTTCTCGTCACTGCGGAAGTGCGGTTTTACTTTGAGCTTGGTGCCGAGGTACTTCTCCGGCCAGTGACACTGTTCGCACGTCTTGCTGGCAGGCACCAGATTGTGGATTGGCGTCGGAATCGGCCGCTCGTAATCATCGAGCACGGTATGCAGCAATTGCCTGGTCCCGTTGAGCTTGGCGGCGATGAAACCCTGGGCGCCGGGTTCGACATGGCAGTCGACGCAGTCGACACGCTGGTGCGGCGAACGTTCGTAGGCCACAAACTCCGGCTCCATGACATGGCACGCGGTGCCACAAAATGACACCGAGCTCATGTAGTGCACGCCCGAGTAGCCAACGGTTCCGACCGCGGCGAAGTTGACGGCCGTCAACACGACCACGGCTCGCGCGAGATACAGAGGGCGATCGCCGATCTGCGCCAGCCGCTCTTGCAAGCGGCCGCGATACAAGAACAATCCGACGGGTACGAGCACCATGCCGAACACGAATATGATCGGCACAACGAGGGTGGTGACGATGCCGACGTAGGGGCCCGCCCACGCACCTCCCATCGTGTGCATCAGCATCAGCGTGATGAACGCCAGGCCCGCCAAACTCATAAGGGAGGCGCCGATCGAGGTAATCCAGTTGGATCGCAACAATCGATGCAGACGGCTGATCGTTCCTAGTCTTTGGCGTTCGTCCATGGGCTTGCACAGTCAGGGTAACCGAGCAGCACCTACAGCGATCAGCCCCAAAACGCAGGCACTGTGCGTAGTCAGGCCCCGCACTTGGCGACCTAATCGGCGTGCCAACTTACCCATGGTCCAATCGGCCCGAGAAACTTCAGAACCCCAGCATGCCCCAAACACCATTGCTCAGATCGACGCCGATCGGCGAGAACGTCGGCGCATAGAACGACTGGATCGCGATTCGATAGCCTGCCAACTGTGGCAGCAACGGGATCGGAATCGTCACTTGCCAGTTCACCGTGGTCGAAGTGTGCAGCAAGAGGCCCGCGCCCGGATCAAACCAGGCATCGCAACCAACGACTCCCAAGTTCGTGGCGTATGCCGGCTGCGAACTGAACGCGAGGAAGCCCACCGTGCCGACCGGGCTGTCGCGGCCCGCGATGACCAGGTTGTTGCCGAGCCTCGGCCGCGTCATGCCAAGTTCTGGAGCAAACGGCCCCTGATAACACTGCACTGGCTTTTCTTGCATCGTCGCAAGCAGGCGACAAGAGACCAATTGGAAGCCTCCAGTCGACAATGCGGCCGGCGCGTACGGCGTTGCGCTTGCCGACGGATCGCCAATCAGCAAGTCGCCATAGCCGTCGCCATCGACATCACCGACAGCCGCCAGCGCATGACAGCTAAAGAACGGAGTCGCTGGCCACGTGGCAAGGATCGATCCATCAGCACCCGAAACGACCTCGACGTCGCCATTGCGGCGAATCGCGAGCTCGTCGGCGCCGTCGCCAGTGAGGTCGCCAAGCACTGCGGCCCGGTCATCCCAGCCACTGACGAACGTGCGCACCAAGCTGCCGGTCAGAGCATCGTAGGCACCCAGGATGTTGCCGGATGAGTCCACCATGATCTCGTTGCGGCCGTTGCCGGTGACGTCGGCGGCGAACAGATTCGTCGGCGAGACAGCGATGGTCACGCCGAGTGCCATGTTGGCCAACGAGTAGACCTGGGTGCCGTTGTTGCGTACGGCCACCTCGGGCCCGTTGCCACCGTTGACATCACCCAAGAACGTCATCTGCGGCCAGGCACTGCTAAAGGTCGGACCGACCGTCAACACCGAACCATCGATGCCGCGCAGAGTCCACAGGTTAGCGTCGCCGCCGATCACCACCATGGCCACCAGGTCGCCACGCATGTCGCCATTCAAATCGCCTGCCGCTGCCGCGTTGATGATGTTCAAGCTCGACTGCCACAGCAACGACTCGTCGGCGCCCGAGTAGGCAGCGAGGCCCGCGCCGTGCTGCATGACGACATCGGGCACGCCATCCAAGTTCATGTCGTCGCTCGCAAACATCAGCGCCTGCGAGAACGACCCGCCACCCGAGTTGTTGATGAAGCGCTTCGTCCCGGTAGCACCCGACACGATCTCAACCCGCCCGGCACCGATGTTGGAACTCGCCACCAACAGGTCCGGCACAAGATCGCCGTCCATGTCCCCAGCAGCAGCGACGCGGTTGCCGGTACCTCCCGTGAGCACCGTTCCGAACTGCATCATCAACTGCTGTTGACTACATAGAGAGGTCGCCACGATCAAAGCGGCGCCGAGGCAATGGACTGCGTTCATTCCCGCATCGTAGCCATGACGGAGAGCGCCACTCCGATCAGAGGGACGTTTGACTGATAGGAGACATACGGCGGTGGATATGAGTCACTGCTGCGCTCGCATCCCAGTGGTTCTACCAAACTCATGAGCGGCGATGCGCAGTTCGAGCGCATGCATACGTGGCGTGGTCCACGCCGCGGCTCAGCTTGGGTGCCATGCACTGGGTTTCTACTGCGGCAAAGAGTTGCGCAATCGCTGCGATTTCTTGCAACGCAACGGCCACCGGCCCGCGGCGGTGACCGACCTTTCAGGAGGCGTGAGAAACTCAGAAAACCGCGTAACGCGGAGCCGAGGTTACCCCTGCGAAACGAATTTGCGGCGGTCGCAACGCCCATGGCAACAGCTCGTTCCATCCCGCAACCAAACGAGAAACACGAACTTGAAAACCACGATGAACAACTTCACAAACAGTCTGCTCCTGACCTCCACCTTGATTGTCGCGACCGCTTGCAGCGGCGGCGGAGGCGGCAATGGTGGCCAACAACAACCCGGTGCGCCGATCGCCAGCGCCACCCTTTCGACGCTGCTAGCCGACCGCCTGATGGCTCCGGCCGACGGCACGACGGAGGTCACCCTGAGCATGATTGCGCGCAGCACCGCCAATCAATCCCTCGGCAATCGACCAGTCAGATTCGAGGCGAGCGCGGGGGTGTTGCAGCAGCCGCAGCAACTGACCAACGCGCAGGGCGCCGCATCGACCACCTTGACCAACTCGACGCCGGGCGTGGTCACGGTCACCGCCTCGGTCGACCCTGACGGCAACCGCGTCGAACTGCAGGCGCCACTGCAGATCACATTCACGCCGGTGGATGCCCCGGTATTGACCGGCGTAGCTCGCTATCGCGACGTCGACGGCAGTGCCTCGCTGACGCAGGGCGATGAACTCGTGCTGGGCTTCTCGGTTCCGGTTGATGTCAGCGGCGCAACGCCTGCAGACCTCATCCTGCCCGTGACTGGCGACACCTTCGGCTCGGGGGCCTCGCTTAGTAACAGCGCTACCAACGATCGCGAAGTCGTCGTCACCCTAGGCATCGACCCGGTCCTGCGCAGCCGCGGTCGCTACCTGACGGCACAGAACGAAACGGGCTCGCCATCGGCTGTCGACGTTGCGCCGGGCAGCGCCATTCGCAGCGCCAGCACGGCAACTCCAGCGATGTCCGCTGGTCCCGCTGATGTCGTGCCGGCATTCGTCGACACGGCCAGCGCAATCGATCCCGGAGAACGCGTCGCGGCAGGTGACACCAGCAACGACAACCTCGACGACGTCGTCGTTGCCAGCGGCACCGAGGTTCGCGAGTTAGTCAGCAATGGCGACGGCAGCTTCACTCCTGGCGGCACGGCACAAGTGACCAACCAGATCCAGGCACTCGCAGCCGCCGACCTCAACAACTTCACTCGGGCCGAGCTCGTCGTAGGCACGAGCAACGGCACGCAGGTCTTCAACAGCACCCAGGCGGGCAACGGCCCGAGCATCTTCAGCACCGGCGCGTTCCTCACTTCGGGTGACACCAGCGCCGTCGCCGTTGGCGATGTCGACAACGATGGCTTCCCCGACATCGTCACGGGCGGCCCGAACGGCGCTGCCGCCTGGTTGCATCAGCGCAACCTCGGCAATTCGTTCGCCTTTGCCAATGGTGCCGTGGGCAGCAATGTGCTCAGCCTGCAGCTCGCTGATTTGGATCACGACGGCAACCTGGACCTCGTGCTCGGAACGTCGAACTCGGTCGAACTGTTTCGCGGTCAGGGCAACGGCCAGTTCGTTGCGGCTGGCTCGCTACCGCAGGGCGGTCAGGACGTAGCCGTCGCCGACTTCAATGGCGATACCCGACTCGACATCGCGTCGACCGATGGCGCGCAGATCGAAATCGCCTTGGGCCAAGGTGCGCTTGCGTTCGCGTCGGCCAGCCCAGTTGCGATCGCAGCGAGCCAACTGCTGGCGGTCGACATCGACGGCGACAGCTACGCCGATCTGGTTGCCAGCACGGGCGGAATCGTTCGCCAACTGCAGAACGACCGCAACGGTGGCTTCGACGATGCTGGCTACGCGGCGGGCACCGGCTCGCAGCTGGCAACGCTCGACTTTGATGGCGATGGCGATCTCGATATTGCGACCGTTTCGATCACGGATGCCAAGACTCTGCGGAACTCGCAGGCCGGTTCGCGCGGACTGACCCGCTTTGATCGCGAGCAGAACCTGGGCGCAGACACGGGTCTCTGCCAGGCATTTGGAGACCTCAATGGTGACGGCATTGAAGACCGGCTGCTCGGCACCAGCGGTGGTGCTCAGGTATGGCTCGGCACGGGTGGCGCAAGCGGTGCCGCGACCTTCCAGTTCTCGGCCAGTTCGACCACGCAACTCGGCAGCGATGACGTGCGCGCCGTGGCGCTCGCCGATCTCGATGCCGACGGCGACCTCGACGCGGTGCTAGGAGCGTTCAACAACAGCAATAGCGTCTGGCTCAACAACGGTAGCGGCGCCTTCACTCAGCTGCAGACGCTCGGCGGTGGGGCTGCAACGCAGTCGGTTTGCGTGCTCGATTTCCAGAACGATGGCGATCTCGACATCGTCTTTGGCAACGACGGCCTCAACTCGGTCTACACCAGCGAGATGGTCGGTGGCGTGCTGACACTGACGCCCTTCAACGGCGCGTTCACCGCTTCCTCCAACACCATCCTGATCCGCGACACGATCGCAGTGCTGGCTCGCGATGTTGACAACGATGGTGACGATGACATCGTCGTAGTCAACCGCGGCACGGTGCAGAGCCCGCAGGACAGCTACCTGTTCAAGCAGACGATCGTCAGCGGCGTCGCGCAATTCAGTGTCAACCAGACCTTCAACGCGCAGCTGATGTCCCCGGCGGCAACGCTCGGCGATATCAACAACGACGGCTTCGTCGACCTGGTCTTGACCCGCGTCAGCCCGCTCGGCAACGCGACCGTGCAATACTACCGCGGCCAGCGCACGACGATTGGCAACCTGCCAGTCAACATCGCCGGTGCCGCGCAGATCGAAGCCGTCACGGTGGCGGTGGCCGACCTCAACGGTGACAACGTCGCCGACCTGGTCCTGGGCGAACGCAATGGCGGAGCGACGCTGATGATCGCCGACGGCCAGGGCAACTTCGCATCCTCGCAGCTGACGACCTCCGTCCTGGGGCAACTGTCGCCGCTGGATATCGATCGCGACGGCGACCTGGATCTGATCACCGCCGAAGCCGGCATCGATCGCGTGATCGAGAACCGCTGATCGCGGCCACCGAGGAAGTGCGTACGGTGCCTGGACAAAAAAACACATCCTCGCAGCGAGGATGT
>CAXBFC010000217.1:0-13210 GCA_963974725.1 uncultured bacterium | reverse complement strand
CGTTGATCACATGCACCTGCAAGCGATTGGCGTCGCCGGTGATGCGCACCGGCGTAGGCTTGGACAGGTCCCGGCCTCGTGCGCGCAACAGCTGTGCGATGCGCTGCTCAAGTGCCGCATAGCTCGGGCACGTGCCGATTTCGAACTTGTGCCATTCGGCTACGTCTTTGGCAACCAGCAGCGTGGCCTGGTCATCCGGCCGTGCCAGGCGCACGACGGCGACACCGTCTTGAACCGTCGAGACCAAGACTTCGCCATCGAGCATGGTGATCTCGCCGGTCAAGTTGGCGAGCGCGCCGACTCCGATGGTCTGCCTGCCGACGAATTCGCGAAGCGCCACCCGGCCATCCATCTGGCCGTTGCGCATGACCTCGCGCATCGACCCGAACGTCTGCAGTCCGGTGGGGTCGGGAGCAGGTGCCTGGCACGCGGAGGTGGCCAGCACGGCGAGCAGTAGCATCGCTTGCAAGGTTCGCATGCCGTCACTCTCGCCGATCGCGCCGGCGGTCGCCAATATCCTTGGTGGCGCTCCTCGAGTCAGTCACCAGGCTTGGTTCACGGTGATGGGCGTCGTCGTTCTTGCCTCGCGCCCTTGCACGGGGTGATCGCTGGCAGATGGGGCCCTGAAGCGGGGTGCAACGAGCCGGCAGCCACGACCGCTGCCATGCCGGCTTGTGGCCCAGATGGCGGCCCTGCCACCGCAATAAGGCCGAGTTTCGACCTTCGTGCGGTGTTCCCGGTAGGGCTCGCGGAGGTTCCCATTTGGTAACAAATGAGACAGCACAGTGACACCGACGAAGATCCGATACCTTGTCGACGGTCCATATTCCCAATCGAGACACCCATGCGAACAACGATGCAATGGCTGGTGGTAGGCGCGCTGGCGTGCGGCGCGACTGCCCAGGAAGGTCTTCCTCAGAGTGGCGAAGTCGCTCTCAAGGCCAAAATCCGGCGTAGTCAGAAGCTCATGCTTCCGTCCGAGGCGGCGACGCCGGTGGCGACTGGCTTCCACTTCCAAGACGGCTTTGGCGGCGATTTCCGCGCCGATATCGACGGCACGGCGCTGCTCATTGATGCCGATGCTGACGGCACGCTGGAAACGCGGGTCGAAGGCGAGACGGGCTTCGTGGTCTTGACCAACAACGGTCGCCGCTATGGCGTCTCGTTGTCGTCGAAGCCACAGTGGAGCTTCAAGGCTGGATCGGAGGTGATGGGCAAGATTGGCTCGACCAAGATCCGCCTGATCGACCAGAACCACAATGGCCGCTTCAACGACATCGGTGAAGACGCGATGGTGGTTGGCAACGGTCGCGCCGCGAGCTTCTTGTCGGAGGTTGTCTCGATCGACGGCGAACTGCGCCGCCTGAAGGTCGCCGCCGATGGCAGCAAGCTGAGCTACTCGCCGTTCGTTGGTGACGTTGGCAAGCTGTCGCTACACGCGGTGACGGATGGCAAGGTGATGGCCGCGGTGCTCAACAGCAAGGACGGTCGCTACTCGGTGCACCTGAGCAAGCAGGACGCGGAAGTGCTCGTGCCGGCCGGTGACTACCAGCTGCACTCTGGCGTGTTGTCGCTGGCTGGTAGCCGCGTGACCATGCAGAAGGGTCGCAGCAAGTCGATCACCGTCGCCGCGAAGACCGACCAAATGCTCAGCTGGGGCGGCCCGGCGAAGGCTGAGTTCGCATACCAGGAGAACGGCGATGAGCTGGTCTTCGACCCGAACGCGATCTGGTTCTACGGCGCGACCAACGAAGAGTACCGCGACTGGAATCCAGTCGGCAAGTCGCCCTTGATCGTGGTCACGGACAAGGCCACCGGCAAGGTGGTTGCCGAGGCCAGATTCCCAGGCAGTTGTTGAGGCAAGGGCCTCGTACCGGTCGCCGTGAGCGTGCCGAACAACGTCTCGAACATCTCGATTGAAATGCGTTTCGACAACTGGGCCTTTGGCGAGATTGTCGGTTCCCCCAGAGGTGAGTAGTCATCTGCTGTCTGAGTTTCCTTGGTCTGCCTCGCCCTAGTCCGGGTCAGCCTCGTCTGGGTCACCCGAGTTTGGGGCGCCCTTTTTGGGGGGTGACTAACCATGTTGCGGTGATCGATCACCGCCTGGTTCGCTCGCCCCTGCGGTCCGAATCCCAAAAGGTTTGGGCCGACCTCATCCGGCCGCATTCGTGATCCCCAGCGACTGCCGCTATCCGTTCCGCACCCCTTTCGGGCCCATGCTCCGTACCCCCCGAACTGTTGGCTTTCTGACTGTTTGCCTGCTGGCGACTGCGATGCTCGCGCTCGCATCTGCCACCTCGGCGCAGCAGGCTGAGGCTCGCATTCCGGTGCGCGTTCTCGGAGGCCGCCTGGTCGCTCGTTGCCAGTTGTCATCGCCAACGTCGAGTGCACCCGTCAACTTGTGGCTCGCCTACGACAAACCGTGCGGTCTCGAATTGCACAACAAGGTCGCGGGGCCGCTCGGCGTCGAATTGCCGGATGGCACGATGCTGCCGATCACCATCGAATTGCCGGGTCTCGATATCGCCGTTGACATGCGCGAGCACGGCGACGAACAGGCGATGGAGGACTTCACCAAGCGCTATGCGCCACAGATGGAGGAGATCGCCGTCGCCGGCACGATTGGCGGCAAGATCCTGTCGCAATACGAAGTCACCTATGACCTCGCGCGTGGCCAGGTCCGGCTGAAGCCTGCAGTCGATCGCGAAGGCGCACGTCCCGACGGACCTGAGCAGCACTATGTGCCGGGATCGGTTGCGGGCGACATCGCCTGGATGCCGGCCAAGCTCGCGAATGGCCAGGTGCGCATGCTCGGTATCGGCTCGTCCCGCTACGACAGTGTCGTCGACGAGGACTTCTGTTTCGAAGTCGACCAGCCCGGTGGGGACATCGGTTCGGTTGCGGTCGCGGGCTTGGATCTTTCGCAGGTGGTTGCGTGGCGGCCGGAATCCTACGACCACGTGCATCGCGACGGCGCTCTGGCGACGTTGGGGCTCGGCTTTCTGCAGAGTTTCCGCGTGCACATCGATACCAAGAACGGCTGGATCGGCCTGACTCGCGTCAAGGAGTTGCCGTTCCCGCAGGAAGAGGCGGCGTTCTTCGCGGCGCGCGCCGAAGAAGAAGTCGAGCCACTCATCGACTGGATTACGCAGCATGGCGAGAGCCGGCTTGCCGGCGAGGCGGCCACCATCTTGTTGCAGATGCAAGTTGATGAAGGTGCCGAGGCCAAGGACGTCGAGCCAGCGTTGCGTTGGATGCACGAGACGCGGCCCGACGACATGAAGGCGACCGAGGCGCTGTTGACCGTCGACATGCTGGTGCAGTCCAGGCGTCCTGACCTGGCGGTGGTGGCGGGGCGGCTTGGCATCGAGGGGGGCCGCAAGGACCGCTACCCCGAGGCGACGCATCGCTTGCACGTTCGCCTAGGCGAGTTGCTGCTCGAGATGAAAGACCAGCGCGGCGCTTGGGAGCATCTGATGTCGGCGGCGTTCGGTTTGACGGACGCATTTGGCTCGGCTGACCGCGCCAAGGTCAACCTGTTGCTCGGCCGCGTCTACGAACTGCAAGGCAAGCACCGTCGCGCCATGTCGCGCTACGTGCAGGCGGTTATCTCACCGGAGTTCGGCCCGCAAGCCGTGCCGAGAATGGAAGCCTTGCAACCGAAGATGGGGGGCGAACCGTTCTCCTACGAACTCGTCGACCGACTGATCTCGGGCAAAGTGCGCAGCATGACCGCGCCGACGCGTTTTGTTGCCGAAGGCAAGAACGACAACAACCGCTGCGTGTTGATCGAACACATCACCAACCCGCACCTCGGCCAGAAGCAGGGCGAGAAGTGGCGTGCGTTCACCGAAGGCGGCGCCATGGTGTTCGAAGCCCTGCAGAGTCACTTTCCACCCGAACGCGTGGCAATGCTGTCGTACCACGTCGATGCGCCGCAGCCGGTTGCGTTGATGAACGAGGTGTCGATGGCGATGGCACGGTCGGTCGGCAAGCAGCCGGTGTTTCTGGTCAACGGTCGCGAAGCGGGGCCCGGCGCGTGTCGCTATCCCGATGCCGACAGCGTCTACCAAGATGTTCGTGACGTGGCCTTGCAGGGCCTGCGTCGCAAGAGCCCGTTCACGATGACGATCTCTGCTCGCGTCGAAGATGGCGTCGTGCGGGGCATCCTCAAAGTCAACGGGCCAACGCGGTCTGGCCGCAACCTCGAGTTGCTGCTGGCTGAGAAGGGCGCCATCTATCCGGGGCTTGGCGCGACGGTGGTGCACCGCATGGTCGCCCGCGCCGCGTTGACCGACAGCGTGCGTGGCATCAAGTGGCAGCCGACCAATGGCGTCATGGAGGTTCCGTTTACGCGTTCGCTCGCAGATATCGAATCCGCGAACCTCGCGTTCCTCGACCGCTACGAGCAGCAAGGCGGTTCGCCGGCATCGCGCTTGTCGACGCACATCGCGAAGGACCAACTGGTTGTTGTCGCCGTGTTGCGGGAGCCGGGCACGCGGATCGTTGAGCAGTCGGTGCAGTGCGACGTACTGGTTGCCAGCAAAGAGGATCAATAGCCATGAGTGAGCCACGCCACACACCGGCCGATGTTCGCGCCGAGCTACAGGATCTGGCGCGTCCCGTAGCGGAGGAGTTGCGACGCGGTCTGGTGCAGCAAGAGACGCGGCGGCTTAGCGGCCTGGCGATGCCAACGCTCGCGTTTCCGGTGATCTACCTGGCGCTGGTTGCGTTGCTGGCGCCGCTTGGCCTCAACCTTCACCTGCCGTGGCTCGTGGTGGTCTTGTTGACCGCCGTCGCTCCGTGTGGCCGCATCTTCTTGCGGTGGCAGGAAGCGAACAAGCAGCGCGTCGCCGACGCCGCGGCGCTGCGCGCGATCGATCGGGAGCTGCAGTTGGCCGACCGTATGGCGACGGCGCACGAGTTCGTCGATGTACAGCATCCCGATGGCTTCCAGTTGGCAGCCATCCGCGATGCCCAACAACGCATCGAGGCAGCGCGCCATGCCAGGCCAAGCAAGTCTGCTGCGCCGCCTGAGTCCTCGCGCATGCTGTGGTTGGCTGGCTTGGCAGCGGCGTTGCTGTTGTGGTTTGCGAGCATGGTCACGGTCTCTGCGCCCATTGAAGTGGTGACGCCGAGTGGCGAGCGCGAAGTTGCGGTGGTGGCGCAGCAACCCGGTGAGAAGCCCCGCGACACCGTGACGCAAACCAACCCGGAGCCGAAGCAGCTGCAGCCGCGCACACCGCGCAAGGCGCAGAAGGACAGCGACAGCTCGTCGGAGAGCGACGACGAAACGCCGAGCGACGCCAGTCGTCGCGGCAAGAACCCAATTGGCAGTGGGCGCAGTGCCGAAGCGCGCGCGGCTGCTGGTGGTGGTTCGGAGCGCGGTCAGCCGAGCAATCAGGCGCAGAGCACCAAGAGCGAGAAGACCAAGAAGCCAAAGCCCAAGAAGAAGCAGTCGAAGGCCAAAAAAGACGACGAGCAGAAGACCGACGAGCAGAACAAGCCGCCGCAGGAGTCGGGTTCGACTTTGGGGCGCGGTTCGGGCAAGGGTTCGTCGAAGAGTCCCACCGCGTCGCCGTGGTCCGCCAAGGACCAGGTCACGTCGGATGAAGAAGAGGACCCTGACGAAGACGAAGAAGTCGACGACGAGAACGACGAGTCCAAGGCGCGCGGTGGCGTGCAGCCGAACCTGCGTCAACGCAAGCCGCCGGTGAATCGCGATCTGCAGATCTCGATGGGCAGCGGCAAACCACAGGACGACGCGAATGGCCGCGGCGGTCCCGGTGGCCCCAAGAAACAACGCGGCGTTGCGCAGTTGGTGCTCGGGGTGACGTTCCCCGACCACATCAGCGCCAAGCCGAATCCTGGCATGAGCAAGATCACCCAGGAACGCATCGAACCACAGGCCCAGCAGGGCGACAGCATCAACGGCGAAAGCCGGGGTGCGCGCGCCGCTCCGATGGGTCATCTGTCACGCCGAGTCCTCAGTCCATGGATGCAGGATCTCGTGCGCAGCTTCTACCTGAGCCTTCGTGAGGAAGGCGGACCGCAGTGATGAACGCCAACGAACTAGTCGAAGTCGCCGAGCGCGACGCCCAGCGCTTCCGTGATGTGCACCAGAAGATCAAGACCGAGGTGCAGCGCTTCATTGTCGGGCAGGAGGCGGTGCTGGATGCTGCGCTGACCGCCCTGTTCGCCGGTGGCCACGTAATGCTGGAAGGCGTGCCCGGCCTCGGCAAGACGATGCTGGTGCGTTCGATCGGCCAAGCCGTCGACGTGCCGTTCTCCCGCATCCAGTTCACTCCGGACATGATGCCGGCCGACATCCAAGGCACCAACGTGCTGGTCGAGACGGAAGGCGGCGGCCACGAGTTGCAGTTCCAGGAAGGGCCGTTGGTGTCCAGTCTGGTGCTCGCCGACGAGATCAACCGCGCGACGCCGCGGACCCAGTCGGCGTTGCTCGAGGCGATGCAGGAGCGGCAGATCACCGTTGGTCGGCGCACGATCAAGCTGGCCGAGCCCTACTGCGTCATGGCGACGCAGAACCCGGTCGAGCAAGAGGGTACCTATCCGCTGCCTGAGGCACAGCTGGACCGCTTCTTGATGAAGATCCAAGTCGGCTATCCCGAGATCGAGGAATACGAAGCGATCGTCGACCGCACCACTGCCGGCAAGGAGCCCGAGATCCACAACGTCTCGAGCAGTACCGAGATCCTCGAACTGCGCAAGGTCGTGCTGTCGGTGCCGGTGCCGCAGCTCGCCAAACGCTACGCGATCCATCTGGTCGTCGGCGCCCAACCGGGCCAGGACCTGGCGCCGAAGATCGTCAACGAGTTCGTCTCGTTGGGCCCGAGCCCACGCGCCGTGCAGAGTCTGATGCTGGCGTCCAAGGTGCGCGCGCTGACCCAAGGTCGCTTCGCCGTCAGCACCGACGACATCAAGGCCGTCGCGTACGACGTGATGCGTCACCGCATCATCGTCAACTTCCACGGCCAAGCCGACGGCGTCACGACCGACCGCATCATCCAAGAGGTGCTGCAGCACGTGCAGCCGCCGGTCGTCTAGGCACGGCTTCGATCATTCATGGCGAACGCCGTACTGACTGCGAAAGAACTGTTTGACCCGACGTTCCTGGACGCCGTGTCGCGGTTTCGCATCCTCGCCAAGCGCGTCGCACGCGGCGGTGTGCACGCCGAGCAGCGCTCGCGGCACATGGGCTCCGGCATGGAGTTCCGCGACTATCGCGGTTACGCGCCGGGCGACGATCTGCGCGCCATCGATTGGAACATCTATCGCCGCTTGGGCCGGGTGTTCCTGCGGTTGTTCGAGGAGTTTGAGGACCTGCCGGTCTATCTCGCGCCGGATGTATCACGCAGCATGTTCCACGGCGAGCAGCCGCGGGCTCGCGCTGGCTTGCAGGCGGCGTTCGCATTGGCCGCGGCAGCGTTGCACCACCACGACAGTGTCGGCTTGTTTCCCTTTGCCGACAAACTGCGCGTCGCCCTGCAGCCGCGCAATGGCCGTGTGCGCATGATGCGCATGGCGGAAGTGCTCGCGGCCCAGCAGCCCGGCGGCGCCACCGACTTCAAGAAGTCACTGGGCAAGTTCGCACGCATGGGCATGCGGCCCGGCTTGTTGATTGTCGTCTCGGACTTCTTTGACCCGAGTGGACTCGAAGCCGTTCGCGAAAGCCTGGCACGTCAGCGGCACCGCTTGCTACTGGTGCAGCTGATCCGCAAGAGCGATCAGAACCCGGATCTGTCGGGCGACCTGTTGTTGCGCGATTGTGAGAGCGGCCAGGAGCACGATGTGTCGGTCACCTCCGACGTGCTCGCCGCCTACCGCCGCGCCTACGAATCGTTCGAGCAAGGTCTGCACAAGCTGGCAATGTCGCAGCAAGCGGGCCTCGTCCGCATCGACGTCGACGAGCCGGTCGTGCCGCAGCTGTCGACCTTGTTTTCGTCAGGGGCATTCGTCGTATGAGCTTCAGCAACCTTCCTGGGGTTTGGGGTCTGCTCGGCGCCTTGGCGATCGCGGGCGTGCTGTACTTGTTGCAGCGCCTGCGTGTTCGCCATCAGCTGGTCGAGGTGGAAACGACCTTGTTCTGGCAGCAAGCGATGGAAGAGTCGCGGGCCCGCGTGCTCGTGCAGCGCTTCCGTCATCCGTGGGCCTACTTGTTGATTGTCGCGATCGCTCTGCTGTTGTGGTTGTCGGTCGCCGGGTTGCGGGGTGGTAACGACGCCAGCCGTGATCACGTCGTCTTGCTCGATGGCTCGGCGGCGATGGCGATCGGTCAGCGCTTCCCGGAAGCGGTCGCGTTGGCCAGCGACTATGTCGGTTCTCTGCCCGAAGACGCGCGCACGGTGGTGTTGTGTGGTGGCCGCGCCCAAACCGTACTGCGCCCCGGTGAAGAGTCACTACTGCTTGCGCGTCGCTTGCAGGACTCGCAACCTGAAGCCACCGTCAACTCGGTCGCTCGCGTCTTGCACCAGTTCGCGGCCGCGCGCACCGATCGTCCGACGACCATCTGTGTGGTCGGTGAGCACACGCTGTCCAACGACGAACTGGCCTTGCTGCCGGAGTCGATCGAAGTGCGGCAACTCAAGGTCCGTGAGCGCGAGGGTCGCAATGTGGGCATCACTGCGCTGGGGGTTGCCCCGGCCGTCTCGGGGCAATGGCACAACGTCGACGTCCTGGTTGAGGTCGTTGGCGGGGAAACAGGCGGGGAAGCCGGCGGCGATGAGCGCGTGCCAACTCTGAAGCTGGATGGCACGGCGTTTTCGGGAGCACCCGAAGTGTCAAGCTCGCCAGCTGGATCGCACTACCGGTTCCGCGACGTGCCAGCGCACGGCCAGACGTTGCTCGCGTCCGTTGCAGGTGGCGATGCGCTGCGGCACGACGACGTGGCACGGTTTGTTCTGCCCGATCGCCGGCCGATCGCGGTTGCGGTGCAGCCGGGTGTTGCCGGGGTGTTTTTGAAGGTGCTCGCCGCCGACGCCGGGATCGTCTTGCAAGAACAGGTCGATGCGCAAACGCGGGTCGTTGTCCGCAACGCCGGCGACGAGTTTGGTGGCGCGGTACCGGCGCTTGAGCTGAGCACGGTGCAGCAGGCCGACGATGCGTTCTTGGTGTTCCATCCCGAAGGGCTGGATCCCGGTGCGGTTCTCGACGAACTCTACCGCGGTCTGGGCCTCAATGAGATCGACGCGATGTCGACGGCGGCCGCGCTTGGCCGCGCTGTCACGATGGGCGCGAAGCCCGATGTCACCAAGAAGCTGTGGGTTTGGCGGGAGCTGTTGCAGCCGGACTACGACTTCGTCAACTCAGGTTCGTTCCCGTTGTTCGTCGGCCTGTCGATTCGTTGGCTAGCCGACTTTGACGAAGGGCCGGACCACGTGGCCGTTGGCAGCCCGGTGGCCGTGGTCGATGCGGGGGTTCGTTACGAAGCGGGCGGCACAAGTCGATCGTTCGCCGCGACGTTTGTACCGGGGCTCGCCGGCTCCTACTCGTCGGTCAAGGGTGGTGGCTTCGCCGCCGGGTTGCTCGATCCGCATGCCAGTGGCGTCGTCGATGCGGCGGTTGCGCCGTTGGCCGTCGCCACGACCGCTGCCGCCAGCCGCTACGACTTGATCACGCTGCTGCTGTTCCTCGCTCTGTTGCTACTCGGTGTCGAGTGGTTGCTCTTCCGCACCTCACGCATCCCGTAACACTCTGCGTCATCGATGAGCTTCCAGTTTCCCGAGTTCTTGTGGTTGCTGCCGCTCGCAGTCTTGGTGTGGTTCGTGCCACGCCGAGCCGTTGCGACGTGGCATGGCCTGCTGCGCACGGTCGTCGTGTTGGCGTTGGTGTTGGGGCTTGCCCGCCCGGTGTTGGTCAGCAATGCGTGGACCGACCACCACGTGGTCATCGTCGACCGCAGCGCCAGCGTTGCCGACCCAGTTGCCATTGCGGCTGCTCTGAAGGCCGTTGAGCAAGCGTTGCCAAGGGACGGTGTGCGGGTGCTGCTTGAGATCGGCGGTCGCAGCGCTGCCGGTGGCGATCCGTCGACGTTTGACGAGTACCTGGCGGTCGACCGGGAGCAGGGCTCACCCCTAGGTGCAGCGCTGCAACGGGCGCTGCGAACCATTCCCGAAGGTTCGGGTGGTGCGGTCACGTTGATCAGTGATGGCCTGGCAACCGACGGACGTTGGCAGTTGGCGCTGCAAGAATTGACGTCGCGCGGCTTGCCATTGCACTGCGTCAAAGTTGGCCACGAGGTCGACGATGTTCGCGCGGTCGGTCTGACGGTCCTGGATGACCTGCGGGTGGGCCACATCGGCCGGGTTCGCATCACGGTTGCCGCATCGAACGCGATGGTGCAGGTGACGCTGTCCGCGGACGGCAAGCAAGTCGCACAGTCGCGCGAGATCCCGTGCGAGGGAGTTGCATCGATCGAGCTGCCGTTCGAACCCCTCGAAGCAGGCTACGTGGCCCTGACCGCGAAGGTCGGTCGCACCGATGCCGCGGACGCGGATTCCAGCAACAACGAGTTGGTGCGCACTGTGGCGGTGCAGGATCCGCTGCGCGTTCTCTACCTTGGCGCACGCGTGCAAGATGCCGCGGCACACCTCAGCCAACTGCTCGGTGGTGGCTTCGAACTGCGCGAGCCAGTCAACGGCCAGGCACTCGATCTCGAACGCACTGACCTGACCATGCTGGATGATCGTCCGGCCGATCAGGTGCCGGAGAGCTGGCAACAGCAAATGGCAGATGCCGTGCAGCAACGCGGCATGGGATTGTTCGTCAGTGGCGGCCGGTCGGCGTTTGGCCCCGGTGGTTACCACGACACCGTGATCGAGACGATCTCGCCGGTTGAGTATGTGCAGAAGGAAGAGAAGAAGGACCCGAGCACGACGCTGGCGATCGTCATCGATACGTCCGGCTCGATGGTTGGCAACCGCATGACGCTGGCCAAGGAAGTGGCGCGCCTCGCGATTCGTCGCCTGCAACCACACGACAAGGTTGGCATCGTCGAGTTCTATGGCACCAAGCAATGGGCAGCCCCGGTGCAGTCCGCGGCCAACTCGATCGACATCCAACGTGCGCTCAACCGCTTGGGCGCCGCCGGTGGCACGGTGTTGTTTCCAGCGGTGGAAGAGTCGTACTACGCGTTGAAGAACGTGCAGACGCGCTACAAGCATGTGTTGATCGTGACCGACGCCGGCGTCGAGACAGGGCCTTACGAAGCCTTGTTGCGCAAGATGGCCGACGATGGCATCGCCGTGTCGACGGTGCTGGTCGGACCGGGTCGCCACAGCGAGTTCTTGGTCGAAATCGCAGACTGGGGTGGCGGGCGCTACTACCACTCGCCCGATCGATTCAATCTGCCCGAGCTGCTGCTGAAGAAGCCGAGCACGTCGATGTTGCCGCCATACCGGCCTGGCAACTTCGAGATTGAAGCTCGCGGTGGCCGCGGCTGGTGGGGTGACGTCGACTCGGACGCGATCCCGCCGGTGCAGACGTTGGTTGAGACCTCGCTGCGTCCCGGCGCGGACCTGTTGTTGTCGGTGGCTGGCACGTCCCGGCCGGTGATGGCTTCGTGGCAGTATGGTCTCGGCCGGGTCACGTCCCTGAGCACGGAGCCGGTTGGTCCCGGCACGCGCAAGTGGAGCGAATGGCCAGGCTATGGTCCGATGCTCGGGCGCGTCTTGAGCCGCACGTCGCGGTCGGCGCAGCCGCCGTTCGCGGTGAGCACCCGCCGGGATGCGTCGCACTTGTATGTCGAAGCGCGCCGTGAAGTGCGTTCGTCGGCAGTGCCGGTTGTGCAACTCGCTGGCGCCGATGGCGAGTTCGTTGCGATGCGCGAAGTGGCGCCTGGCGTGTTTCATGGCTCCCGGATCGCTGCATCTACGGACACGATGCAACTGGTCGCGTCCACCAACGCCGGTTGGCGTCATCGCGTTTGTTCGGACCCGTTGGCAGTGCGCGCGCCGGAGACGCAAGTCGATCCGCGGGCTGCGTTGCCGACTGTCGCCATTGCGGCGGCGACCGGCGGTGTGCATGTTGCGGTTGGCGCGTCCTTTCCGAAGCTGGCTGTCGGTCGCACTGGTGCACCCCTTCAGGTGTTGCCGGTTTGGCCATGGCTCGTGTTGCTCGCCTTGCTTACTTACCTTGTGGATGTGTGGTTCCGCCGACGCGCGGATGCCTCACGGAGGCTCGCCTGATGGTTGTTCGCACTGGTGCTCTTTGCGCTCTGTTGTGGTTTTCGCAACCGCTCTGCTCGCAAGTGGGGCAGAGCCAGGCGGCCGAAACCCTGCACCCGAGTGTTCGGGAACTCGTCGACAAGGCGATGCTGACGGCGCATCCGGAATCGCAAGCCGACGCGTTGTGGCAAGCCGCCGCTGCGGCTCACGGTGAGGTGCGGCTGTTGCTCGACTTGATGCAGGCTCGTATCAAGAGCAAGCCTGAGCCGGGTGCGTCGCGTTTGCTGTGCGGCATCCTGCGCTACCAAGGGCAACCGCAGAAAGCGTTGCGCGTGCTCGATGCGATCCCAGCAGCACAGCGCACCGACGGCGACTTGTTGTTGCGCGCTGAACTGCTCGACACGCTCAGTCGTGGCGAAGATGCCGCGCGCGCGTATGACGAGCTGCTCAACGGTGAGCTTGAGCCTGGCCTGCGCCGGCGCATCCTGTTCCGGCGCGCGTTGGTTGGCAAGGATTCGATCGCGCAACTCAAGGCCTTCGCACAGAGTCCTGAACTGGACCGCGAACAGCGCAACCAGGCCGCGATCATCCTGGCGCTGCGCAACGAACCCGCGGCAGCACTCGAAGTCTACGAAGTGCATGGCGAGGGCACCGAGCGCTTCCGCCAACTGATTCGCCTCGCGGAGTGGGCGTTGGCCGCCAAGGACTACAAGAAGTCGCAAGAGTGTGGCTGGCAGGCCGTGCAGGTTGCCAAGATGAAGCGCGACCGGCGCTATGCACTGACGGTCGTGGTTTCGGCCTATCGTGCTGGAGATGCCATCGACGACTTGCTCAAACTGCTCGAGGCTAGCCCCGAGCTCAAGGATGACGCACGGCAGGTGTGGATTGATCTGCTGCGCGACGAGGGCCGCGTTGACGACGCGCTGCGTTTGTTCCGGCAGGGCAAAGACGGCGAATGGACCCCGTCGTTGCGTCGGCAGTTGCTGGAGATCTGTCGCGAGACCGGCCGCGAAGACGTGCTGATT
>CAXBFC010000216.1:0-13214 GCA_963974725.1 uncultured bacterium | reverse complement strand
GCCCGCGCGAAGCCAAGCCCGGCAACCGGGTCGACCTCGGTTTGCACGATGCCCTCGATCCGGCGCTCGACTGGATCTTCGACAGTGACGATGGTGCGTTCGGGACCATTCTGCACCAAGTGATGCAGGCAAGAGTAGAGCGTGGTGGTCTTGCCACTGCCGCTCGGCCCAGTCAGCAGCACGACGCCCTCGGGTTGCGACACGGCGTGCTGCAATGCCGCGCACACTTCGTCCTGCAACCCGAGCTCGGCAAGCACACGCGGTGATCCGCCCCTGGCATCCAACCGCAGGGCGACCCGTTCGCCAAAGAGCGTCGGGTAGGTCGCAACACGCAATTCACAACCGAGTCCAGATCGCTCGGCGGTGATGCGGCCTTCTTGGGGCACGTCCCGACGATAGACGAGCAGTTCTGCCAAGGCCTTGCAGCGCCCGACGATGTGCTGGCCAAGTTCGACCGGCAACGTCTCAATCGTCTGCAGCACCCCATCGCGACGCATGCGCACGCGCACGCCATGCTCGCCGGGATCGAGATGCACATCGCTAGCACCGCGGTCCAGTGCCGTTCGCAACAGGCGTTCGACAATGGCGACAGCAGGCGCATCAATGAGGTCTGGCACGCCACACTATCGTCGCCGTCAAGATCGGGCTGATGGCATCGACCTTGGTGCCGATGCCATTGGCCAAACGGACTACGGCAGACCGACGCGGCAGCACGCAATGACTCGCACAACTACTGCCGCACGCTCTAGCGGGCAAACGAGACGGCGCCGGCACCGACCAGCGCGCCAAACAAGCACCGGTTCGACGCAACAGCAAGTTGACGCGGAGCCCGATGGCAAGCAAGCCAAGTAAAGAACCGGCCGGAATGACCTACGCCCTGCACCAACTGGTACAGGGCGTAGGTCGTCGTTCGTGGAACGCACGGCGACTCGGGGCCGCCACCCCGCAAGCGTTAGCTGCCGCCGATCGTGCTCTCGATGCCGTTCGACGTGGCCAAGCCGAACACGTTGATGCCGTTCGACAATGCAGCCGCTTGTGCATACAGCACGACGCCACCGGGCACGCCCGGCGGGATCGTTAGCGGCACCGTCTGTTGGCCGATCGGCCCGACGAATGCCAGCGTCAAGTCAAGTCCGCCAACGTAGGCGCTACAGCCGGGAGCGCCGAGGAAGCCAAGATCAACTCCCGGCAAACCACCGTTCAAGCTGAAG
The DNA here is from genome assembly GCA_963974725.1 of uncultured bacterium. Lineage (GTDB taxonomy): Bacteria > Planctomycetota > UBA1135 > UBA1135 > UBA2386. The sequence goes on along the minus strand of CAXBFC010000216.1, from coordinate 12,003 downwards.
GCCACCAGCCCGATCGCGGTACCGCTGTTTGCGGCGACCTCGGGGGCGTTGTCGATCGCGTAGGTCACCGTCGTGCCGGTAGTGGCCGTGGAGATCGGTAGCGGCGATGCGCTGATGCTGATCGCGTTCGTATCCGGGAACGTGACGACAACCAACTGCGCGGCAAGGTCGACCGATCCTGGATCAATCGACGGACCTGGCGGCGTGAAGCCAATCAGGTGGTCTTGTGGGTAGATGCCGAAGATCGGAACGTTGTCGTTATCGATGTCGACCCAGACGATGCTGATTTGGCCGCTTGCCTGGTCGAACTGCACTTGGAAGGTGCTCGGGTTGACCACGCCGAGGGGGAAATTCTCGACGTCCAGGAAGGTCACGTAGGTGATGCCGCCAACTTCTTCAGCCCAGACGTCGCCCCCTTCCTCTTCGTTGTAGGCGTGCCAGCAGTAGATGCCGCCGTGTGACCCGGCGAGCATGCCCGCGGGGGTTGGAATCCAGTTCTCGGCAGAAGGCTCGGTCGGGCCCATACCAAACGCGATGACACCGTTGCCGGTCACCGTTAGGTCCGTAACAGTACCATTGGGCGTCGGGAATCCGGCCGACGGCGTGAAGGTAACCTCATCATCGTTGAGAACCTGCAGCTGCGTCGCCGCTGCGCTCGGCGCGACGTACAACGCCGAACCGCCAGCAAGCCACGTGGCAACGTAGCCGTTGCTCGACGGAGAAAGCTGCAAGGCGTTGCCAGTCAACGCCGTCGCTGCGACAGCTGCGTCCGTGAAGTGCTGGTAGAACGACTCGGTGCCGATGTTGTAGCAACCTTCGCCGAAGCTCTCGTGGCCGGCTTCACCACAACTGATGACCGCCGCGTAGCCACCATTGCCGTTCGGTAGCAGCAGGATCGACTGGTTGTCGAGATCCCACGGCGCCCAGTTGATCTCGTGAAACAACTCGACCGCGCCGGAGTCGCCGCCGCCATTGAGATCGAGAGGCGGCTCTGCGCCAGTGCCAACGTCGTTGCCGGCAGACAAGCCCGCGATGACGTTGAAGGCCGCGGAACCGAAGTCGCCATCCGCATAATCGAATTGCACGAGGCCGCCGGCGAGCAGCGTCAGGCTCATGCTGAAGTTCTCGCTACCATTGAACAGACGCAGACCAGTCCACGTGACCTTGACCTGGTTCGCAACGGTGTCGTCAACGAGGATGTCCCAGCCGACGAGTCCAGAAACTCCTTCGAAGTCGCCGCCGAACGCCGCGAGGCGCGGCGAGCCGCCGGCGCCACCACGAAGCGTGGCAAGGTTGGTGATACCAAAGGTTGCGGGACTGACGGGACCGCTGCCGTTGGTCAGATAGACCTCGCCGTTTGACTCGACGACGAAGTGCGTCCAGTTCGTGCCGCCCAACGGGAATGTGAATCCGTTGAAGGCGATGTCGGGGCTACGTCCCTCGTCGTCGACCGTCCAGAAGCCCGTCGGGGCCATCGTCGCGGTGATCGAGTTGCCGCTGACGGACAAGCATTGCGCGTTGGCCGTTGTTGCAAACAGCGTGGTAAGGGCAAGCAGAGTGAGTTTATTGCTCATGTGGAGTACGGAGTTCGGAAGATCAGGACCGGGAGCTCGCTGGCTATGCGATGCGAGCTAGTCGATCCCTACGATCTTATGCGCATGGCGATGGCCAGGTGGCACGACGCTCCCCTGAACGCGCACCCGACAACCCGATCGCACTGCCCTTGAAGTAGTTATGCGAAGCTGCAGAAAGCCAACAATCACCATTGAGGCGGCCGGCCGACAAAAACCGACGCCCCGCTGCGCCGCGAACCCGCGGGACCAGAGTTCCGCCCGGCTTGGGCTTCGACTACGAATCGTCGTTCGACGTCTGCATCATCTTGATGACGTTCCAACAGTAATCGCCGATCTTCTCCATGTTGGTCATCATGTCGAGGAAGAGCAAACCGCGACGCAGGTCGTAGCCAGGCTGCTCGACACGCTTGGTCTCGCTTTGGCGGCTTTCGTCGCGCTCGCGGTTGATCTTCTGTTCGAGGATCTTTGCGGACGCCATGTCGATGTTCTCGGGACGCCGCAGGGATCCGATCGTCTGTAGCAAGATCTTGTCGACGTGAGTCGCCATGCTGGCGAGCTCAGCCTGGGCGCCGGCGTCAAACGAGTAGCCCTTGTCGAATCGTCGCTGAGCCAACAGCACCAGGTTGGTGCAGTGGTCGCCGATGCGTTCAATGTCGTTGGCCATCTCAAGGAATCGCGCGACGTCGCGACCGACGCTCTCGGACGTGCCCGATCGAGCCCACTGCGAACAAAACTCGATGATCTCGAGTTCCATTTCATCGGTCTTCTGTTCCTCGCGCCAGATGTCCTCGACCACGCTGCCGAGACGTGTGTCAGGATTGGTGAGGACCTCGGTGACTTTGGTGAATGCGTCGCGACAGACTTTGACCATCTGCTCCACGCCACGGCGCACTTCGACGCCAGCAAGTTCGGGTGTGCCAAGCAGACCGGATTCCAGGAACTCCAGGTGCGTGCGCTCAAGTTCGTCGCCGCGCACTGGAACAAGGCGCAGCACCAGCGCCTCGAGCTTGCTGACAAAGCCAATCAGCAGGCCTGTATTGGTGACGTTGAACAACGTGTGGAACAGCGCCACTTGCGTGGTCGCAACCAGCATGTCGGTTTCGGCGTCGCCGTTGATGATCATGCGGACCAGACCGAGTGCCAACGGCATTGCGAGCAACATCCAGCAGACCCCGATCACGTTGAATAACGTGTGGAAGGTAGCCACTCGTCGTGCGTCGCGGTTGGCACCGATCGACGCAAGCTGCGCCGTGATCGTCGTGCCGATGTTTTCCCCGAGAATCATCGCGGCGGCCAGGTCGAGGTCGATCCAGCCCTTGGCCACCATGGTCAGCGTAATCGCAGTCGACGCAGACGAGGACTGCACCGCCACGGTCAGGACGGTGCCGAACAAGACGAACAACAACGTCGACCAGAACCCGTAACCGGTCAGGCTCTGCGCAAACTCGAAGGCTGCGGGGTTGGACTTGAAGTCCGGCACTGCGTCCTTGAGGAACGACAGCCCCAGGAACAGCAGGCCAAAGCCGATCATGACTTCGGATACGTGCTTGGTGCGAGGCGCCTTCAGCAGCGACAGCGGAAAGCCCAAGCCGATGATCGGCAGCGCAAACGCCGCAATCTTCAGTTTGAAGCCCAACAACGACACGATCCACGCCGTCACCGTCGTGCCGATGTTGGCCCCCATGACCAAGCCAAGGGTCTGGGTAAGTGTCAGCAAGCCAGCGTTGGCAAACGATACGACGAGCACCGTGGTCGCACTCGACGACTGCACGGCACACGTAATCAGGAAGCCGCTGAAGACCCCCGTGAAACGATTGCGGGTCAGCCCGGCAAGGACGGACCGCAGCCGCGCGCCTGCCAGTTTTTGCAAGCCGCCACTCATAACCCTCAGACCGAACAGAAAGACGCCAAGCCCGCCGAGCACGGTAAACAGTTCGGTCATGCGGCCGGGAAAGCTACCCGCCGGTCGCTGACATCACCAAACCCGACGCGGAATGATTCTTCGCCGCCGTGTGCTTAGTATGCGCGGCCGCCGCGGCGGCAAGCATGACACTGCTGTTGACCTGAGAGCCGCAGGCGCGACGATGCCTCGTCCCTGCCCGATCGTTGCTACCGACGGCATCCTTGGATGGGGCACCCTTGGATAGGGCACCGTTGGATGGAGCGACCTCGCCGGCAACGCGGAGAGCATGCTCTCGCTCAGCAAACGCTCGCCAGCCGACGCCGAGGGCAGCATCGGCACGAACCCTCACGTCCTTCCCAACTCTTGATGAGCCGGGAATCCATGAAGCACACCTTGCGGCATCTCTCACTCTCGTTCGTGCTCATGGCACTCTGCGCTAGCCTTCCTGGACAAGGCGACCCGGAGACCGCGTCCGCAACTCTTGACCGTCAGCAGGCAACGACCATGCTCGCCGAGGCCAAGGCGACCTTGGAAGGCCTGCCGAAGGATGCACTTCCTGGCAGCCCGAACGCTCTCGCCAAGCAGACGTGGGGCCGCCGCGTGCAACTGCTCGACGAAGCCCTGGCACTGATCACGCGCCTAGAAGCTCCGGAAGTGACGTCAGCGGAAGGGGACGCACGTCGCCAAACTCTCGTCGAAACCCTGACCCAACACGCCGCTCTGCCTCCGGTCGCGGCGGTCGTAGCCCCCACGCCTACTGGCTTCGAGGAACTCGATGCGAAGGTCGCAGCACAACGAGAACGAGTCAGCTCGCTGCGTACCGAAGAAGCCGAACGGATCCGCTACGTCGAACAGCTCCCGGCACAGCTGGCCCAGTCGCGCGCCAGGCTGCAAGCGGCGCTCGAACGGAGCAGTGGCCTGACGCGGGATGCCGAAGTCGCGAGCGTTCCAGCCCAGCAGGCGAATCTTCGCATCCGCGCCGCCAACGCCACGCTCGACGCCGACGTGGCTCGTCTTCAGGCACGCGTTCTCGAGCGGGACCGCGAGCAAGAGAAGGTGCTCGCGCCGCTTCGGGTCAACACGCGGGATCTTGCCGAACAAAGACTCGAGCGACTTGAGCAGGAATACGCCGCGTATCGAGACGCCCTCGAACGCGAGATCGATCGCGATGCGTTGCGCCTCGCACAAGAGGTCGCGCGACTCGAGAAGGTCCTTGAGACGACAACCGACCCCGCAACCCGGTTTCTGACCGCGAAGCAACTTGAGATGGCCGTCTCCGCCAAGAAGCAGAGTGACGCCGGCAAGTTCCTGCTCGCGCTGGGCGCCGACCTCGAAGACCAGCAGTCACGCCTACTCGTCGAAGTCAGCGAACTCACGAGTCTGCGCAGCTACCTCGAGAAGGCCGGCAGCGGAGTGCACGCTGGCGAGCGCATTCAGTTAACGATGCGTCGCGTCAAACTGCGCCGCCATGCTCTTGAGCACGCGCTGCGCCGAGACTTCGCCGCCGAACTCAGCGCGTTCCGCTCTCGCCGATTCGAACTCGAAGACAAGCTGTTCCTGCTCAAGGAGACCTGGCAGCGGGAAGTCACATCCACGATCGAGACACTCACCGAACCGCAGCGCCGGTCGTTTCGAACCGCCGCGCAGCGTCTGCTCGAGCCCTACAGCACCGCGTTGCGCCAAGAGAGTGGTCGACTCACCGAAGTGATCGGCAAGGGCCAAGACCTGCAAGTTGCCCTGATCGAACGGCAAGACGCACTCGATGCACTTGAGACGTTCATCCGTTCGAAGGTGTTTTGGATCCGCGGCGCCAAACCGTTTGGACCGGCCATTTGGCCGCAGGTCGCCGCCGAAGCCGAAGTCGTTTCCGCTTGGGCGGGCGGCCTCGGGTCACCACAACCCTCGACGCGCATCACCGAGGGAATGAGCCTTGCCAACACCATTTTGATGCTGGTGTTGCTCGTCGTCGCTCTGCCGATCGGTCTCTTCTGGGTACGACAGCGCCTGCGAAGGTTCGTGACGCGGATGAACGACCGCACGCTGCAGGACGATGCCAGGATCATCGATCGCCTGCTCGCAATCGGTGCCGGAGCCGTCAGCGTCGCGCTACTGCCGGCCTTGGTCTTCGCGGTCGGCCGGTCGCTCGACGTCGTAGGCTTGCCGGGAGCTTTGGTTCCGGTGCTGCGCAGTCTGTTCGATCACCTGGCGATCGCCCTGCTGTTCTGGCTGCTGTCGCGATCGTTCTTCGCCGGCCGTGGCACTGCACAGGTGCAGTTCGGCATGGATCGCGACGCCGCGCACGCCCTGCACCGATCCCTCTGCGTGCTGCTGCTCGGATACCTAGTGTTCGATGCGACACGCGCGATTCTGTCGCGGCCGCCGTTTCAACTCGACTTGCTGCCGCTCGATATCCTGCCGCGGCTCGCCTACACGCTGTTCCTGATCGTCGCGGTCATCGCTGGCATCCTGCTGCTGCGGCCACGGTCGGCATTCACCCAGAGGTTGTCGGTCTCGCTCGGCAACAACTTGCTAGGCCGTCGGTGGCCGATGCTGGCTGGCCTGCTGTGCCTGATGGGCGTTGGCGTCGTCGTGCTCGAAGTCACGGGCTATCGCTACAGCGCCGGGGTCCTGACCAAGAGTCTAGCGCTGTCGCTCGCGACGATGCTGTTGCTCGTGCCCCTCTACAAGGGTGCCGTGGCTATGCTCACGTTGCGCGCGCGCAGGAGCCAGTCCAAACAACTGCGAGCCGATAACGGCAACGCCGACGCCGACACAACCGCAGCCAGCGATGCGGAGCCAGCAGCACCGGCAGAAGATCCGGATGAAGTCACGGCAGCGGAGAGCCATTCCCAAGTTCACAAACTCGTCCAGATCCTGTTCGTTATCGGCGGCCTGGTGCTGATCGCCGGGTTCTGGGGAATCGACAGCCAGGCCTTCCAAACCCTGGATCAACTGCAGGCCTACGACCTGCTCGATATCGGCGAAGAAAACCTGTTCGTGTCCTACGGCGACCTGCTGCGCGCCGTGTTCTGCGTATTTGGCGCGTATCTGGTGCTGAAGTATCTGCCCGGGCTCTACGAGTATGGCGTGTTCTCGCGACTCGATATCGACTCGGGTTTGAAGTACGCGATCTTGACGATGTCGCGCTACGGCGTCTTCACGTTGGCTGCCATCATCACCCTGTCGATGATCAAGCTCGACCTCGGACGCTTGGGCTGGTTGATGGCCGCCATGGGGGTCGGACTTGGCTTCGGTCTACAAGAGATCGTGTCCAACTTCGTCAGCGGGATCATCCTGCTGATCGAACGACCGGTTCGCGTCGGCGACGTGGTGACCATCGGCGCAATCTCGGGGAAGGTGCAGAGGATCAACATCCGCGCCACCAGCGTGATCAACTTCGACCGACAAGAGATCATCGTTCCCAACCGCAGCCTGATCACGAAGGAGGTCACCAACTGGACTCGCGGTGACACCATCATTCGCCTGGTGGTCCCAATCGGGGTCGCGTACGGCAGCGATGTCGATCAGGTGACCAACATCCTGCTGGAGGTCGCACTGGAGCAACCCGAGATCCTCGCCGATCCGGAGCCGAAAGCGTTCTTCCTGGCTCACGGCGAGAGTTCGCTCAACTTCGAACTGCGCGTCTTCGTGCCGGATCCGTCGATGAAGACGCCGCTACTGCATCGCATCAACAGCCTGATCAACCGCAGACTCACCGAGCAGGGCATCGAGATTCCGTTCCCGCAACGCGACCTGCACATCAAGTCCAGTTCGGTACCATGGCCAGCGGCCGGCTCCGACGATTCCAGCGGCGAACCGGCGGTGAAGAAGTAGCAGGACCTGTTGCAACGCATGCACGCAAGTTGCGTACTGTCCCCCGCTGCGCTGCCATCGAAAGCAACGAAGGCACCGCGCAGCTGCCAACAGGCACGCGCAAAACATCATGGTAGCACCCGAAGTAGAAGCAGCGTTCCGGACCCTTGTGGACGCCATCGCCGGCGCGGAACCGTTGCCCGCGGGTGGCGCTGCCGGCGTCACCGCGATCGCCATGGGCATCGGACTCGGCGCCAAGGTTGTGCGCATCTCGGCCGGCAGCGACCCTGCTCTGGCGGGAATGGAGGATCAGCTCACGCAGGTCTTGGACCGTGTGCGACCTGAGTTCACCGCCGACTGTGACGCATTCCTGAGTCTGATGACCGCGCTGCAAAGGCCCCGCGATTGCAGCGATCGCGGGGCGTTGGTCACAGATGCGTGGCGCCACGCAACGGCACTGCCGATCGCCGTTGCAAGCACTGCTCGCGACGCCGAAGCACTGCTCGACGCCTGCATCGGGCACGTCAAGACGAGTGTCGCTGGGGATCTCAGTGCGGCGCTCGAGTTGGTGCGCGCAGGGCGGCGCATCGCAGCCAGCAACGCACGTGAGAACGCGCAACGACTGCCACCGGATGAGGCGAAGCGTTTGTTGGCTACGCTCGACAACCGCGACGACTGAACTCGCCACCAGCACGGAATGCAGATCGGTTGGGAGTTCGCGGGGCGAGCGTCTACTGTGCCTGGATGAAGTCGATCGTGCTGTCGTTCGCACTGCTGCCGTTGGCTGGCTGTGCCTCTGGTGGGGCCGCGAGAGTGGCCGAGATGTTGGCGGTGCACGATGCCCATCCGGTGCAGGTGGCCGCGTTGGTCGTCGATCTGGACAGTGGCGAAACGCTGCTGACGCGTGAAGCCCAACGACTGTTCCGGCCAGCATCGACGCAGAAGCTGCTGACCACTTCGGCAATCTGTCGGCGCGCCATCGATGGCGAGTTTGTGACGTCGCTCGCGGCAAATGCCACACCCGCGGGCAACGTCACTCTGATTGCATCTGGCGACCCAATGCTCACTACCACCGAGCTGCGCGGCATGGTGCACAAACTGCATTCGCGCGGCGTGACTACGACGACTCCCGAAGTATGCGTCATCGACCCGCTTCGTGATGCACCGCGGTTTGGCCAAGGCTGGATGTGGGACGACGAGCCAGATTCGTTCTCGCCGGCATTATCCGCTGCATGCATCGACAGCGGCTGCGTCACCGTCGAAATCACTCCCGCAGTCACTTCAGAAGTCACGAACGGCAGGAGCGAACCTACGGTGCGCCTCGTTCCGGTTGCTGGGGTGTTGCGCGTAGAAGTGCAAGACCGGGAGGGCAAACTGCACACGACGCGTGGCAGATACCTTCACCCCAACGTGGTAACAGTCGCCGGCCGCGCGCCAGCTGACCAAGTCATACGCAAACGCATCACGGTTCCGGATCCGGCGCGCTACACCGGGCACGTGCTCGCCGACGCAATGCAGCGAGCGGGCATGCTCAACGGCAACCCAAAGGTGAGTGTCGCAACCCAAGCGCCATCCGCTCAGCAACGACCAAGCGAAGTGCAACTCCGCCGATCCATTGGCGACGTCATCACCCACACTAACAAGGTCAGCGACAACCTCGGTGCGGAGATGCTGCTGCGCAAACTCGGCACGCTGCAGCAACATACCACGCCACTCGGGCCCGATAGCTTGCGTCTCGGCGTTGCCGCGATCACGGCAGACCTTGCGCGACTCGGCTACGAGAAGACCCAGTTTCGAATCGCGGATGGTTCCGGCGTATCGCACTACAACCTGGTCAGCGCCGACCTGTTGGTCAGCCTGTTGGTCGACATGCACCAACGCGGTGGACCAGGCTACGAGCTATTCCGCAACAGCTTGCCGATCGGCGGCGTCGACGGAACTCTGGCTTCGCGCATGAAGGACAGCCCCGCCGCGGGGCGCGTGCGGGCCAAGACGGGGACGGTGTCCGCAGTCAGCAACCTCGCCGGCTACATCGAAACGCGCAGCGGCCGCCACCTCGCATTTGCAATCGTCTGTCAAAACTTCGCTGGCTCGCCATCGCCATGGCGCGACCTGCAAGATCGGATCTGCGCGGTGCTCGCGGACATGTAGGCCGCCCCAGATCGCTTCGGCGTTCTCGATCGCCCGGTCCATCATCTCTCTGGCAACATGCCGCCGCGATGCAACCGCATTGCGTCCGTGGGCCGCTCTGCCGCAGCATGAATGCTTCGGCAACGACGCCTTCGCATCGCCGACTCCGCTCGCGCGAACTGCATCGTTCATGCATCGCTGGATGATGGCCGATAGCCCGCCGGAGAGAACCGGAGAGAAACGATGACGACAACACCACGAAGCACGATTCGCTGCCTTCTGGGCTTGATGCTGCTCAGCACGACCCTTTTGCAGAGCTGCGTCCATCCACGCCGACGAGGCGCCGCCCGCCGACTTGCGCCGGTGCACCACGTGCACACACCGCCGAAGGTCGTGGCTCCGGTACGTCACCGCGCCGCGCCGAGGCCACCCCGCGTCGCGCCGCGACCACACCGCCTCGCTCCGGCGCCAATTCGGCGCTGAGCAGCCCCATCTCCGACATCATCGCAGCAACCGAAGCGGGTAACGCGTCGGTTGCGGATCCGTACTTCGATCGCCGCTCCAGCGACCTCTAGGAGCGCTGCCTTTCGAGTGCACCACCATTCGAAACCACAGGTTTACCATGCAGAAAACGATCTCAAGCGTGCTCACGCTGTTCGCAGTGGTGGCGCCCATCGCCGCCCAGAAACTCACGTATCCTCAGCGTCAGGCCGTGGACCGGACTTCCTACCACCAAAGGGAAGCGACCAAGAAGCTCACTGCCTTCGAAAAGGAATACCCCGCGCAAATGAAGCAACTCGAGGGGATGTTGATCCCGCCGAGCAACTTGAAGACCTGGCTAAGCAAGCTCGACGACATCGAGCAGCGCTGCCAGAACATCGAGACCGACCTGGCGAAGTCGGGCGCGCCCGTCAGCAACGCAAAGGTCAAACCGCTGCTCGAGTTCGTGAAGGACACGCGTCCGAAGCTCGAAACATTCCGGGCAGACATCGCGCCGCGCCTCGCGAAGATGAGTCGCCTCGCGAACCCAGCCACCTACCCAAACCTGCAAGCGGACTTCGACCGCATCCAGGAACTGCAGAGCATCTACTCATTCAAGAGCTTCTTCGCCCACCCCGAGAAGTCCGCGGAACTCGCGCAGGAGTTCCCGGCGGTCAAGAGTTGGTGCTCGGAGAAGTTCAAAGAGTACAAGCCGATCATGACCCTGACCGGCGGCAAGAACAGCAAGCTCTACAAGCGCTACAGCTGGACTGCCAAGACCTTCCAAGAGTTCTCCAAGAACGCCGCGAAGTTCGTCAAGCAAGCTGAGGTCGACATCCCGAACAGCCTGCAACAGGCCGAGAAGATGGCCCAGCGAGCCGCGAAGGAGAAGAAACCCGGATACTTCACGGGTGGCGTACGCCAGAAGATGGACTTCGCGCAACGCCAACTCACCGTCGTCGCAGGGTTCCTTCCGGAAAACGACAAGCGGCGCAAAGACCTCTCACAGCGGTTCAAGACCACCAAGTCGACGCTTGCCAAACTCGAGAAGAGTCTCGAGACGGAGATCACTGCGGCGAACCGCGCTCCACTGGATGTCTACAAGGGCGACGACAAGAACAAGCTGCACTCGGAGATCACCGCGGCCTGGAAGAAGAAGTGGCCGAAGGACGAGGTCCTCGAGTTGCGTTTCCACCAAGAGGACTTCACGCGCACGGTGAAGTGGGTTTGGTCCAAGGGTCAGAAGGCCTGGCAAAAGGTCGACCGCTCGGTGCTTGCAGCGACCGTCATCGTCAAGACCTCAGCCGACGTCGCGACGACCTACCCAGCCTTCATCAATGTCGACAACCTCTCCGCCAGCCGGAACGTCGGCTGCCACACCAAGGGCACCGGGTTCGTGCAGCGGCAGATGCTCGTCAAGAATCTGCACGCTTCGCCAGCAAGCCCAGCGGGCCGCTAGCTGACGACGGCCGCGGGCCATTCGGGCGCGCTTGCCAAGTTGCTGGTGAGCTAGTCGCCAGCAGGCCGCGAATCAGCTCGGCGCGGAGCCCTGATCGGGCCACTACAACTCGGTGACCTGATCGGCGACCAGTTCGTAGATGCCCATCAGCATCTCGCCCTCGCGACGTTCGCGCACCCGGAGCGTGCCCGTAACGCGCACCGGCTGACCCAACGGGTCGACGCCCTCGTTGCAGACAACTTCAACGACGTCCTCATACCCGCATGCGTGTCCCCAGTCGTCACCGAACGGCGACTCGAACAACAAGAACCGCTTCGCTGCCGTGACCTCGTCGATTGGCAACACGCGGCCGACCATGACGACGCGCGCGCCATCCAGCTTGCGCACCCGCTGCGGAGCCAACCGCAAACCTTCGCTGCCATCAAAGCCGCGCAATTGTTCGAACCCGAGGAACCGACGCGGCGCCAGCGAACCGTCGATCGTCTGCCGATGCAGACGGAGTTCTGCTTCGAATTGCCGGTCGGCTGCGGCGAGCGATTCGGCAATACGCCAAGGTCGGTGGCCATCGCTCGGCAGCAGCCGCGCATACCCGTCGACGACGAGCACGGCCCAGCCAAGTTCTTCCGCCATCGCAAGCCGCTCCA
>CAXBFC010000215.1:0-13223 GCA_963974725.1 uncultured bacterium | reverse complement strand
CCAATTCGGCGACCGTGAACGAAGCGACAACGTTATCAACTTCGACCGCACCGACAACCGTGGTCGTCGACGAGCCGTTGATGATGTCCGTAGCCGTCAGGGTGACGTCGTAGCTGCCGCACGCTGGGTAGACAAACGTGTCGGTCGAGTTGGTCGAGTCGATCACGCCGTCGCCATCGAAGTCCCAAGCCCACGCCTGCACGCCGGCTGGGTCATCGGTGAACGTCGTGTCCGTGAACGTGACGGTCAGCGGGGAAGACCCCGTCGACGGGGTCGCGTTGAAGCTGGCGAAGATGCCGGCTGGCGGCGTCGTGTACATCCAAACGCGGCCAATCGAGCCAGTCGTCGGGGCGAGGTAGGGGCCGGTTGCGCCACCAACGGGGTCGCCAATATCCCACTGCACACCGACGCGGTCCAGGTTCGTCGCGACGCCTTCGATGGTCGTCGCGAACGGAGCCGTCAGGCCGTACGAGTTGACTGGGGACCAGTTGCCAACAACATCGACGTAGTCGCCGTTGAAGACTTGGATCGGGGCCGGCGGCGTCATGATCGCGCCGGCGTTGCCGATGCTGCTAAACACGTTGACGCCGTTGATGCGCACAAACACACCAGCGGTGTCGCCAGCCAACATCGCGTCAATCGGGAGCTCAAAGTCCTGAATGAAGAAATCTCCGCCGGCCGCGAAGCCGTAGCCGCGGGAGAATCCGTTGTAGATGTTGTTGTGGGGAGGGATGACAACCTGGGTGCCGGTTTGGGCAACCGCAGCAGCCGAAAGTGCGGCGACGGCAGCCGCCATGGGAAGGATGTTCTTAAGCATGATTTCTTGGGGATCGAGGTCGGGCCCAGCCGTGCCAAACACACAGTTCTGACAAGTACAAGCTGCGGCTCTGCCTTGACCATACCATCCCCGTTCTTGACGAACCGGTCAACCCAGGCTCCTCCAGTGAGGTCTCCGGCAACTACCGCACGTGCGAACTCACGATCACGACACCCTTGGCACGGGAAGTAACCGACCAAGAGTCGGGGAATCCGACCACTTGATTGCGCCACACACCGAACCAGTTACGGCGCGAGGTTATCTTTCGCACCCGAAACGGCAATGCGACCTACCCGTGAGGAAGTTGTTCCAAGCGGCGAAAGTCATCGATCGCGAAACTGTCTGATCGCGATTTGTGAACCTGGCGGCGGTGTAGCACCGCGCATCGGCTCGACGCGACCGCTGCAACCGATCGCTATCCGTGCCCGGCAGCCCTTTGCCAACCGAACTCACTCACTCCTTGTCACCGCCATTCTTCTTGGGCATCAGGTCGCTAAGCGAGAACGCAATCTGCTTCGCCAGCCCACCTAGTCGCGCGCCTTCGAGATTGCACATGATCACGACCGCAATCTGCTCCTCGGGCAACATGCACAACATCGTACTGACGCGCGACTGCGCGCCGCTGTGCTGCACCAGGCGCTTGCCAAGAACCTGGCGCACGCCAAATCCAAGCGCATAGCCGACTGGGTTCCATCCTTGGTGTGCTGCTCGCGCCACATCCATTCGCGGGTCTCGGGACGGAGTAATTGATTGCTCATCAACGCGTGTGCAAAGCGCGCCACGTCCGGAGCACTCGCGCAAAGGCCGCCACCGCCGAGTTTGTAACTACTGTCCATCAACTCACTATTCTGCAGTCGGCCGTCGCGCATCACGTAGCCCTGCGCCCGATGCTTGATCAAGCGCCGCTGGTCGTCATCTTGCAACGTGGTGGCGTGCGCAAGTCGCCCGATGTGTTCTCGCACCGCCGCGCCGAACGACTGCTCGTGACGCTTCTCGACGACCGCCGCCAACAGGTTGAACCCAAAGGTGCTGTAGGTGTACTTCGTGCCCGGCTCGTGCAGCAACGGATCGGCGGCGAACCGCGGCAACGCCGCGACCTGGTTGCGGTAGCGCTGCGTGCTCTCGACTTCCGTTGACTTGTAGTGACGCACGCCACCGAGGTGGGAAAGCAGTTGCCGACACGTCACCGGCCACTGCTTCTTTGGCCATTCGGGGACGATGGTGCTGACATCGGCATCCAGGTCGAGCGCTCCTCGCTCGAAGAGCTGCATGATCAGCACTGCGGTGACTGGTTTCGATATGGACGCTAGGCGATAGACGGTCGCATCTGTAGCAGGGACATCATTCTCAAGGTCGGCAAAGCCGTAGCCCTTGGAGAACGTCAGCTCACCCTTCTGCATCACGGCGCAAGAGAGACCCGGTATCGAATGCTTCTTGATCGCGGACTGAAGCCGCAGCTCGATCGATTTGGCAGGATCGCCTTGTGCTGGCAACGGCACCAACAAGGCAAGCAACAGAGACCCGAGGATGTGGAACTGCGATAGGAACGTGTTCATGGTCTTGGCGTGGAGAAGGCCACTGCGACTCCCCGCACCCGAACATCGCTACGCCACAATCTACCGCTCACCGCACCTCGTCAACCCACCCACTGTGGCCGGACCCAGTGCATTCGGTGGTTTGCCCGGTCGCCCTATACCCATTCGCACTGTTCGCATTCCGGCTGTGCCCAGTCCGGCAGTACCCAGTCCGGCAGTGCTCAGTCCAACTGTGTCACTCGCACCGCACTCAGTTGCCGAGCTGTCGCAGCGCTTGCAGAGCCCGTGCATCGGTTGGGCGTAGTTGCAAGGCACGTTGCAGCGCAGCGCGCGCCGGAGCCTTGCGCCCGGTTGCGGCGAAGACCCGGCCGAGGTTGAACCAGGCCTGAAAGATCGTCGGATTCAACGAAGTCGCCATCTCGAAATGCTGCTCGGCCCGGACGAGATTGTTGGTTGCTAGAAACGCGGTCGCCAGGTTGTTGTGTAGCCCCGCCATCTTGGGATCGAGCGATAGCGCGGCTTCATAGTGCTGGATCCCCTCGGCAAAACGACCGGACCGCACCAGCAACGAGCCGAGTTGGATCCTGGCGACGTTCTGGCTGGCATCGAGTCGGAGGCACTCGGTGAAGGCTTGTTCGGCTGCTTTGGCGTTGCCGGAAGCCGCGCAGCAGATGCCCAGCTCGCGTAGCGCGTCAGCATTGTTCGGCTCGCGAGAACGCACCTGCTCGATCGCCTGAATGGCCTCTTCCAGCCGTTGGCCTTCGCGCATCAGCACCGCCAACTGCAGCAGCAACTTGCCGTCGTAGCCGAACTTTTCGAGGTCGCGCCGCACGCCAGCTTCGCCAAGCGTGCGGCGCGCATCGTGATCCACCGTCACCAACTGCAAGGTAAGATTGCCCATCTCGTCGATGGAGCGGTCGCCAAGGCGCACGCGCTGCGGCGGATCGAACGGGTTCGCAGGGTTCGCGGCGCTGTTGTCGTAGTGGTATTCGAACTCGATGCGTGTGCCGGCCGGCAACGCGATCGGCTCGCGGTAGAGGTAGTCGTCTTGCCAGTCGAAGTCCCAGCGTTCGATTCGGAACAAGTCGCGCCGCTCACCACTCGGCAAGGTCGCCCATGCCGCCATGTTGCTGCACAGGTAGTGAGCGTGCGGATAGATCGAGTGGACGTGCACGGGCACCGGCGTGACGAACTGGTCGGTGATGACCGTGTCGGCGGCACCCGGCGGCAAGTCGATGTCCTTGGCGCTCAAGCACAGCGGATACGAGACCACCGTCGGAGGTTCGTCGGTGAAGTAGAGGGCGATGCGCGGTCGCAGGCGTTCTTCCTTGCCGGTCGGCGTCAAGTGCAACTGCAGCACCAGGTCACTTCCAGGATGCAGGGTCCAAGCCATGCCCTTGGGCGCTCGCCTGACGCGCTTGCCCGGAGTCCAACCGAGGAAGTAGCCATCGGGTGGTAACGCCGGCGCTAAGTCCATGCCCCCATACCCAGGTTTGGAATCGGCGGCGTCGCGACGACGCGACCCATCGCTGCGGTCGACACACAGGACGGCGTGGTGCACCGCAGGGCTGCCGGGTCGGATCTCGACGGCCGAAACGTAGCGACCCGATGGCAGACCGACCGGCACGACGTAGTTGCGAAACTCGTCTGGACCATCGGCAGGCATGACCAGTTCTTGTTGCACAGAGACCACCAGGTCGGGTTCGCCGAGCTGCCAGCCCGCGACGAACTCCGGGCACGGCGGCTCCTGCGAACGATCCCCGCGCGGCGCACCGGCGTCGACCCAGCGGCGCAACATCGCGATCTGTTCTTCCGACAGACGACGATCATCCAGGAAGTCGCCGTGATCGGGCAGCCAAGGCGGCATCAGTCGGTCGCCGGTGACTTCAACGATCTGTTCGCGTCGCTTGTAGACGTCGTCGAAGTCGAGCAGCGAAAACGGCGCCGTCTCACCGGGGCGATGGCACGGTGTGCACGAGGTGTAGATGATCTCGGCGACATGGCTTGCGAACGTCTCGCTGCCCGCTTCGGGCTCGGCGCCGCACGAGGACGTAATCGCCGTTGTGACCACCAAAACGGTGCCCAACCGAATTGCGATCCGCGCTGCCCCACTGGCGATGCGCACGGGGTGGACTGGCGGGCATGGCGCTGGCATCGACATCGCAAGCAAGACTACCAGACGGACTGTCGGTTACCGTTCCTGCATGGCAATCCGACTTCGAGCCCGCCGCCAAACTGTGCACACGTCCACTGGGAGTCCATCGGCGGCACCCGCTGTGTGGTTGGCTGCGCTGCTGGTTGGTTGCGGCGCCGCTGCGACGGAGGTGAAGACCGTGGACCTCGATGGACACTTGCACACGCCGCAGGTGGTACCCGCAGGCCAGGCGCATGTGGTCGTGTTCACCAGCCAGGAGTGTCCGATCGCCAATGCCTATGCCCCGACGCTCGGCAACCTCGCCAAGGAATGGACAGATCGGCCGGTGCGAATGTTTCTAGTGCACATCGATCCGGAGTTGACCGCTGCCGTTGCGCGCAAGCATCGCGACGACTACCAGCTGCCGGGCACGATCTTGCTGGACCCGACACACCAGCTGGCGACGATGCTCGGCGCCACCCGCACTCCGGAAGCCGTCGTGCTCGGCAATGGTGGCATCGCCTACCGCGGCCGCATCGACAACCAGTGGCGAGAACTCGGCGTGCGCACCCCGAAGGCGACGCAGCACGATTTGCGTGATGCCGTCGAGGTTGCATTGCGCGGCGAACAAGTGCCAGCGCCGCATGCGCCGGCGGTTGGATGTTTGCTGCCAGAACCGGCGCGGTGACGTAAGCAACGCAAGTTGGCCCGCCGGGTTCGCGCCCATACGCCGCAAGCAACGGCCGCACCTTCACTCGAGGGCTGCGAGAAACTCCGCTTGGCCCCGGCTGGTCGCGAGCGCTCTTGCGGTCGTGTGCCGCTTGCGGTCTTCGCGATCGGGGTCGGCGCCGCGCGTGACCAAGTGCCTGGCCATCGCCACTTCGTGCACGAACAGAGCCTGCAGCAGTGGCAGGGCACAATGGTGGCCGGCGACCTCGCCGTTGGCCGCGGCGCCGCGCGCCAGCAGAAAGTCGACCACGTCGGTGCGCCCGTGCGTGACCGCGAAGTGCAGAGCCTGCTGCGCGATGCGGGCACAATGCGTCTCGTTTGGTTCGCCGAGCGGCGATCGATAGCTACCGAGAGCTTTGGCAGACAGGTGCGAGACTGGGTCGACGGTGTTCGCATCGACCGTGTTCGTTTCGCCTGGACCGACGAACGTCTTCACCCTGGCCAAATCGCCAAGTCCCGCTGCGAAGAAGATGTTGTCGATGCGCGCACCGCACGCGGCCAACGCCTCGGATGCGCCAGTGTAACCAAACACCAAGGCGGTCGCCAACGGTGCACCGTCGTCGTCGAGGCCGTTGACGCAAGCGCCGCCTTGCACGAGGGCGCGTACGAGCTGGCCGTGCAGCCCGCGCTCCATCGGATGCCAGCTCGAAACGAGCAGACATAGAGGCGTTTGGTTGCGACCACCGCCGTAGCTCTCGGCGAGTGCATCAGGCGCCGCCCCCATCGCCAGGAGTGTTTCACAGATATCCACCGCGTTGTCAGGCGTGCGCTGCAGCTCGTCCTCGACTCCGTTCGCAGCGACGTAGTGCAGAAGCGTTGCGCGAAACGGCGCCGGTGAACGTTCGTGCACCAACGACGGGAACGCTGCCAACAACTTGCGCAAGGTTCGCAGGTCGCCATCGACAACTGCCAGTGCGGCGCGTCGGAAGCGATCTTCGATAGCTGCCTGCTCGACGTCCATGCATTGCATTGCACGCGGTGTGGCATGGTTTGGCAAGCGGGCTGATTGCGCCGACGCCTGGGCAGCGCATTAAGGTCAATCGATCCATTCGCGCCAACGTAGGCTTGGCGGGCTGGCAAGACAGCGGCGGACCCAGCCCGGCATATCAGATGTCCAAGCGCGCTTCTATGAGCCAGTGTCGGGCGCCTTGTTGCCGTTCGGTTCCGGCTGCGTTGGGCCAACAGGTACCACACCGCAGATCACGGCCATCGGCGAGCCGCGGCCGGGCAACCAGACCTTCGGAATGCGGGTAAACAACGCGCCGCCGAACTCGCTCGCCGTGCTCGTGGTAAGCAGCCAGCTAACCTCGAGCCCGATCCCGGGAGCGCCAGGGTGCAACCTCTACGCCGGGCTGCCGTTGCTACTCGCGCTCCCGACGGTCACGAACGCATTCGGAGTCGGACTCGCGACCGTGCCACTGCCATGCAGCGTGCCGCCGGGAGTGGCCCTCGCATTCCAGTGGGGCATCTACACCCCGGGCCACAATGCGTTTGGCTGGATCACGTCTAACGACATCGATGCTGCCTGGTAGTTCGCTACGCGCAGTCCTGGATCGTCGCGGGCGCGACCGTTACGGATCGCGCAGCCTGTCCGCCCAGTAGGCGGACGCCTGCAAATTGCAGCTACTTGCTCGGTCGCCGCACCACGCGACCACTCATGCTGCCGGTGGGCTTTTCGTTGGCGACCGCCACCTGACCGTTGACCAACACCCACAACACGCCGGCCGAATGCTGGTGTGGATCGACGAACGTGGCGCGATCGCGAATCTTCGCCGGATCGAAGACGACCACGTCCGCGTAGGTGCCGGTGCGCAGGTAGCCACGATCGGCGATGCCCAGAATGTCGGCGGGCAGTCCGCTGGACGAACGAATCGCCTGCAGCAGCGGAACGACCTTCTTCTCGATCGCGTAGTGGCCGATCTTGCGGGAGAACGTGCCGTAGGAGCGCGGGTGGGGACGCGTTGGGCCAGCCATCTTGCTGGAGCCGTCGGAGGCCGTGGCGACGTACGGCTTGCGCATGATGAACTCGACGTCCTCATCACACATGCTGAACGCAACCGCCGAACATCCACCGCCACGTTGAATCTGCTCGACCAGGGCCACCGGGTCGACACCAGCTGCCACCGCTGCGTCTTTGAGGTTCATGCCATTCCACTTCGGGTTCTTCGCGAAGTGGGCAACCAAGATCTGATCGGCACCACCACGTTGCTTGAGGCTCTTGGCGATGGCGGCACGAATCCGGTCCCCGGTGTCTGGTTGCTCAAAGCGCTGGATCAGGTCCTTGTTCGAACCTTCGCGCGCCCACGTTGGAATGGTCAGGGCTGCCAGCGACGTGCTCGAAGCGCGGTACGGATACTGATCGCACGTAACGGTGCGGCCAGCAGCGCGCGCCTTCTCAACCAAGGCGCAGGACTCCGCTACCTTGCCCCAGTTCGGTGGCTGGGAAGCCTTGAAGTGCGACAGGTGCACCGCACAGCCGGCGCGCTCACCAATCTCGATGGCCTCTGCGACGGCCTTGAGCAGGCCGCTGCCTTCGCTGCGGATGTGGCTGGCATAGAGGCCGCCGTACTTCGCAACGACCATGGCGACCTCACTGATCTCCGCGATGTCTGCGTAGGCGCCCGGCGTGTAGATCAGGCCAGTGGACATGCCGAAGGCACCAGCCGCCATTCCTTGCTCGGCAAGGTCGCGCATCTTGTCCAACTCCTCGTCGGTTGGCGGCCGCCGAAAACTGCCGCCCATCGACTTCTCGCGCAACGTGCCCTGCGGAATCAGGTGGGCGACGTTGACGCCACAACCTTGCTTGTCCAGTCGCTCGAAGAACCGCTTGACGTCCAACGCACCGCTACCGCAATTGCCCGTCACGATCAACGTGCAGCCCTGCGTCAGGTAGCAGGTGTTCTGGCGCAGGCGCTTCGAGAACACTTGCTTGTCGCCGTGGTTGTGCAGATCGATGAAGCCAGGGCAGACGATCAATCCGGTGGCGTCGATGCGCTGGGCGGAGCTGGCGTCTTGCAACTCGCCGAGCGCGACAATGCGATCACCGCGAATCCCGACGTCGGTGACCGCAGGGGGCTCGTCGGCGCCGCTGTAGACGGTGCCGTCGAGGATGAGCACGTCGTAGTCATACCTGGGCGCCGGAACCTGCGGCTCACCGTGTTTCTGCTGGCAAGGCAGCGCACAAGCGAGGAGCAGAACTGTCAAGGTGAGTCTTTGCATCATGGGAACTGTGGCAACCGACCGCGCGGAAGACACACGTTACCTGACGCATGATCACCGGCAATGTCCCTTGGCAGGTGAACGGCTGCGAACGGCCTCGGAAGCACATTCCAGCACTTCCGAGCTGCTCTAGCCGTCGAGCAGCTCGCGGCTGCGCTGGGAATTCCAGAACGCTAGCGGCACCGCGCAAACGTGATCGGGTCGCTGTGGATGCGCCAGAATCAGTTGCGCCTTGGTGCTCAAGTGGCCGTCAGCCAAATCGTTCTCACGATCGAACAGAATCGGCGTCACATACGTACAGTCGTTGCCCGCGATCGCATCGGGTAGGCGGCACGTCTCGTGTACGAAGTTGGTGTCGCCGGTGAGCAGCAGACTCCTGATATCTGCCATTGGCCCGACGTCGGTGCCGGTCTTCGCCGCCAGGCACATGTCGGCTTGACTACGCAGTTGCGGGATCGTCACCGACTCATCGAAGCTGAATACAACGACGCCGGTGAAGGGGCGCGCGTTGGAGTTGCCTTCCGGTGGCCGGAAGCCGCCGAGGAACGCCTGCACAACCACTGCTGGTAGCACCTGGCATTCTCCTAGACGGCGACGAGCAGGTGCGATGTAGACGAGGTGCAGAAACCACTTGGCGCCCCATGCGAGAATCGCGAGAGCAGCGACCACGACGCCCCAATCGAGCGAGAACAAGACGGTGATCACTGCGGCGAATCCGAGCAGATAGACCGCAAGGCTGCAGCGCAGGGCCCACATGATCGGCGGCTGCGTCACGAACGGCGGATCGGAGAACAGCAGGATCGGCTCCCCCTTCTTGCAGGCGACCCCGACGCGCTCGCGCACTTTCGCGCGCAGGTCGACCAGGTCGGTGATGTTCTCGTTGAGAGGTGGCGGTTGGTAGTCACTCACGCGAAGGCCTTGGGCTGCTCGTTGACGTATGGATGTGTAGCACCAGATGCGTCGGCGGAGTTCTACCGATTGGCAGGCGGCCGAACCGGCAAGCAGACTGCGTCGGAGCTTGACGACCATGCGGCCCAGGGCAATTGCGCCACTTCAAGAGCCTTGACGAGCACCGGCTCAGTAATACGCCAGATCGAAACCGCCATGCGCTGCGCGGCATCTTCCGGCAAGATTGTCTCATAATCGCCAAGCCCAAGGGACCCTAATCCGGCGTGCCTTCGTCAACGAGGTAGGCTTCCGTGCACCACTCCGTGACTGCACGGCAATTCGCCTTCCACCACCAATCCCTTCCTAAACGACTATGAAGACTGCTCTCGTTCTTGCTCTTACCGGCCTTGTTTCTACTGCGGTTGCGCAGCAGATCCCGATTCCTGCGCACGCCAGCGTCTACAACGGCTTCTCGCGCGGCTTCAACTTCACGGCCCAGGTTGACTTCCTGATCACCCAACTCGATCTGCCGACGGACGCCTTTCAAGCGGGCGACACCGCCGGCTACGGCGTGCGTGTCAACGGCGCGGTCGTCTACCAGAGTGCAGGCAACGTCGGCGCCGTGGCGCCCGGCATCACGATCATGACCGGTGACGTCGTCGACATCGTCGGCAACTGGTCGCCCGCTACGACCGGCAACTTCACCGCCCACAACTCCTATGGCAACACCGCGCCGTTCGCGAGCAGCATCATCGGTGTTGCGCACACCCTGAACCGCACCGGCCTCCAGTGGGACGTCAGTGACCCGGGTGGCGCAACCGCTGCTTGGCTGGCCCCGGGCGCCGGCGCCATCGGCCGCGTTCTGGTCGATTGCGCACCACTGGGTGGCGGCACCGTTGCTCAGATCAATTCGAATGGCACGGGCTGCGTCAACTCGTATGCCTCCGCGTATGAGATGACGAACTCGATGAACTTCGGTCTCAACAACACGATGGTCGGCATCGACTTCATCAACACCGGCTCCGGCTACGTCATCACGCCTTCGGCTGGTGCCATCAACCCGATCGGCGGCCTCGATCCAGCTGCGGTTGCGATCCCCGGCGTCGGCGATGACGCCGTCATCCCGGTCGGCACGCTCGGCCTCGAAATCGGCTCCAACGGCTGGCTCGCGACTGGCACTGGCAACAGCAACCTGTGGGCCCCCGACCCGACCCTCGCCCTCAACCAAGCCGCTGCACAGTTCTCCTGCTGGAGTGACCTGGAGCCGAACGCTGGTGGCCAAATCGTCTACGAAGAGCTCGGCACCATTGCTCGCGTAACGTACGACGCGGTCCTCTCGTGGGGCACGACGGACACGCAAACGTTCCAGTTCGAGATCGACACCGCCACGGGCAACTGCAGCCTCTACTTCGGCTCGATCACCTCGGCCACGCTGCACGCAATGATGATCGGCTACTCGCCGGCCGGCCCCAACGCCGACCCGGGTTCGATCAGCATTGAAACCGAGCTCGCCACGAATGGCGCCATCGTCACCGCCGGTGCCGATATCTCGCCGCTGTCCCTCGCCTCGGTCGGTCGCCCGGTCCAAGGCCCCGCCGCCGTCAACTGGGAAGCCACGACGACGAACATCGAGCCGACTGCACTATTCCACATCGGCATTGTTGGCCTGAACAACCCGGCGCTGCCGCTGAGCCTGATCGGCTTCCCGGCCAGCTGCACGCTCTACGCTGCCGCGGACGTGCTCGTCGGCCCGGCCGTAGTCGCCGGCGGCACCGGCTCGGAGACCTGGACCATCATCGGTCTTCCGGTCGCCAACCCGATCTTCAACGGCTTTGAGCTCTACGCTCAGGCAGCCACGTTGGACCTGTCGCTCGTGAGCAGCACCGCGCGCGCGTCGAACGGTGTCAAGGGCACCATCGGGGACCTCTAGTCTTTCGACTAGTCCCGTCGCAGCGGCCGCGTAGCTCTCAGGGGCTACGCGGCCGCTGTTGTTTTGGGGCAGGCACTGCGTTCTGTTTCTGGGCACGGCGCTCTCCCCCAAACCAAAGCGCACCGCACTACGCAAGCTACCAGGCGCCCGTTGTAGCAGGCGACCGTTCTACGAGGCGACTGCTCTACCAGGCGACTGTTCGCAAGTGCTCGAACCACTCGTTCGCCGGGAACATGCGGATCGAACTGGTGCCATCCGGTGAGCCCACCAAGTTGAAGAGCGCCTCGGTGACGGTCTTCGTGACCTCCAAATCGCCGGCCTTGAGCAGGTGCCACAACGGCAACGTGTCGCCGGGCTGCTCGCAGACGCGCACCAGCTTGCGGACGCTATCGAGGTAACGCTGCGGGTCCTTGCCGTGGCGCAGCATGTCGATCCGGTCGACGAGCTTGCGAACCGCCGGTGCAGCCGCCACGAACGTTGGCGTGCGCACGCCTTCGGCACCGACCACCGCCCGCGCCCCCGCCGGCACCCAAACCGTGCGCTCCTGGTCCGCGAATGTCACCAGCCCCGACTTGACGTAAACCCGGGTCGAGCCCTCCGCATCGATCACCAGTTCGTATTCGCAACCCTGATCGACCACGGTCGCGCGCGGCGACTCGACCACGAAGAAGCCCGCCGGCACGCGCGGTGGCGGAGCCACGTAGGCCGCCATACCGCCCCTCTTGAGGCGGAACAGAGCCTGTTCTTGCTCACGCCAGTGCACGAACTCGAGTTCGCTGCCCGGCTGCAGCGTGATCACCGCAAGGTCACCGAGCGGCACGGTCACTTCCGCCTGCTCGGCTACGAAGGACCTGGCTGCCGAACCCGGACGAAGCGCGTCACTGCGCACGCCTTGCCACAACCACACTGCCACCGTGGCCGCGGCCGCCACCACTGCGAATGGGGCCAACAACATCCATGCACGGCGTTTGGGAGTCGCGGCGAGAACACGTTCACTGGGCGACTTCGTCGCAAGCCGCATCGGCGCCAACGCGGCCTCCAACGCTGCAATCTCGGGATCGGGTTCGGCGCTGGGGTCGAACAAGTAGTCTTCGCGACTCATGGTGTCACCTCCGGCAATCGTCCGGCCAGCCGTTCGCGCAGCAGGCTCATGCCGCGCGTCAAGTTGACGCGCACCGAACCGTGCGTCATGCCGGTCCGCTCGGCGATCTCGACGCCCGACAAGCCGGACACCAACCGCAACAACAAGGTCTCGCGATAGGTCTCGGGCAATTCTTGCATCGTGGCCATCACGCACGCGCCGGTTTCTTCATCAGCCAACTTCGCGGATGGCGAACGATCCGGATCGACGAGGTCATCCGCGGGCACAGCAACTGGCGTGCGGCGTTTGCGGCGCAAGTGATCGCGCGCTGCGTTGCGCGCAGCAGTGCACAAGAACCCGGCGAATGCGTCGGGTTCACGCAGTCGAGGCAGCGAAGCGAACACGGTGCAGAACACGTCCTGAGATACGTCATCGGCATGGTCGACACCGACGTGGGCAAGGGCGATCGCATGAACGGTAGTGGCAAACAGCTCGTACAACGACGCCCGCGCGTCGCGGTCGCCCTGCTGTGCGGGCACGACCAAGGCGCGCCAGTTCGAATCGGTGTTGCCGCCGGGAGAATCGGCCATGCGCATGCATTGGACGCGGGCCACACGCTCGTGTTAACCAATGAGCGGGGTTTTCTCCGACTTGGTTGCCCGGCCCGGAGGCTCACCTCGGAGAGAGTTGCCGATCGAGGCGGGATTCATCGAGGCGGGATTCCCAGCCGAGCCCCTATTCCCAGCCGAGCCCCTATTCCCAGCCGAGCCCCTATTCCCAGCCGAGCCCCTGTTCCCAGCCGAGCTGGGACCGCGACCAATCGCTAGTAGCTCTGCGGCTCCAGCTGCAGCGGTGGCGCCGACGGCACCAAGAAGAACCGGCCGATCTCC
>CAXBFC010000214.1:0-13230 GCA_963974725.1 uncultured bacterium | reverse complement strand
CGGAGCAGGGCGTAGTCGCAGGCGGCGATGCGCACCCGCGGATGTCCTTCGCGCGCCAGCGGCGGCACCTCGACACCATCACCTTGTCCGATCAACAAGCCAGACGCGGTATCCGCCAGGCGCAGCCGATAGTGCTCCAGGAAGATCGCGCGCGGCACGTTGTAGTCGCCAACGACTTCGCTGCTGAACAACACCCGCGTGCCCGGTCCGTAGCGATTCGCGAACGGCATCGCCGTCGACCGGTTTGCGCCATCGAAGAACATGCCATTGCGGCCACGGTTGCTTGGCTTCGCGTCCTTGTAGGGCTGCTCGTTGAGGAATCGGTACTGCCACAGCGGCACCAGTTCGCTGGTTTCTGGCTGCAGCCAATGGATCCCGGCATTGCGATCCGGCACGGCTTCGATCGCAACCGTGTCGCGCGCGAACAACTTGCTGTCCGGCAGCGTGCGAATCGTCTCGAGTTGCCCGCCGATGCGCAGCGATTCCTCGTCGTAGGTGTCAGCCAGCTCCGCAACTGCCGCCTGGGCCGCATCGTTTTCACCAGCAAGCTGCAGACACAGGGCAATCTTGAAGTGGCACCAGGTGTCGCGGATGCCGAGCGCCCTGCGGTTTTGGGCCGGGTAGACCTCAAGCAGGTCGCGAAGAACCTGGACCGAAGCGCGATAGCGCCCTTCGTGCATCAATCGATCAGATAGCAACATCATCGCGCGACCCGCTGGCAGCGTGACAAAGTAGCGATTCGCAACTTGCTCCAAGGCGGACGATGAGCCGTTTGCCATCGCTTCCGCCAGCATCTCTTCCGCCGCAAACTCATGCGCTGTGCGGTAGATCTGGATGCCAACGTCCGGCATCCGCGACAGCAACTCATGGCACAGCCGGCGAACGGGTCGGTAGATGCGTCCGTCGCGACTGAAAACTGCGTTGCGCGCGTCCAATTCGCTGCTGGCGACCCGCTCGTCGGCTTTCTTCGTGCCGGCCGAGGAACTGCGGAGGCCCGTTTGGGGAGCCGTGGTCCTCGTCGGTTTCGGTTCGGTCTTCGGGGTCTTGTCAGGGGCCTCGGCGCCCTCGGCAGTTGGGTCCTCGCCTTCCGGACGAGTCGCAAAGACCTCGACCGTGCGCCCCTCGATCACGGCCTGCAAGACCTCGACAGCGGCTGTGTAATCCTCGCGGTCCAAGAACGACTGTGCGCGCTCTAAGTACCTGTCAAGATTAGGGTTCTCGAACATCTCGACCCGCTTGCCGGGGTCGTCGATGGACTCTCCTGCCGCACGCTGGGCCAGTGCCCCGATGGGAGCAACGACCCTGACCTGTTGGGCAGAGATGACGGCAGCGCAGAGCGAGGCGCATGCAAGCATGCGCGCCACGGATGACGGGGGCAGCGACACTAACTTTCGTTCCTGATTTGGTGCTGGCCCAGGCGTGGACCATTCGGACGCAACCAACGGTAGCAGCGCGAGGAGGGTTCCCCCGGACTCTACGTCCTTGAAGGATCGACGGCGAGACCCCCCAACCCATTCCCGTTGTCATAACTCCGTTGCTGGGGAATCTGACCCCACTAGAGGCGTCAACGTCAGTCTTCGCTTGGGAACGAACCACACGAGAGCCGCTACGTTGCCTAAACTCCGAACCCGAATGACCACGCAGCCCCTCCTACGTCTTCTTCCGTTTGTCACGGCCTTGGTCACCGCTTTGCCGGCCCAGGACTGGACCGACGACCAACTGGTCGCCGAGAGCAATGGTTTCCAATCGCTAGCACTGACACCCCAGATCGAACAGGTCGGCAAGCTGCTGGCGTCGAAGGCCCAAGCGTTTAGTGCAATCGTCGCGCGCATCCACGGTGACCACCGCGAGTACCGCCTCAAGGTCGACCTACTGCTCGACGAATTGTGTGATCCAAACTGGCGCGTTCGCGAAAACGCCGAGCGTTCGTTGGTCGAAATCGGCGGGCGCGCGCGCACCGTCATCCAACAACGTCGCGATGACTACGAAGTGCTCGAGCAGCACATTCGCTGTGGCCGCATCCTGGAAGCGCTCGATGCCAAGGGCACGGAGCAAGAAGACCGCGAACGCAAACTGCTGCAAGGTCTCGTTCGCACCGCGCTGTATCTCGATGGCGAAGACCGGTTGTTGCGCTCGCTACGTAGCGCACTCGGTCACACGGACACCTCAATTGCCGGCGGGGCGATCCGCGCCATCGGCAAGCACGGCGGCGACAACGAAGCCGACGCCGTCGCGATGATGGTGAAGTTCAAGTCCGGGCTGCATCGCTCGATCGCATTGAGCGCACTTGGCCGCATGAAGTCGGCGAAGGCGCTCGCGCACTGCCGCGGCATGTTGCTCGGCGGCATCAAGGAAGGGCCGCTCGAAGGCGTCGAACTCAATCGCACCGAAGCGATGTCGATCGTGCGCGGCTTGCGCACGCGAACCGATGAAGGCGCCAAGGCGTTGCTCGTCGACCTGGGCAAGCACAGCGACTCGGTCATCGCCAAAGGCGCGACCGTCGCGATTCCGGCCGAGACCAGCAAAGTCGAGGCACAACTGACAATCGATGGCAAGCTGCATGTCGACGGCAAACTCGGACAAGCGTTCGGCGATTCGTTCGCCGTCGAAGGTGCGTTTGCTGGCGTCAACATTGCGGAACTATCGATCAGTGACTGCTCGTCGTTCGACTTCCCCAAGCACGTAGTCAACAAGTCCACCGACACGATGATCTTCCTCAACCAGGGAAGTCGAGTTGCCGGCAAGGTACTTTCCATCGATCCCGAGTCGGTGCGGCTGCAATCGCCGATGTTTGGCGAACTGACACTGGCTCGCAAGGAGATCCAAGGCATGGCCTTCGATCCCACGCTCAATCGATTGGTCGGCGCATCGGTGGATCACGACCGCCTGCGCTTGCGCACCGGCAAGTTCCTCGACGGCAAGATTGTGCGCATCGAATCCGACAAGGTGATCCTCGAGTCTACCGCGGGCAAGGTGCACCAGATCCCGGTCACCGAAGTTGGCGGCATGTTGTTCAAGCGTCCACGCATGACCGAACCGGATGCGATCAGCTACGTGCGCATGGACCTGGTCACTGGCGAACGCCTGCTCGGCTTCGTGGCCCAGAGCACCGGAGACCACGTTGCGATCACTGTTCCTCTGGTCGGCGCAACGGCACTGCCGTGGAGCGCCGTGAATCGCGTCGAGCTCGGTGTCGGTGGCGGCGCCATGTGGGGCTTCACCCTGATCGCGGACTACAGCGACAACCGTATCGTCGAAGTCGACGACCAAGGACGCATCGTGTTCGTGCTCGAAGAGATCTTCGGCGCCTGGGATGCAGAGTGTCTCGACAACGACAACCTGTTGATCACCGAGTTCTCAGTCAGTCGCGTGCAAGAGGTCAACCGCAAGGGCGAGACCATCTGGCAATTCGAAGACCTCAAGAACCCCTATGACGCCGATCGCCTACCCAATGGCAACACGTTGATCGCCGACACGTTCGCGAGTCGTGTCATCGAAGTGAACCCGGAAGGCAAGATCGTCTGGAGTTACGCACAAGACATTCGTCCGTTCGACTGCGACCGCCTCGCCAACGGCAACACCCTGATCGCCGACGTGCTCAAGGATCGCGTGCTCGAAGTCAGCCCTGCCGGTGAAATCGTCTGGGAAGGCAAGAGCTTGCCCAACGCACACGACGCCGACCGCCTGCCGAACGGCAACACGCTCGTCACCCTGCGCAACAAGGGCACGGTCCTGGAGATCGATCGCGATGGCAAGATCGTGTTCGAACTGTCGGGCTTGAGCTCGCCAAGCGATGCCGACCGTTTGCCCAACGGCAATACGATCGTCGCCGAGAACACCCGCGTTCGTGAGTTCGACCGCCACGGCAATGAAGTATGGAAGCGGGAGATGACGTGGGCGGTTGAGGTCAACCGCTACTAGATCAGACGACTCGCGAGCGATCGACTCGCCGCCGTGTGGCCCTAGCTGGCTAGTAGTCTCAGGTGCAGGTCGTCGCGGCCCGGGGTCGCAGCTCGTATTCGCGGCTCGGGTCGAGGCTCGAAGCCGGGGCTAGTAGTCCCGGAAGACCACCTCAAGCGACGGCGGCGCGCCAAGGCGCTTAATGATGCGCGCCAACTGACCAGTGCGTTCGGGGTCGGCATCTGCAGCCGCCCGGCAGTACTCGTAGATCGCGTATTCGACGGCGGTGGGCGTCGGCATTGCGTAGACGGCTAGCGAGAACCATGGGCGGGCAGCCGCCGGCCCCTCCGCCAGCAGCACACGCTCGCCGCGTTGCCATGCAGCCGGGAGCAGTTGCTTCTCGATCGCCGGCCAATCGCGCGCGTCCGGGGCCAACTGCAATCCGGCAACCAACTCTTCGTCGATGTGTTCGAGCGCGCCCTGCCATCGAGGCGGGAGTTCCTTGAGCTCCGACATCGCTTGCTGCGCGCCAACGAGATCGCCCGAATAGAACCGCGACAAGACGCGTTCGTACTGCCAGTCGGCCTGCCAGAACCAGCCACCAAAGGCGACCGCCCCGAGCAAGACCGCCGCGATCACCCGCCGCAAACGCCGGGTCTGCCGATCAAACTGCTCGCGGAAAGCCGGATCGACCTCGTAGCTGCGCATCACCGCAAGGCGCTCGCGTTCGTCGGGGTGCAAGCTCAGCAAACGCCCGCGCAACGATCGAGCCTGGGGAATCGTCATGCTCGAAACGGTCAATAGAGCCCGACTACAGGGTTCTGCGCCAAGAGCCTGGACCGAAGACACATCTGCTTCGTGCTCAAAACGTCGGGCAAGGGTTCGCAGCGAGAACCACCCGAGCAGCATGATCCCAAGCATGGTCACGGCCTGCAACGTGACGTCGATCTCTTCGACATCAAGCAATCGCAGCGGCGACAACAGCATCAACGGCACGATCACCGCCAGCAGCATCAATAGACCAGGATGGCCCATGCGCGCGTGGCCGATTTCATGGGCCAACACGCCGGTCAGCGAACGGCTATCCAACATCGACAGCAAGCCATCGGTGAGGCACAGCAGCCTACCGACTGGCAACGGGCCAACCATCATGGCGTTGATCGAACGCATACCGGTTGGCAGCACGAAGACACGCCTCGGGGAGAACCCCATCAGCTGCGCCGTCGCACGCAACGTCGTACCGATCGGTTCGGGCATCGTCTTCTTGACCCCAAACGCGACTCGAAACCAAAACGGCAAGACCACCGCAGCGAGAACCAGGAAGGCGAGCGTCGCGAGCGTCATGCCGCCCGACGTAACGAACACAAGTACGTAGGTTTCTCGGTGCAACTGCAGCAGGTCAAGGCAACCGCCGAGCAACACCGCCGGCAGCAACGCCAGTATTGGCCACCCGAGGCGCAGTCGAAATGCTGGCCAGATGTCGCGCCACCCCGGCAGCAGCGATCGTGATACCGGGTGCGAACCACGCGCATCGTCGCGCGCTTCAAGCAAGCCCTCGGCCATCGTCGCCATTGCCGAGCGCGGCAACTCAGCGAGATACAACGGCGCAAGCGCCAACAGAACGCGCAGGGTATGGCTGCTCGGAGCCAAGCGATCAATGCAGTCGTTGTAGGCTCCGAACTCGAACAGCCCGTGCAACGCGAGTGGCGTCGCAAACATCGACAAGCGCAGCAACGCGCGCGGCGGAACCATCGGAGATCGACTCGAAACGATGGAATAGACGGCGAATCGGCGCGAGAACGCGGCGAGCAGCAACGGCAAGAGCAACAACGAGGCGGCCCACAAAACACCGGCCACGGTGCTCTCGCCTGGCAAGGACCCGCCCATCTCTCGATGAGCCACAACGACCATCAGCCCGATCAGAAACGAGATTGGCAGTGCCAACTACTAGCGCCCGTCCTTTTGCGGCCCGTCCTTCGGTGGCTTGTCCGACTTGGCCTCGCCGAAAGCCAGCGTTACCAAGGCCGCGAAGCGCTTGTCCTGCCGCAACAATGCAATCTCTGGGTCCTTCTCAAACAGCTCACGCTTCAGTCGCAACGAACTGTCCAGGTCAGGGGACGCAAGCATGCGAGCACATTGCGCTAGTGCCTCAATCCCGCGCTCGACGTTGCCGTGCAATGCGTGCACACATGCCGCCGCATACCAGGCCACGGGGCGAAGCTCAACGTCGGCGCCCTTGGCGAGCGCTTGCGCCGCACGGTGCGTGCTCGCCGCGTTCTTGTAGTCGCGCAACAAGTTGTAGTAGTCCGCCAACATGAGGGTCGCATCGACGCGGTCCTCGCCATCACCTTCCATGGTCGCCGCTCGCAGACGCTTGATCACCGCATTGGCGTGCTCCGGGCGACCCCATTGCGACATCATCGCAGCGAGCGCGTTGCGCAAGCCCTCGGACTCTTGTTCGTTCTTGATCAGCTCCACGATGCCATCTACACGACCGAGCGCAGGCAGCTTCAGCTGGATGTCGCGCAGCGCGGGAACCAATCGCACCCGAAACGTGAACGGATACCAATCCGGGGTCTCCAGCAGCAACTCGAACAAGAAGTCGCTGGCGAACGGCTGCAGCGCCAGCAGGTCGTTGTATTGACCGACGAAGACCATCTCGGCCTTGCCGGTTCGCCGCAGGAACTCGAGCGTCGCCTGCGTGCACAGAGTTCGGATGCCCTTCGAGCGCGGCTCGTTGGGGGCCTTGTCAACGCCAGGCAATTGCTGGCCGAGCCAAGCGAGCCCGATCTTCGGATCTTCCACGATCGTGAACACGGTCTCCGCCATCGCTGCTTCTGAGGTCTGGTCAGTCGCCAGCCACGCTTCCGCGGCCTGCTTGACCTTGGCCAACTGCTTGGCGGCCTGCTGTTTGGCTGCCAGCTGTTTGGCGACTTGCTCCTCGGGATCCTGGGCACGCGTTTCGGTGGTCGCCACCGGCGGTTCCGTCTGCGTCAGAGCCTGCGCCTGCAACGCGATCAACGCGGCCAAGCCCAAGACCGCGTACCGCCTGTTGTTCTGAAACCCCAACATGTCCATTGCTTGTAGCCCTCGACTACTGCGGACAACAGCCCCCCCTTACAACCGAGTTCGATCAGAACGCGGCAGAGGCTGTCGCCAAGGCGGCGAGCCAGCGCACCATCAACGGGTCCTCCGCGGCCAAATTCATCGGGGCAGGAACCATATCGACATCGATGCCTGTGCCCTTCAGATCACCATGGATCGCCGCAGCAAACTCAGCGAGCGCTGCCAGACTGGCGCGGCAGGTCACCGACAATGCCTCAGTGCCGCCCGGAGCTGCCACGAACAACAAACGCCCCGACTTGCGGCGACGCATAGCGGGCAAGACCGCGCGGCAAAGCGTCGCGTTGCTGTGCAAATTGGCATCCAACAGCTCGTCGAGATCGCCAGTCGGCTCGCGACCTGGCACACGCTGGCGCAACAGCTGCGCGGCGCCAGTGAAGTGCGTGATGTCACCAAGAGCGTCCTTGCTGCCCTTGACGAAGCCGGCTGCGGCTTCTGCATCACGCGGTGCGACGACACCAACCAACAACCGGTCGCTGGCGCCGCCAACTCCAAGGTCGGTTGCCAGAAGTTCGGCGCGCAGCTTGTCGACCTGCCAGGCCCGCGGCACCGCAGCGGCGACTTTGCCACCTGCAATCAGCACCGCGCGGGCAATGCATTGCCCGACAGAGTCGACGGCACCCGCCAACAACAAGACCGAAGACGAGTGCGTCATCTACAACAGGGTCACTAGTCGTGATTCAGACAGACGGGCGTTTATCCGCGAGTCATCGCACTAGAACGAGACCTTGACCACCTTGCGTTCTTCTTCGGTCTCGACCTCGAAGAACTCTCCCAACTTGAAGTTGAACATGCCGGCAATCATGTTGGCCGGGAACTGCTCGATGCCGTTGTTCATTTTCATGACGGCGTCGTTGTAGTGCTGACGCGCGAACCCGATGCGGTTCTCGGTCGATGCCAGCTCTTCTTGCAGCGACATCATGTTTTGGTTGGCCTTCAGGTCTGGGTAGCTCTCGGACACGGCAAACAAGCGGCCGAGCGATTGCGTCAACATGCCATCCGCCTTCATCAGCTCGCCGATGTTGCCAGCATTCCGCAAGTCGACAGCTTGTTGGCGCGCCTTGATGACAGCCTCCAGCGTTTCGGACTCGTGCTTCATGTAGCCCTTGACCGTCTCGACCAAGTTGGGAATCAGGTCGTAACGACGCTTCAACTGCACGTCGATTTGGCTCCACGAGTTCTTGGCCTCGTTGCGGCGGCTAACGAGCCCGTTGTAGATGCCAACGATCATCATGATGACGATCAGGACAATGACGAGCGGGATGATCCAGACTAGATGCTCCATGGCGATTCCTCGAAGTAGTTAGGGGTTGGCGCAGTGCGGCGATGTCGTGCGGCGATGTCGTGCGGTCGTGTCGTGCGGTGGCGCAGGGCAGTAGCGCAGCGCTCTAATGTAGACCTGAAATGTGGCGGCTTAGAGAGACAACTCGATCTGGCCGGAAAAGACGCTACGGGCCGGCCCCTCGATCGCAAGGGCAGGTCCCTCTCCTATTACCGACAACGTGCCACCGCGGAGATCGACGAACGCAACACGACCTTGAATATTGCCGATCTGGCGGGCCGCCAGGGCCGCGACGGCCGCGCCGGTGCCACAAGCCAGGGTTTCGCCGCTGCCGCGTTCGAACGTGCGCTGTTTGATGCGGTCGCCGCCAAGTGTTTGCACAAACTCTACGTTGACCCCGTCCGGGAAGTCTTCGAGGGTCTGCATGGCGGCGCCAATCCCTTCGACATCGGCGGTTTCCACATCGTCGACGAACGTCACGGCGTGCGGATTGCCCGCATCGCCACAGTGGAAGTCGTAGCGACCACCGGCAACCGCGATCTCGCGCGACGGCGAGCACGTGACATCGCCCATCTGGGTCAAGACATCACCGCTGCCACTGCCCGCTCCGATCAGTTCGACGGCGCGCTGCCCGGAGTCGGTCATGATGACCAAAGACGTGCCATTGGTGTGGCCTTGCACTTCGGCGAAGCGCGCCAGGCAACGCAGGCCATTGCCGCACATCGCGCCGCGCGACCCATCCGCATTCCACATCAGCATGCGCAAGGACTCGTCGTCATCGCGCGCCAACACGATCAAGCCATCGGCGCCGATCCCAAAGTGGCGATCCGACCATCGCTTCGCCAATTCGCCAGCGCGATCGATCGGTAGCGGCTGGGTGATGGCGTCGACGTAGACATAGTCGTTGCCACATCCTTCCATCTTGGTGAACGCGACTTTGTTGGTGGCCATCCGTGCGAGTGCTCGTTGGCGCAGCGACTTGTCCATGCTAGATGCCCCTCATGTTAGATCTGCGTCAGGCTGACGCAGACTACGTGCGCACCGTCACCGTGCGGGACGTCATCGTCAACGGCAACAACAACGGCTGTAGCAACAAGTCCCAGAAGCCGTACTTGGTTTCGATTGCGTAGCTGGTAACGCCGTCCGCCATGCGTTGGGCACTGATCTCGTTGGCGGTAAAGAACCCAAACAGAATGTAGTACTGCCGCACCGTCTGCATGCCGGTACCGGTCGCGCCAAGGCCAACGGAGTGACGATGGCTGACGCAGCTAGCACCCAACAACAGAATCGATATGGCAGCGAGGCGCAGGCGTGAACTCATGGAAGTTGGGGTATGCACGCGTCGTCTTTTACACCCAACTGCCCGTTGAAAAACGGATTCACTCACCAGGGCCACGTCAATCGCGTAGCTCGGCACACGCTAGTGCTCGCCGAATCCACCGATTCGCCCGCGTTCTGGCGCGCTGACCTGCATCCAGGATCACGACCCAAAGCGCTTCTACAACTGGCCGCTAACGCTGCTCACCGTCTTGCTCGAGTCGGTTCGGGTCTTCGCGTTCTTCAAAATCGCTCTCTGCCGCCAACCGAGCCAATTCTTCGCGGCGCTCGGCGGCCTGTTGGGCTCGCACCTTGTCCGATCTCGCGCGTGCGGCCAGATGACGCGCGGCACGCTGTTCGGCACTCAGTCGACGCATCAACGCCAAGACCAGCACCGGCAAGGCCAGAATCATCAACAAGCTAAACCAGTTGGTGAACAACACCCGCCACGGAGCGCCCGAGCCGTAGAGCACGTAGTTCTGCCAGGCGGTCTCCATCTGCAAGGAGTCCTGGCCGGTCTGGCCAACGAGTGCCTGTCCGAACGAAGTCAGACCATCGGTGAAGCGCGCCACGCGCAGCAACAACGACATGCCGTACTCGCGCGACAACCACGCCACATAGGAAAAGCTCAGCGCGTACGCCGTTCGCAGCTTTGTCGTCTGCGTCGGGAAGTGCTTCGCCAAACTGCCAAAACGCGGCAGGCTACCGGCACCGACTCGCCACACGAGGTCGTCTTCGCGCGCATTGAGGTAGGTGTCGCCAGCAAGCAATTGCGCCAGCCCCTCGTGGAACCAACGCGGGATGTGCTTGCCGTTGTTGCCGACGTATTGGTCGAGCAGTTCGTGCACGAGTTCGTGACGCACGACGCCGCGCGGCTTCGATCCCGTGCGTGCCATCTGGCCCCAGATCAGGTGGATCTGGTGCCGGCCGAGGATCGCAAACCCGGGCGCCTCTTCATGCACCCCAGCGACCAGTTGCTCCGGCATGGAGTCCCGCGAGGCATGCACGTGCACGAAGAACCGTTCGATCTTCTTGCCACCAAAGACCTCCTGCAGTGGCACCAGCTCCGTAGCCACGATCTGCCGCACTCGCTCGACCGTCTCCGGAGAGATATCTCCCGTGCCGGCGACGACTTCCGCAACATGCAACTGCGGCGCTTTCGGCTTGGATGAATCCTGACAACCCACCAGGGCAAGGGCGAGAATCCACGTCAGCAGCGATATCCGGGGCAGGAACACGAGTGTGGCGCGTCATAGTCTCTGCAACTCTGTTAGAGAAGACCCGAGACCCGCCAGGTGGAGATCCCAGTGAAAGCGTCCCTACTGTTCTTGTCGCTGCCGATTGCGGCCGCCCTCGCCTTTGTTCCCAACCAGTCCGCCCAGGACCCGAAGCCCGTCGATCCAAACAAGCCGGAGGAGCTGACTTCGGTCATCTCGCTATCCAAGCTTCAAGTGAAGGATATGCAGGGCCTGGTGACCAACTTCCCGGCGCGCAACGTCGTGGAGATCCGCATGTTCGACGGCATGACCGACCACATTCGGCTCGAGTTGCTCTACGAGAACGGCGACTACACGCTGATGGACGTGCAAGCGATGCACCTGCTCCGGAATGACGGCTCGACACGCGACGTAAAGCTGATTCGCACCAAAGCGAATCGGATGCGATTCCCTCGCCTGCCGTAGCGACCGGAGATTTCACCTGGCCGCGCTGAGCTGCCGATAAAAAGCGGGCAAGGATCGAGTCGGCATGCAATCGCATGACCCGCACTCAGCAAACCGACGAGCCCGCATCTTCGAGCCGGGCTACCGATCCGTTCGCAGCCCCGGTCGAGGCTGTGCTGCCGGAGCACGTCTTGCTGCGCATGCTGCACGAACGGTGCGGTGCTACCGGCGATTTGCAACCGGACATCGAGTTCGCACTTCGGTTCGCATGCCTGATCGCCGCCAAGCAGTCGTTGGAATCGATTCAGGAATGCCCCGCAATTGACGGTAGCGAGAGGCCCCTTGATGACGATGCAGCTGAAGAAGCCGCGGACGATTGTTTCGATCTGGCGGACCTTGAGAAGGAGCTGGACATCGTCTGTGACATCGAGCCGAGCACAAATCCAACCGAACGTAGCGAGGCAGAATCGGTGAGCAACCAACCGAACGCCCCCGCTACAGGTGAAGCTGTCGAAGACGAAGCGGTGCCGGCGACCGAGCCACAAGAGTCCGATGCCATCGATGCATGCGAAGCGAACGACGAAGACGTCGCCGAGGCCAACGCCGAAGAACTCGAAGAGCCGATCGACGAGCAGGCACTTGGCGCCACGGTCCGCGAGGCCGCGATGGAACCGGCCACCAGCGAAGAGGCGGACGAGTCACTCGCAGCAATCGAGGCCAACGCCAGCGACCCGTATTTCGGAGATGAAGAGCTCGGTGCCCTGATGGCAGATATTGGTGGCTCTGGTGTCGACCCCGACGAAGAGCAGCAAGAACTACAGGACGTTTTTGGGGACCCGGACGCAATCAGCGCACGGACCAAAGCCACCCAGACCCCTGAAGGCAAGGTAGCAGCCGAGCCAGAGGAAGTTCTCCACCCAGCTCCCCGAGATGAAGTGGATACTGACACCAACACAGCTGAGCAAGCGGCGAAAGAGGCCGCAGACTCGCCGGCCGAAGCAACGCCCGCTAGCGACGAGAATCCGATTGCAAGCGACACCGCACAAGCACAAGCCGAACAAGCAACTCCGGCTGCGGCCACGGCGCTCGAAGAAACACTCGCAACCGAAACCGCTGCACCCGCAGCCGACGCTCCGGCCGAAGTAACGCAAGCAAGCGACGAGAGCCCTGTCGCAAGCGACAACCCGCAACCGCAAGCCGACGAATCGCTGCCGGCGGCGCCCAAGACGCACGAGCAAGCACTCGCAAACGAAACCGCTACACCCGCAGCCGACGCTCCGGCCGACGCAACGCAAGCAAGCGACGAGAGCCCTGTCGCAAGCGACACCGCACAAGCACAAGCCGACGAACCGCTCCCGGCTGCGACCACGGCGAACGAGAAAGCACTCGCAATCGAAACCGCTGCACCCGCAGCTGACGCTCAGGCCGAAGCTACGCAAGCAAGCGACGAGAGCCCTGTCGCAAGCGATAACTCACAACCACAAGCCGACGAACCGCTCCCGACTGCGACCACGGCGAACGAACAAGCACTCGCAACCGAAAACGCTGCACCCGCAGTTAACGCTCCGGCCGACGCAACGCAAGCAAGCGACGAGAGCCCTGTCGCAAGCGATAACGCACAACCACAAGCCGACGAACCGCTCCCGGCTGCGACCACGGCGAACGAACAAGCACTCGCAACCGAAACCGCTACACCCGCAGCCGACGCTCCGGCCGACGCTACGCAAGCAAGCGACGAGAGCCCTGTCGCAAGCGACAACACACAACCACAAGCCGACGAACCGCTGCCGGCGGCGCCCAAGACGCACGAGCAAGCACTCGCAATCGAAACCGCTGCGACCACAGCTGACGCTCCTGCCGAAGCTACGCAAGCAAGCGACGAGAGCCCTGTCGCAAGCGATAACGCACAAGCACAAGCCGACGAACCGCTCCCGGCTGCGACCACGG
>CAXBFC010000213.1:0-13235 GCA_963974725.1 uncultured bacterium | reverse complement strand
AAGCTGTTCGACATCACCAACAAGTCGAACCCGGTCCCCCTCGGCCAGTTCACACCCAACTCCTCGGCGATCCCGCACAACGCCTTCATCGTCGGCGATAAGGTGCACTGCAGTTGGTACACCGAGGGCTATCGCTGCATCGATATCAGCGACCCGAACAACCCAGTCGAGGTCGCCTCGTACGACACGTGGCCTGGCTCCTCCGGCGGCTTCAACGGCTGCTGGGGCTGCTACCCGTTCCTGCCCTCTGGCAACATCCTCGTGTCGGACCAAGCGACCGGCCTCTACATCGTGCGACCGAGCAGCGCCTCGTTCATCAACTACGGCCAAGGCTGCGCTGGCTCGGCTACGGCGCCCTGCCCCGAGCTCAACGGCAACGGTGGCACGCTCTCCCAAGACACGCGTGACAACGAGTACACGCACCGCGTAACCAACACCGGTGCGCTGACCGTGCTCGGCTTCGATTGCTACGCGCAATCGACCGGTGGCAACCAGACCGTCGCAGCACACATCTACGCGGAAGTGGGTGGGGTTCCGTCGGCTCTGGCGCTGGCGAGCACGACGATGACAATTGGCGCTGCCGCCAACTTCTACACCGCGACGTTCGCGTCACCGGTCAACGTCACGGGCAACTTCTACATCGGCTACGAAACGTCGGCTCAGAACGTCTACCTGTGCAACCTCAACTCGGGCACCGGGGGCATTGCGTTCTACCGCGACCTCGTCAACGGCCCGAATGCTTGGACAGCATCGGGGCTTGTCGACACGCCGTCGTGGCGCGTCAACTGCACTGGCGGCGCCAGTGGCATAGTCCCGTCGCTCAGCCACGTTGGCCTGCCGATCTTGAACTCGAGCTACGACGTGACGCTATCCGGCGCGATCCCCGCGGCCTTCGCCGTGATGTTCTCGGGCCTGTCCGACACGGTCTACAACGGTTCGCCGTTGCCGATCGCGTTGCTAGGCGCACCTGGTTGCAGCGTCTACGCTGCCCC
Source organism: uncultured bacterium (assembly GCA_963974725.1). GTDB lineage: Bacteria > Planctomycetota > UBA1135 > UBA1135 > UBA2386. The sequence continues at coordinate 12,243 of CAXBFC010000213.1, read as the reverse complement.
GACGGTGCTGACGACGCACATCACCAGCGCCTCGGGCACGGCCACCTCGACCTTCAACATCCCGCCATCCCCAGCCAACATCGGCGTCAGCTTGTTCCACCAGTGGGCAGTGCTTGATGCGGTGAACCCGTTGGGAATCGTTGTCTCGGATGCCGGCAAGGCAACCGTCGACAACTAACCGAACGGAGCTCTTGAGTGAGGAGGGCTTTGCCTCACCCAATTCGCGCCCAAATAGGCTAGGCGCAGTTGCTGAACACTGCGCTATCGCATCGCCGGCGCGAGCCTGGTGGACGCACTTGGCCTTAACGAAGGCCTGTGGTTTTGAGCGCGCCTCGGGGAAGGGCGGGCCAAGATCGAAGGGGTGCTTCGCAAGCCACGCATCCGCGACGACGGCGGCGACGAACTGCCAGGCATGACCTACCAAAGGGCACGCCTGTGGCTTGGAATCAGCGGCGTTGGCACGTTCGTGCTGCTCTCCACCGCGGCAATCCTGCTCGACCTACCGAGAGTTTGGGGCGGGGCAGACAGCGATGCCGAAGTGATCGCTGCGACAATCGCGATCTACGTGCTACTCAGCGCGCCGTTCGACTGGGTCGGCGGCCTGATCCTGCCGCATCGCTTTGGTCAAAGTTTCGGCTCGGCGGCCGCGTTTGCGCCGCGATGGCTCCGCGGCGTGTTGGTCCAGGCGTGTGTGATGGCGCTCGCGCTGACCGCGGTGCTCGCCGCGGGTCAGGCCGGCGGCCTGGTTGCCGCGGCGATCGCATTGCTCGGATGCATGGTCGTGCTCGTCTTGACTCAGGGTCTTCTAGCTCGCTGGGTCAGTGGGCTGCGGGATGCCGGGCCCGGAACAGCAGGTAGCAACCCGGCAGCCAACGATTCTGTCAAGGCCACCAGCGGTCCAGCGATCCGGATCTACCACGGCTCGGATCCCGGTTTCACCGGCGGCATCGTCGGGCCGCCCGGCGGCGAGACGATCGTCGTACCGGCACACTGGCTCACGCAGCTGAAGCCCGAAATGCAGCAAGCACTGCTGCTGCGGCGGCAAGCCGTGATCGGGGCACGCACTAGAACCTGGGGTCTACTTCTGGCGATACTCTGGAACCTCGCTGGCTTCTTGTTGGCGGCCTACGTGGTGCCAGGTGCCGACGTGGCATCGGCGGCGGGACTGATCACGCTTGCACTCGGTGCCGGCCTATGGAACTTCCTCGGACTGTTGCTGTTGCCGACTCCGAGCCGCAGCGCCGTGTTGGCGGCTGATCGCCTCATCGCCGCTGGATCCAACGAAACGGCAACGGGCCTCTCCAGCGCGATTCGCGCGATTCATGAATTGCAGGGCGACGAGCCGCGGCGCGGCCGTTGGATCGAGCGGGTGTTCCATCCGATTCCCGCCCTCGAGAATCGGCTACAGGAATTGCGCGGTTCCGAGCAAGGGTCGATGCATGCCGGCAGCATGGGCCCGAAGCCTTGGCACCTCGCACGCATGACGCTGTATCTGAGCTGGGCGTGCTTTGGCTTTCTCTCGCGCGCCGTGCACTGCAACAGCGGCCGACCCGACCTTTGGGTGATGCTACCTTGCGACTGATGGCCGCGCGCGCTCAGCGGCGTGACGACCTGCCAACATCGCGCCTTGGGTGGACGGAGTCAGCAGATGATCGCCGCATAGCGTGACCGCCGCACTGATCTCGCGGATGCCGCGACCGTGCGCGTCGGAGATGCGCGGCGGCGCTAGCGCGCTGCGGTCGATGCTTCGCACAGACAAGAACAGGAAGTCGCGCGCCGGCATCGCGTCGAGCGTGACACCCCCGAAGAACGGCCAAACGAAGCTCTGCATGGCCGCCTCGGAGAAACACCAACCAGCGAGGCCGGCCCCGACAATCGCCACCTTGGTTTGCGGCATCCGCATGACCTACGATGCATACCGCCGCGCCACAACCATCGATCGCACGAATTGCCAAAGCCTCCCCCATCTCGTTGCCTGCTGGTAGGCATCATCACGTGACTCAGCCGTGAGCGAACGATCGACCTTCCTTGGTGTCGACGGCTGCCGAGCCGGTTGGTTTGTGGTTCGTGTTGCAGCTGGCGACGATGCCGCGCCTGAGGCGATGCTGCTCAACGACTTCGCCTCGGTCCTGGCAGTACGGCCGGCGCCACACTTCGTCGCAGTCGACATGCCTATCGGGCTACTGGCAACGGCGACTCCAGGAGGGCGGAACTGCGACCAGGCAGCGCGCGGCCTGCTCGGGCCACGCCGCAGCAGTGTGTTCTCGCCCCCGCTGCGCGGTCATCTGCGCGCTCAGACCTGGTCCGAGGTTTCCGGACTGTCGAAGCAATCGTTCCATCTGCTGCCGAAGATCCGCGAAGTCGATGATTGTCTGACGCCCTCGCGCCAGCGGCGGGTGCGCGAGACGCACCCAGAGCTTGCGTTCCGCAGTCTGACGGGCGCCCCCATGCGGCACGCCAAGCGAACAGTCGAGGGCCAACGTGAACGCTTGCTGGCGTTGCAGACGACGATCCCCGGCGTCCGCGCGTTCTACCGCCGCACCTTGGAGCAGTTCCTTCGCCGTGACGTAGCCCGCGACGACATCCTCGACGCGCTGGTGCTTGCTGTCGTAGCAAAGCGCATGGCTAACGGTGTCTCGCAGTGTCTACCGCTGCGACCGGTGCATGATGCGCGCGGTCTGCGCATGGAAATCTGGAGCTAGTGGGGTGCTGCGAAAGTTCGTGGCATACGTCGGCGAGTCATGAGCGTTGCTCGCAAGGCGCGGTGACGAAGGCATGCTACAAACATCCTGTCGAGGAATCGCAACGCCGCGAGCGGCGTTCAGGGCCGGCGACGTTTGCGCCGAACTTGCGAAACGCCCCGCTAGAGATCAAACGCCACGGAGTTCACGCAGGATCTCGCTGCGCGCGGCGGCGTCTTCGAGGAAGACTCCGGTCACGTGGGATGTAGTCGTCATCGCGCCCGGCTTGCGCACGCCGCGCATCGTCATGCAGTGGTGCTCCGCCTCGATCAGCACCGCGACGCCGCGAGGGCACAATGCCTGCTGCAAGTCGTTGGCGATTTGCGCGGTGAGCCGTTCTTGGATTTGTAGGCGGCGCGCATACACCTCGACCAGGCGAGCCAACTTGCTGAGACCGACGACGCGATCCGCAGGCAGGTAGGCAACGTGCGCGCGACCAGCAAACGCCACCATGTGATGCTCGCAGTGTGAATGCACCGCGATGTCCCGGACCACAACCGGGCCATTGTAGTCTGCAGTCTCATTGAAGGTCTTGGCCAGAACCTCGCTTGGATCCTGCTGGTAACCAGCAAAGAACTCACCGTAGGCGCGCAGCACGCGGTCCGGTGTCTCGAGCAAGCCGTCGCGATTGGGATCCTCGCCAATGTAGGTGAGCAGGGTCCGTATCGCCTCCAGAGCATCCTGGCGCGACACCGGGATCGGTTGCTTGTGGCGGAACGGTTGGTTGATGCGGGCCGGAGAGCTAGTCACGGGGTGCGGTCGTTGGGGTGTGGGTTGCGGATGCAGCCGGTCAGGCGTTGCCGCCCGGACGAGTGCTGACCATCGAGAACGCTTAGAATCTGAGGGTGAACATGCCCTGCTGGCCGGGTGTCTCTTCGACGCTGACCGAGAGTCGCGTCAACTGCACCATAGGGAATGCGGATCGCACCGAATCCAACAATGAGGTTCCGATCCACTCCGCAAGGTTCTCAGAACTGCTGTTGAGAATTGGCAACACGCAGACTTCTTCAGTTGGCACGATGTAGCGGCGCTTGCCGTGGCGGATTTCGGTTTCGTCGTTGCCGATCGCGCGACAGGTTAGATCGGGATGAAGGCCGGGCACCACGAATCGTTCATCGAGCGGATCGATGATCGCGGTCACGAGCGGCTTGACTCGCTTGAAGTCGATCACCATGCCGTGACTCGTTCGTGGCGTATCCAGATCGACAGCGACCCGGTAGTTGTGTCCGTGCAGCCGCTCTGCGGTGCCGTCATCGAAGATCAGAAAGTGGGCGGCGCTGAACTTGTGGTATTCCTTCTCGAGGTGAATCGTCCAGGTCGCGGCGGCGCGACTCGAAGGCAGGAGTGAAGTCAGGCTTGATGTCATGATGATCCTGGCACCGGGCACTCAGTGCATCGCAAGCCGGCATTTGCAGCCTTACCGCGCGCATAGAAGACTTTCGCAGGCACGCCTGCCTTGGATGCATCAAGTTCCATCGTTCTCCATTGCGCCCTGACAAGCCGGACACGTGAAGATCCTTCGGCCGGCGCTAGCGGCCTTCACAATCGCCCCACCGCAATGCCGGCATTGTTGCGACTGCGCCCAAACAGGTAGTGTCGATAGTCGCGGCGTAGCACGCCCTCGCCTTTCAAGCCACGCGCGTCGTCGGGATCGATGGTGACGCTGGCGATCCGGTAGGCCCGGTCGGTGATTTCCGCGAGCGCGCTAGCCAACTCGAATCGAAGACCATCGCCGAGATCCATCGCACGCATCCCGAGATCGAGACGCGCCACGAACAAGATCGCGCTGCGCACCGCCGAGTTCAAAGATCTGTTCCATCAACGTGCGGCGACCACCTATCGACGGCGAACCGTTTCTTGGTAGCGCGCCGGTGCGCGTGAGACGTTTCCTGGACATCGCACGGATTGACTCCTAACAGCGCCCAGAGAGAATTCGCAGACCCCAAAGGAGACCGATCATGAGATCCATCAACTCTATGCTCGTCGCAAGCCTTCTTGCGATGACCGCGACAGCGACTCTCGGAGCGCAGGATCTGGCTCGTAAGGTCCAGCAGGTCCAAGACGAATACCAAAAGGCCTACGACGCCTATTTGGCGAAGTCGCGTGCACACCGCGGCGGCGATCGCACAGAGTTGCGTCAGCTGAGGCCCAGCGCGGAGGAATACGCTGCGCGGCTCATCGCTTTGGCCAAGACAGACGAACAAAGCGATGCCGCGTTCGAAGGGCTGACCTGGGCGGCTCAGGTCGGGCGTTCGAATGAAGCAGTCCAGCTAATCCTGGTCCATCACGGCGAACGCAAGGAGCTGGCGCCGATCGTCAAGAAGCTGGGGCGAAAACACAACGTGGAAGGGGACGCCGCACTCAAGTCCCTCCTGACCAAGAACCCTCACCGCGAAGTCAAAGCACACGCGGCGTATTGGTTGGGTTACTCGATGAAGTATCGGGCCGATCCGGAAGCGGCCAAATACTACAAGCTGGTCATCGAGGAATACGCCGACGTCAAGGACGGACGGGGAACCCTTGCCCAGAAGGCCAACAAGGACCTCATGGAGGCGATGACCTTCGGGCGCGGTACGACGGCGCCCGACATCGCCGCTGCCGATACCGACGGAGTCGACTTCAAGCTCTCGGACTATCGCGGCAAAGTCGTTGTCCTCAACTTCTGGGGACATTGGTGAGGACCGTGCAATGCGATGATCCCGCATGAAAGAGCGCTCGTGAAGCGTCTCAAGAACAAGCCTTTTGCCCTCATTGGCGTCAACAGCGACAAGGACCTCGAAGCCTGCAAGGAAAAGAACAAAGCCAAGGGCATAACCTGGCGTAGCTTCTGGGACGGTCAGGATGGTCAGCAGTGGGGCCCCATCGGCAAAGCGTGGCACGTGCGCTCTTGGCCGACCATCTACGTGCTAGATGCCAAGGGTGTCATCCGTTTCAAGAACGTGCGCGGCGAAAAGATGGATGCCGCCGTCGATAAACTCCTGGCGGAGATGGAACGGGCAGAGAAGGAAAAGAAGAAGGGAGGATAATCTCGACGTCGGGCTATTGGCCGTTGCGCATCGCGTGGCCAAGACAACGATCGTGACGACGCCGCAGAACAACGGCATTCCGCCAAGCCCCGATTGGCCAGCCACCTCTGGGAGGCGCTCGGTTCGAACAGCGTTCCGTTCGGTTGCCTCGGGTCGGCAGGTGCTATGCTGGCGCTCGCCGACCGCTCCTCGTTCGGCTCGATCCGTCTCCCAACTCGAGAATGCCCATGCGTTTCCTGACCGCGTTTGCCTGCACGGCCGTCCTGGCGGTTGCCCAGAGCCCGCTGACCACCACCTTTGCCAACAACAACAGCGGTGGAGTCGGCGGTGCCATCTACTTCGACCTGACTGATACCCTCGGCGGTGGCCTCACGATCACCGACCTCGACCTGAACCTGAATAGCACCAGTGGTTCGACTGGCACGATCGACGTCTACCAGATCTTCGGCGGCACCTTTCGCGGCAACGAGTCGAATATGGCTGCGTGGTCGTTGCTCAGCTCGGGACCGGTAACGTCATCTGGCGCCGGCCAGCCAAGCAACGTGCTGCTGAACCCGCCGATCATCATTCCGCCGCTGGGATCGAGCGCCATCGCGCTGGTCGCCAACGGCCTGGCCCACGCGTACACCAACGGCACCGGCGGCGCGGGCTCGGCACAGGTATTCTCGACCACCGAGCTGACCCTGACGGCGGGCACGGCTTCCAACTCACCGTTCGCGACGCTCCTGTTCGATCCGCGCATCCCCAACATCAACATCCATTACTCGCTCGGCACGTCGAGCTCCGTCGCCACCAACACGTCGCTCGGCCAGGGCTGCATCCGGGAGTACACGTCGTTCTTCGAGAACTTCGCGCCCGGGGCGTTCGACCTCAACAACACCGCGATCTCCCTGCTGAGCACGGGCAACAACTACTTGGTCACCAGCGGCGGCACCTACAACCCAGTCGGCAGTCTCGGCACGCCGACGACGCTGACGTTGCCTGCCAACGGCCAGGTGGCGGCCGGCACGCTCGGCCTCCAAGTCGGCTCCAACGGTTGGGTCGCGCTCGGCAGCGGCAACAGCACCGCGGCCACGCCCTCGGTTGCGACGCTGCTATCGAACCCGGCGACGGCCTTCTATTGCTGGAAGAGCCTGAATCCCACCGCCACCGGCAGTGGCCCCGTGCAGTACGAAGAGGATGTCGCGACCGGTCGCGCGCAGGTCACCTTCGATGGTGTCTTCGACTCGGGCGGCACGACGACAGCGGCGGCGAACTTCGTGCAGTTCCAGGTCGACACCGCGACCAACAACGTCGTGATCGCGTGGCAAACGATGTCGCCAACTGGCATCGGCATCGTGGTTGGCTACTCGCCCGGCGGCGCTAGCGTCGACCCTGGCGCCACCGATCTGTCACAAGTCGCCAGCGGCAATACCGTCATCCTGACTGGCAACAACGACATCACTCCTCTGTCGCTGACGGCTACCTCGCGTCCCGTGCTCGGTACCAGCTGGAACCTCGAGGTGCAGGATATCCCGGCGAGCACGGTGTTCGGCGTCAACATCTTCGGCGCCAGCGATCCCGGCATTCTCGATCTCAGCTTCCTCGGTCTGCCGGGCTGCGAACTGCGCGCCAACGTGGACTTCGTCGGCGGCCCATGGATGCCGACGGGCACGACCTTCAACTACGTTTTCCCGATGCCAGCGATGCCGCTGAGTCTGGTCGGCTTCGAGGTGTTCACGCAGGCCGCCACGTTCGGCGTGCCGCCAGTGAACGCGTTCGGCGCGATTACCAGCAACGGGGTCAAGGGCATCGTCGGCGACATCTAGTGGGGCGAGCGGTCAGTGCAGATGCTGGCGCGGTCGGGACGCCCAACGCCCCCCACTTGGGGCGCGGTCTGCCCAACCCAAGCAGCCACGCAATCGACACGTGCAGTCGTAGTTGGAGGTCGCCGCGGGGGCCGGCTCCGACAGCGCCACTGCCCCATGCGCTTCGTACGAGCAATTCTGCGACCTGCATCGCGCGTTCGCCACATTCTCGCTGGGCTGTATCGCGGATCAAGCCATGCTGCCGCGGCATGCGAAGATCAGTGCGAACATCAACTACCGCGCGGCGGTTGCGACGCTGAGCGACCGGGACAGCGGCATTCTCGACATTCTGTAGAACCGCCGGCGGCGTCTATGGCGTCCGACCAAACGCACACCAGCCATACCAGGGCCGATGATCGGCATGCGTGGCCGCCGGCTGCCGCTCGTGCAAGCCAGTCGAGCCTTCACAACCGGAGCGATCGGACCACGTGCGTGCAAACAGATTGCGCCCGGCTTGGGCAGTGAGCAAAACCCTGTGGTTCGAACCGGGTACGGTACACAGATGCGGGGTGAAAGGCGTGAAAGCGGCGACCTGGATCGTCTCGTATGCGAGGAGGCGCGACGCAAGTTCTGCCACTCAACACGGGGCCATGATCGATCGCAATTCGCCAATAACAAGCGAGTGAGTTGGTTGTATGCGTGGCACCGCACCTTCACGCCCCCCCCCAAGGCGAACGTTTCGCGTTACCATGGGCGATTCCGTTGGTAGAGCCACTGCCTGGTTTCCGGCGCTCCCGAGCTTGCCCTGCAGAGTGCATTCCTGGGGGTGCCAGCAAGTTGGAGGAGATGCCATGAAACACCGTGCGCCCACCGCGAGCTTGCTCGCATTCGCTGCATCGCTGACGCCGTCACAGCTGCAGGCCCAGGTTGACCACGTCGACCTGTCCCAATTCGTCTTCAGTGCAAGTACGCTTGCCGTCAACGCCGTCACCGGCACAATCCTTATCGGTGGCGTCGGCGGCGGGTTGCAGGCCACGATGTGGCGAATCGACCCCGTCACCCTTGCCGTGACGACCACGAGCTACCCGACCGTCGGCAACTACGGCGAGGTACTCGCGATTTCGGACGACGGCTCACGCGCCTCGCTGGGCGACTTCTCGGGCAACGCCTACTGGGTGGACACGGCGCCAACTGGCGTGCCCCAACCGATCGCGAATGGCAGCTACTCGTCCATCGAGAACATCCTGGGCGAAACGCGTTTGAGCGGGCACGCGGCCATCGGCTCCCTGCAGTGGTACTCGACGAACACAGCAACCAGCCAACTCCTGCAGCTCGGACCGCCGACGGGCCTTGTGCCATACATACTCGGCATGAGCGCGAACGGTGACATCCTCACCAGCTACTACAGGTTCTGGGAGTGGACCGGATCCGGCTACGGAGCTCCTCAAACGGCGCCGACCTACTACGATTCCAGGATCGCGGGAGTGTCGCCCAACGGCGTGCATCTGTTCGGATACACCAGCAAGACCACGTCGGTCTTCGGTCCGATCACGACCAAGACCGGTTGGCCGGTCATCTGGAGTTCGGACTACGCGCGCAAGCCAAGCCTGCTGCGCTACGGTCCATCCATCACCATCCCGGAAGACGGACGGGGAGCGTACCTGCGTCAGGCAACCAGCAACCTCACCGTGTGTGGATCGGCGTGGCAGGAAGTCACCGGCACCAATCCATTCTCGTCGCCGGCGATCGGCGTCATCTGGCACCCGAGCATGGGCACCCTCGGAGTTCGATCACTCGATGACTTCTTGATAGCGCGCGGCGCCGTCGGGCTACCAGCTGTCGAGAACGTCTTGGACTTGGTGGACGACGGCACGCACCTGCACATCCTCTACCTCGACCATGGATCGCCAGCCGGCCAGCACTACATCCGCTGCGCCAACTTCTCGACTCCCGCCTCTCCCTTCTACGTCTATGGGCCAGGCAAGGGCGATACCGAGGGTCTACCGCCTCACCTGTATGGTGAGGTCCTTGCTGGCACAGGAGCTCCCGGCGACTCCGTCAGTTTCGTGGCCGCCGACCTGGAGCCTGCGGCGTCGTTCCCGTTCGGTGTGCTGGCCTTTTCGGGGGCGAACGCCAATCAGCCGCCCTTGCTGGTCGACGCATCGCAACTCATCACCACGCTCGTGATCCCGCTGACGATCGACGCGACGACCGGCAGGAGCACCGGCAGCATGCAGTGGACCATTCCGCCGGCAACCGCGGGGCTGTCCCTGTTCAGTCAATACGTCGGATTCAACGCGACCTTCGAGCTGGTGCTCAGCAACGGTCTGCGCCTCGACATCCAATGAGGCTCACGGTCGCCCCGATCAGACCGTTGAAAAACGGCTCGTTCTGAGTCTCGCTCAATACTGGGCCCCGGACTGAATACCGAGCCCCTGACTGTTGGTGGGTCGGCGGCACGACGAGCATCCGGCTTTCGCTTCGTCAGATCTCCGCGCGGAAGCGACACGGTCACGGACGTTTTAGCGAACGCAGGGCGATGACTGCACAACGGGTGGGTTGACGGGACGTCGTGGCACGGGGATTGTGAGCCCATGGGGTTCGGGTGCTCCTGGCCGCAGCTTGATTTACCTCTCTCTCCCGACACCATGCAAAGCGAACGTGCTCACCGCGCCGTTCGGCGCCCTCGCGCCGACGTCATTCCTCCGATCCTGTTCTTGATTGCCGCGCTGATGCCGCTCGCGGCCACCGCCGCACAGCAGGTTCGTCAAGCGCCGCCCACGCTGCTAGCTCAGTTCGACGTGAACACCGGGACGGTGCAGTCGCTGTCCTTGCCAGCGACGCCGCAGGATCGATTCGACTTGCCGATCGTGCTTGGTGGCGCGCCATACACCATGGCGCTCTTCAACTACGACGTGCGCGCGCCAGGCTTCCAGCTATTCGAACGAACTGCCGCGGGGCTGGTGCCGCGACCGACACCGGACTGTGTGACGTTTCGTGGCGAGTTGCTGGAGATGCCAAACTCGCGAGTCGCTGCGACGTTCGTTGACGGCACGCTCGAGGGCATGGTCTACATGCCGCCGGCGGGCGCAGGACAACTCGGAGAGACGTGGGTCGTTCAGCCCCTGCGCAGGGGCAATCCTAACGCGGCGCCTTCTCTGCACATCGTATTCAAGGACAAGGACACCAAGCCACTGCCCTACCAGTGCGGCGCGGATACGACCGGGGCGCCGTCTTCGGCACCAATGGGCTCGCCTGACTACACGGCGATCTGTGAAATTGCGATCGAGGCGGATCGACAGTTCTGGCAGTGGAACAACAACAGCATCACGCAGACGCAGAACGACATCACCACAGTGATGAATCAGGTCGACTTCATCTACGACCGCGACTGCGATGTGAGCTTCCAAATCGGGACCATCATCGTGACGACGGCACTCGTCTACACGACCAACGACCCGAACGGCCTGCTCGGCGAGTTCTCCAGCAACTGGAGCACCAACTACGTGGGCATCCAGCGCAACATTGCGCACCTCTTCACCGGGCGCAACCTCACCGGATCGACAATCGGCATCGCGTACCTGAGTGTAGTTTGCAGTCAAACCAACGGCTACGGCTTGTCCCAGTCGGACTTCACCAACAACTTGAGCAGCCGCGTCGGTCTCACGTGCCACGAGCTGGGCCACAACTTCTCTGCGCTACACTGCAACGGCGCCTCACCCTGCTACATCATGTGCTCGGGCCTGGGTGGCTGCAGCGGCAACTTGACGCAGTTCGGCCCGACTGAGGCGGCGCAAATTGACAGCTACGCGCACTCGCTGGCGTGCTTGCCGCCACCCGCGACCGTGCCGGTGCTGACAACCGCGAGTCCAACGACGATGACGGTGTTCTCGCCCGGCAGCGTGACGCTCCATGGCACCGGACTACTGACCGTCAACAGCTACACCTTGGGCGGGCAGACCTACACCAACGGCATCATTGTCATCGGTGACACGGCGGTGTCGGTCGCGGTTCCACAGGGCACGGCGCTCGGACCGGTATCGGTCACGGTCTCCAACGGGCTTGGCACAAGCAACGCATTGAGCTTCAACTACGTGCTCACACAACCGCCCAAGCTCAAAGCTACGACGTTGATCCCGCCAACCGGTGGCCTCGCGAGTTACAACTTCGCCGGCACGCCGAACAATCAATGGTGGCTCGTGCTCGGGATCTCGCCGGCAACCGCGCCGCTGCAGGGCTTCGACTTGATCGCCAGCCCACTGGTATTGACCTTCGGCACGTTTGGCGGCCCGCTCGGATTCGAGAGCTTCGCGGTACCAGTACCACCAGGCCTCGGGTTCTTGCAGTTCTACTTCCAAGTGCTTGAGAGCACGCCGGCGGGCAACGTGACCGGTGTGTCCAACCTGACGACGACGATCTTGCAGTAGCGTCGTCAGCCTGTCGCGATGCGGACCATCGCCCAACGACACTCTGCTGGTAGATGTTGGACCGGGCCGCTGACGACCGGGACGACGTTTCCAGCGCACGATCGTCGCCTACAAAGCTAGATGATCTGGTTCCGGAACGGCCGGCCAACGAGCGCCGCGTAGTAGGGCACGAAAGAACAACGTCGCGCCCCCCCACGACCTGTTCTCCTCGCGATCCAATCGAGCCCGCGGGTCACGCCCATGGCCAGCCCGAGGGTAAGAT
>CAXBFC010000212.1:0-13356 GCA_963974725.1 uncultured bacterium | reverse complement strand
CCCAGACGACGGGCGGCATCACCGGCCTCAACAACAGCCAGCGCAAGTCGATCGTTCGCGACTTGCGTTCGGGTAACCAGGCCGACAACTCGGCGGACATCGCGCGCGGCTTCGTGCGCGATCCGCTGCCGTTGCGCGTCGTTGGCGAGATCCCCATGTATCTCGAGCGCGTCGAGAGCATCAACGCATTCACGCAAGAGGTCACCGTCTTCAAGAACGGCCTTTCGCACGAGATCGATCGTGGCGATGTGCTGCGTTTCGTTTCGGACAGCTCCGGCATCCCGTTCGGCAGCGCAGAAGTCGTCGTCGATCCAGATGATGACCGCGGCAACCCGCTGGTGCAGCACGTTCGCGTGCGCATTCGTCGCATCGACAGCCTGGAGACCATCGACCCGAGCAACCTGCCCGGCTACCCGGCTTCGTTGACGGCCCGCGAGCCGTGGCTGGTGCAAAACGCGCCGCGCGCCGTGGTTCTCGCGGAGTTCACCGCAGGTGGCACCGCCGGTCGCGATGACCCGCGCAACTTCCTGAGCTTCACGCCGGAACCGCTTGAGCTGAACGGCTACCGGCCGCAGCAAAACGAGTTTGTCTCGCCATTCGCTGGCTCGATCGTGCGCTTCACCAAGCCGGTCGACATGGACACCGTCAAGTGGGCGGACACGTTCTTCTTCGCGATGCGTGACCTCAGCACCGAAGACAGCATCGCAGACTTCATCGCCAACCGTCCGTGGGAAAACAACGGCAACACTGGCGTTGGCATGAACCCGGCGACGTTCGACCTCGCCAAGTACCGCACGCCATACCTGATCACGTCGCGCGTCTTCGATGAAGATGGTTCGCAAACGTCGCTGCGCCTGCAGCCGACGACCGGCTTCTACCTCGACGACACGATGCGCAACGCGCCATCTGGCGTCGACTACAGCTACTACCTGCACCTGATCTCGGACTCTCCCGATGGCGGTATTCGTGACCTGGCTGGCAACTCGCTCGACCTGCAAGGAACGACTGCGGGCCGCAGCAACAGCGTCGTGATCCCGTTCACGGTCGACACCCGCATGAACGGCAACGAGCCGGTCTTTGCGGACAACCTGGCGATCTCGATCGTGCGTCGCTTTGCTTCCCGCGACGAAGACGCCAACCCCAGCTACTTCCTGCCTTCCGAAGTCCAGCCAGCGTCGCTGGCCTCGATCGCCGCGGCTTACCCCCTGGAAGACCTGTTCGGTGGCTTTGTCTACATCGACGGCAAGATGCAGGCTCGCCCGACGACCCGCACCCGCGTGGTTGCCGACAACCTCAACCAATCGCCGATCCAACAGCAGCCTTCGGCGCCGGCAGCTCCCAACCCGCTTGGTTGGTGCCCGCAGTTCGTGGCCAATGGTGCCAACGAGACGCAGGTCGGTTCGAACAGTGCCAACAACCTGGTCACAGCCGGTATCCAGAACCCGCTCAACCCCTACGGCTGTCGTCTGCAGACGCTGTGGCGGGAGGTGGACCTGAGCCTGTCGCGTTCGGATCCGTTCGACTTCAACCTCGACATCGAGCAGATGTATTGGGCGCCCTACATTGGCACCAACCTGTCGTTCGATGAGTTTGACCGCGTGTCGCTGTGGCTCGGCCACTCCGAATACCGCCCGGTTCCATGTGTCGGTGACTTCAGCTCGCTGCCGTCGCTACCGCAGTCGGGCCTGCGCCGCCAATTCGAGGGCAACTTCGCCTGGAACCCCGAACCGTCGGGCTCTGGTGCGACCGCCGAAAGTCAGGCACCGCGCGCGGCGGCCTATGTCGACTCTCCGATGACGATCGATCCGTCGGACGTCGTGCTCGAGGTCAACGGTGTCAACCGATTCCTGCCGCTGCCTGAGTTCCAGGAGCCCTACTTCGTCTACCGTGATGAAACGGTGATCGAGCAGGGTGGTCGCTCCAGCGACTCGATTGGCTCCGACATCAGCGGTGGCGTCTACATCCCGTACATCCTGTCGCCGTTTAGCATGGGGCAGGGCCGTCGTTGGGTTGATCCAGATGGTCAGGCCGGCGCCGTGCGCTTCGTGAACTCGTTCTGGAACGATGCTCGCAACCGTCAACTCGCCAGCCCGAGCGCCGTCGACAACTTCACGGGTGGCTTGATCGGCAACGTCGCGTTGCCGTTGCTCGCCGACTTCTGGACCTACTGCGATTCGTCGGAGTTGCCAGCTGGTGGTGGTTACATCGCACTGGGCACGAATGGTTGGCAGACGGCCGTCACGGTCCAATCTGATCCGAACCCAGCCTTCCGCGCCCTCAGTGCCGGTCGCGCCGCGACCCAGACCAGCGGCGCACTTTGCCGCTCGCCGGGTGACCCGCAGTGGAACACTGCATCGGGTGGCTTTACGCCGACTGGTGGTGGCACGACCGCGTCCGACAACACGTTCTACTGGATCATGATGGACGTGCTGAAGCGCCAGACCGTCATCACCAACGGCTTCGTCGATCTCTACAACCCGCACCGCGTGCCGGAAGGCTTTGCCGATCCGCGCCTCGGTCCGTTCTACCTGGTCAACGGGCAACCGGCCGCGCCGCAGGGCGTGCTGCCGTCGTTCGCCTACGAGTTCGACCCACCGCTGTCGCAGTTGCCGTCCGGCACGTCGCTGGTGCCGCAGTTCCGCGGTGCGAGTGCCGTCGATCCGACGCCGTTCTACTGGGACGCTTGGATCAGCACGACGACGCCGCTGTTCCCGCAGCCGAACGCCCCGATCAACCCTGGCTTCGATGCCAGCATGCGTGAGCAGTTGAAGCCGACCGCGGCCAACTTCGCGCTCGACCCCTACAAGGCGGGCGACGCTCACATGCGCAAGTGGGATACCCGCTCGATTCCGGGTTCCTCGACCTCGCGCAACTGGTGGACCTATCTCTACAACCGCACGGTCACGACCTATGTCGAGAACCCGAACGACTTGATGGATCCGGCCTACACCCTGCAGTTCGCCGGCCCGAACGAAACGTTCAACCCGAAGGACATCCGCTACGTCAACTGGCGCTTCATCGCCAGCAACAACACGACCGCCAACCCGCCGGTCGCGCCCTCGATCGAAACCTTCTCGTTGTCGTTCCGCTGGCAGCAGTAAGCAGTGCTGGCTGGTGGTGCGGTTGCACCACTGGTCAACGCGGTTGATGGCCGCGGCTGGCGATGGCCACTGCTGCTGATCTAGATTCTCAATTCAAGACCCGCCTGTCCGCGCGCTCCCCACGCGCGAGCAGGTTGACGATCCAAACCCCCAATCCCCAACCCCCAAAGGCTTCGGCCTCTCCCCTCCGCAACTTCCCCCGCATTGACGTCTCATCACGTTGTGCGCCACTTCCCCATGACATCGTTCTTCCGTAGCAAGCTGATCTCCGCAAGGATGTCTGCTCGTCGTCTGCGGATTCGGTGGGGTAGACTGCGGATGGCTTTGCCTTTGGAAACCCTCTCCCAGATTCGTATGGCTTCATCCTTCAAGCAGCTGGCTTCTCACCAGTTGTGCACAGGCCGTTGCCAGACACCCCGAACCATGTCAGCCCCGAAGCGCGTGGCTTGTCCGACATCCGTCGGCAGCTTCGCTTTGCGGTGGGCCTGATACATACCGCCATGACTCGATTGTCTTCCGCCCGGTTGTTCTCCCTGGCCGCTCTGGCTGTGTTTGCCTCTTGCTCCGGCAGCGGCAGCTCGACCGGTGGTCTCAAGACAGGGGGCGACTTCATCGTCCTCAGCACTGAGCCCAGCGACAACGCCCAGTTGTTCCTGAACGATCCGATTAGCATCGACTTCAGCAACCCGGTCGATCTCGACTCGGTGGACCTGACGACGTTCAGCTTCCAGGTGTTCGACCAGATCGGCAACACGGTTGCCGAGCCGGTGGCTGGCTCCTTCCAGCTTGCCGCCAGTCCCGGCGACACGACCATTGGCCGCCGCCTGCAGTTTGTGCCGGTGTTGCCGACCAACAATCTCTACACCAACGGTGGCTTCCGCCCGGGACGCACCTACCAGGTGCAGCTCGTCGGTGGCAACCGCAATAATGGCACGGTGCTGCGCGATACGGGTGGCAAGTCCCTGGCAGTGCCGAAGAGCTTCCGATTCTCGACGGCAGACGGCACGACGCCGGGCGCGCTGTTCAGCAACACGAAGGCTGGTGGTCCTCGTCGCGTTGGTTTCGAAATCACGCCGACGCCGGACACGACTGGCGTGGTGCTCAACAAGCTAGGCGGCCCACCGGTTGAGATCCGGTTGCTGTTCGATCAACCGCTGAACCCGTCGAGCGCGAACGTGCCGGTGGCGGTGGTGACGGACCCGGTGCTGCGCAACAGCAACAGCCGCGGCCGAGCCTTCCTCGAATACGACGACCCTGTCTTCGGTGACAACCGATGGATCCCGGCCGATGCCGAACTCGAGTTCAACGGCGTTGCCGGTTCGACTCTGGTGTTGCGTCCGCTCGGTGTGCTGCCGAACAACGCCCAGATTCGCGTGATCATGGAGCGCACCCTGGAGGACATCTCCGGCGAGTCCAACGTGGCCAACGTCGCTTTCCAGCGAATCTTTGGCACGTTCCGGACCAAGCGTTCGTACGAGCAGCAGTTCGACGGCATCGTCGACAACTTCCTGACGTCGTCGAACATCGACACGACCGCCGCCTTCTCTGAGCCGGCCGCTGAAGTTGGCCCCGGCTACCTCAAGGCTGGCTTCAACTTCGAAGGCACGGTCACGGGCGCCGAGTTCGAGCCGACCGCGCCCGAGACGGTGCTCAACACGAACTTCACGCTCGTCACTCCCAAGAACGGTTCGGCCTACAACGTTTCGGGCGGCGTCTTCAACTTCAACTCGGTGACCATCCCGGCCGGCAAGATCGTTCGCGGCCAAGGCACCAACCCGATGGTTTGGTTGGTGTCCGGCACCTTTGATGTTGCCGGCACGCTTTCCGTTCGCGGTGGCAATGGCCAGGCGGTCAACACGTCCGGCAACGCCAATGTCGCGAAGGCCGGCGGCGCCGGTGTTTGTGGTGGCGGTGACGGTGGTGCTGGCTCGCCGAGCTCGGTCGCCCGCGACCTCGCCGGTGGCACGGGCAACGGTCCGAGCCAAGTCGCTGGCCGCGGTGGCCGCGGTGGCACCCTGTCGTGCACGGCCGGCTGTGGTCGTGGCGCCGGTGGTGGTGGCGGTTCGTTGGCCACGCAAGGTGACCCGAACTTCAAGCAGAAGATTCGTCCGGCAGGCTCTGTGGTGATCGGCACTGGCACCCCGCCACCGGTCAACCCGTTTGCGATCTTCCAACAGCAAAACGGCACCGGTGGTAACGGCTGCGTTGGCCTTGGTGGCCGCGTCACCCGCAACCTCGAAGGTGCGGTTGCCGGCCCGACGGTCTTCGTCGACGCCCGCACCGACAATAACTACTGGGGCGTTGGCGTTCGCTACGACACCAGCCTGCGCATCACCGGGGAGCTCGCGCTTCCGATCGGTGGTGGTGGTGGTGGTGGTGGCGGTGACCTCTCCTACAACAGTGACTGTGGCGTCGACGACCCGAACTTCGGCAACGATAGTTCTGGCGGTGGCGGCGGCGGTGGCGGTGGTGTGCTGATCGTCAAGGCGCTCGGCCCGATCATCATCCGCGAGAGCGGCACGATCTCGGCCGACGGCGGCAGTGGTGGTGGCGGCGAGCCTTCGAGCTCGTCGACCGCTGGCGGCGGTGGCGGTGGTGGTTCCGGCGGCATGGTTGTGCTGATGTCCGCCGACAGCATCGAGATCAACGCACGCGGCAACACGTTCACCAACAACGACTACGACTTCTCGATCTCGGCTGATGGTGGCGTCTGTGTCACCGGCAACCAGCCGCCGATCGTGACCGGCAAATACCCGGCGAGTGGCACCAGCATCACCGAGGCCTGGGCCGACACCTATGACAGCGCCCCGCTCGGCGGCTTTGGCGGCATGGGCATCGTGCAGCTGATGGCTCCTCCGGGCGACCCGTTGACGTCGAACGATGGCACCAACACGATTCTCGACGACAACATTCGCGTGCTGTCGAGTGGCGCTTTGGCCCCGGGCCCGGTGAAGCAGGCGATCCTGGCCTGGCGCGGGTTCCCGAACGCACTCGGCAACGGCGTGGATGACTCCGGCGCGCCGATCAATATCGGTGACAACGAAGGCGACATCCGCCCATCGCCAACCCTGCTGCCGACGGCCTTTGCCAGCAAGTCGCGTCTGCGCTCGAAGTGGATCGATACCGGCGCGACCGCTCGCCGTGACCTCGGCAATGCTCCGGATGAATTGCCGCGTGGTCTGCTGACCCCGAGCGGCGTCCAGACGGGCCCGACCTACGAGTGGGCTGGCGTCGAAGCCGATACCAGCAGCATTGCACTCGGCTACGCCGACTATGTCGTGGCTCAGGGTCGCGCTTCGGTGCTGTTCCCGGAAGCCGTGGCTGCCACGGGCATCCAGTCGATGAACGCCAACTCGACCTTCCTTGGTCGGCCGGCCTACCGCGTGCAACTGACGCAGTCGAACCTCGGCGCGACCAACGACCGCTACAACCAATACGAGGCCGAGCTGCTTGCAGCGGACGGCTCGGTCGTTGGTAGCCACCGCATCATGTCGCACACCGCCAACGAGTTGGTGCTGTCGACGGAGCGCGGTGCCTTGGATTCGACGGCCGTCGAAGCGCGCATTGTCGCCAAGTTCTTCGAGATCCAGACCAATGGTGAAGATGGTCTCGGCGGCAGCTACATTGGCAACTCGGGAGCTCGTCTCCCGGTCGCGAACGTGCGCTTCGGCTTCGCCTTCCACCAGAACCCGCAAGATGGCAACGCAGCCCGCTACCCCGCGACACCTGGCACGTTTGCCTACAACTTGACGGACCCGGCGGTCCAAGAAGAAGTGCGCGCCCTCGGTGCCAGCTTCGTGCAGTGGGACATCCTGTTCGACACCGCCTTCAAGACGGTTCCGGCTGATGGTCCACCGAGTCTCAACCCCGAAACGAACCGCCCGGAACTTCGGTTCCTGCGCATGCCGTTCCGGTTCTAACGATTGGGGGGCCACTTGGCCCTCAGCGGAACGCCCGATGCCGCTGGCATCGGGGGTAGCCAGTCAAAACCCACACACATTCCTTCCGATATCCGATACCTGACCCTGGGCCGTCCATACATCCCTGGGAATACGAAGCGCCAGCGATTGCCGCTGGCCACTGCAACGAAGGCACCTGACATGATGCAAGCGAATAACCGATCCCGAGTGTGGCCGTTGGCCATTGCACTCGCCGCCTTGACGGCCTGCGATAGCAAGACCAAGGTTGGTGAGGTCGGCCAAGGCGGAGCCCGGCCGTCCCTGGTCAGTGTTGAAATCGGCCGCCTGGTCGACGTGTATGCCTTCCGTCGGATTGATCCGAACGTTGGCGATCGTCGTCTGCGCACGAATCGCGAACTGGAGCTGATTGCTCAAGATGTCGTGATCAACGCCAACATTGCGTCCCAGTCGTTGTTCGATGCAGCCGGCAATCCGGTTGCGACGGCCAACTACGACTTCTTGCCGTTCGACAAGAATGTCGGCCACGAACAGTTGATCATTCTGTGGGATGACCGTGAGGGACCTGAGCAGCAGAAGTTCAGCGAAGCTTTGGCCAGCGCCCAGACGGGCCTGTCGCAACTGCCGAGTTCGTACCGTGGGCAAAACACCCAAACGCGTCCGATCCCGATCGTGCCGCGCAATGCAGCCATTCGCTTGAAGTTCAGTGGCAACCTGAATGTGTCGCCCGACTTCTTCGTGGCGAACCCTTCGGCGATCCAGTTGCTCGAGTTCAAGGGCGACCCAGCGGTTGTGGATCCGGTCAACGCGTTCCGGATCTTGCCATACCGCGTCGTGCCAAAGGGTGATTCGATCATTCTCGACACCACGATCCTCGGTGGCGAAGCTGCCGGTGGCATCACCTCGTCGGGCCTGCCGTTGTCGGCAGACAACGTGACGGCGAACATCCGCGTTGCGATTCCTGTTCGTGGCAGCGTGCTGTCGACGTTCTATGTCGCCCGCGACGCGGTTGCCGAGTTGAACGGTGTCGATAGCGCTGCGCGCGAATCCGTGATCCGCGACTTCCGCTCCGGCAACCTCGCCGACGGCATTGCTGGCCGCCTGTCAGAGCCCGATACGCCCAAGATCGTCGGCTCGTTGGCGATGGGTATCGTCGGCATCAACGAGGCAGCGCGGACCGTCACGGTCAACAAGCGCTTGAACTTCGTGCCGATCCGCGCCCGCTACCCGTTCGTGGATGGCCCGCTCGATAGCACCGGCTTGCCGCGCGGACCGTTGTCGGTTCCGACGCAGCGTCCGCTGCGCGCCGGCGATCTGCTGACCCAAGACGTCATTGTGCAGCTGCTCAATGGCACCTTTGAAACCGTCACGTTGCGCGCCGAGGTGCTTGAGAACCTTCGCGTTTCGTCGAGTGCAACCGACCCAGCTGTCGGCACGTCACCGGGCGCCCCTCCGGGCGATTCGGGTCAAGGCGAGCTTTGGCCGACGGCCGAGTTGCGGGTTGCGACGCTGAGCCCAGGTCGCGACTCGGATGGCAATCGCGTGTCCTTCCGCTTGAACTCGACGCCCGAAGGCGAAGACTGCACCTTGCGCGCCATCTACGTCGAAGAAGTTCCGTTCTCGACCGGTGGCAACGTGCTCAGTGACCGCCAGTGGCGCAACCAGTTCATCCGCATCGAGCCGACCCCCGGAGCACCGGGTGTCAACGTCGATCCGAATGCATCGATCGCGATTGAGTTCACCAAGCCGATGGACCTCGACCAGGTTGACAACACGGCCAACCTGCTCGTGACCAACGTCGCTTCGGCGGTGGAAACGTTCACGGAGCAGATGAGTGATCCGAAGCGTGCGACCACCCGCGTGGTGCCGACTCGTCTGAGTGACCTGGCGGGCGACGGCACGATCCTGCGCCTGCAGCCGCCGATGGGCTTTGCCCACATCGGTTCGCTGACCAGCCCGCCGGCGCCGGCCGAGACCTACAGTGTGCACGTTCGCCTCAAGGCTGGTGGTGTCACCGACCTCGCTGGCAACACGCTCGAGATCTTTGATGACATCGGCAACCCGCAAGATGCGTGGTCGGTGGACTTCACGCTCGATCAGAACGCCAACCCCAACCCGGTCGGCTGGCACACCTACATGTTCTCGGCTGAGGACGAAGACGGCACGTTGCCGGGCTCGGTTGACATGTTTGGCCAGTTCCGCCTCGAGAATGGTCGCCTGTTCGGCGCGTCGGGTGTTCGCTTTGGCCGCTCGGCCAACAGCAACAACTTGCAAACCATCAGTCGCATCAACCGCGGTGAGTGTTGGGACTCCGGTGATCCGACCGACATCGTCGACAACCCGTTTGGGTTCATTGGCACGATTGCGACTGGCAACACGACTGTTGCGCCGGCCGTTGGCCCGCCGCTCGGTGTGGTTCCGGTTGACCCCGCGACCGGAGCGCCGCACCCAGGCTTGCTCTACTGGGATCCCCAGATGAGTGACCAGGTTGCTCCGCCGGCCGTCCCGCAGGTATACGAGTACTACACGACGGTTCCGCAATCGGTTGGTCGCGTCATCGAGCCGCTCAAGCCGCAGGGCTCGCGCATGCAGATGCGCTACCTCGAAGACGACTTCACGTTGAGCTACACCCAACCGTCTGAGTTCGGCCTCGATGTCGAGCAGATGTACTGGAGTCCCTTCAACGATGAGACGGTGCTCTACGACGAGTTCGATCGCTTCACGATGTCACTCGGCCATGCTCGCATGCGTCCGGATGAGCGTTGGTTGCTGATTCTCGATCCGATGGATCCAGAGGCTGCATGGTGTGTGCTCGACTGCGCCAGCATGAACTCAAGCCTGTCGACGGTG
Source organism: uncultured bacterium (assembly GCA_963974725.1). Classification (GTDB taxonomy): domain Bacteria; phylum Planctomycetota; class UBA1135; order UBA1135; family UBA2386. The sequence continues at coordinate 3,488 of CAXBFC010000212.1, read as the reverse complement.
TTCGCTGACAACCCGCTGCAGGGTTCGACGATGACGCCGGTATTCGAAGACAAGGTCTACTCGATCAACCCGAACGAAGCGTTCCGCGATGGTGCCAACTTCACCTACGTGCCGTTCCCGAAGTTTGACCGTAGCTACACCTGGCGCGACTCGCGTTTGGTGACGGTCGACGCAACGGGCAACATCATCGGTCTTGGTGGTGCGCAAAACCCGAACGCCAACGTTCCGAACGATGACGTGACGGCCAACATCGATTCGCCATGGATCACCAGCGTGGTGGACCCGGAGTTCGCTCAGTTCGGCAGTGGCGTCTGGGTGCAAGACCCGGGTGACTTCGTCGGCTCGAACCAGCGGGACCACGATCCGATCGCGTTGCCGCTGCTCGTGGACATGAAGCTGTTTCCCGATGACTCGGCGAACGGTATCGCGTCCGGCACCAACGGCTTCCAAGTCGCCATGCTCGGCCCGCCGAGCAACTTCGGCGCTGGTAGTCCCGGTGGTTACTACGATGCCTCTGGCAGTGGTTGTGGTGGTGCCTACCCGTCATGGCCGCGCGTTCGCGTGCACTCTTCGGGCGGTTTCGACCTGATCACCCAAGCGGAGATTCGGATCGACCCGGCCAACACGCTGAGTGCCCAACAGAGCATCGTCAAGGATGCCGGCATGGGTGACCCGATCACCGCGCTGTTCCTTGCGCCGTCCGGCGACGGCATGTTGCACTGGTCGCGCGCCGACTTCGTGCGCAAGGTGTCGACGGCGACGTTCGGCTTCTTCGACACGCTGCAGCCGCAGCGCGCCGAGATCGTCGACCAGAACCAGGCCGTGCAAGTCGAAGACGGCTTCCCGAACTGGCTGGGCGTCAACCCGTTGCTTCGCATGACCGATGTCTTGGTGCAACTGGATCCGCCGCAAACGCGCCAGCCGGCTGGCACGGGTGTGTTGGTCGAGCTGCGCGCTGCCGAGACGATCTTCAACTCGGCTGAGCTCTACAACCCGATCTTTGGCGCCAACGCCAGCGACTCGCTGCCCGACTTGGGCGCCAACGATCCGGGGCGTGGCAACCTGCTGAACGCGCACTACGCGTGTGAGGCATACCGCTACGCGACGGCCAACGTGGCGGCAGCGCCGCGCGTCGTGGCGACCGGCCTGACGGCCTACGTCACCGAGGACGAAGTGACGGATATTCGGAACCCGGCGACGGGTCTTTACCCGCGCTTCCTGAACCCGCGCCTGGTGATGACCAACAACGTCTCCGTGAGCCCGGCTCTGTCGCCGTCGCTGCGCAGCATGAGCATCGTCTACCGTCTGGCTCCAGGCCAGTAGGGCACCAGCGAGACGCGATGCCGACCGGGCCCCCAAGGCCCGGCCCGGTAGTCAGCAAACACGTCGTCCGCGACGTCGAAACGGGCAGCCCTCGGGTTGCCCGTTTGCGTGTCTGCCCAAGCAGCGTAAGATGGCCGAACAACCGGTCGGCAAGGTGGCAACGAACGTTGGCACCGTTGGGGAGCGTTTCGCCGTGCGGCTCGTTTCGCTAGTTGCCTTTGGGGCAAGCCACCCCTTCTCCGATATCATTGGCTGCAAGCATGCGATCCCATCGGCCGAAACTCCTGCTCCTGCTGCCCGTGCTTGCCGGGCTCTCAGGTTGTTGGGAGAAGAGCCCCGCGCGCACTGCGTTGACGGTCGATCGCACGTCACCTGCCCTCGGCGACCGAGCCGCGCCATTGCTCCTCAACGACGCGCTGACGATCTACTTCTCGGAGCCGATTCTACCGACCTCGGTGACCGAGGACTCGGTCACGCTGATCGACGAGAACGGGCATCAGGTTCCCGGCGCGGCATTGAGGGTCGGCACCGATTGGGTGACGTGGGTGCCGCAACCGCCGCTCGCCAAGGATCTGGGCGATGGTTCGTTCCGGCCGGGAGGCCACTACCGACTGGTGCTCGCGGGCATGCCCCGGGTGGATCGCATCCGTTCCGAGAATGGGCATTCCCTGGATCACCGCACATCCTTTGAAGTGTTCGTTGCCAACCGTGGCCAGGCGCCCGAAGGACTGCCGGCGATCCTGCGCCCATCGGCCAGCGATTTGCCGTTGGGGTTGCGCACGTCGGATGTGCTGCAGCATGTCGCCGCCGACGCGCCGCGTCTGCAGCTGCACTTCACGCTGCCGATCTTGCCCTCAAGCCTTCGCCGCGAAGCATTCCGCATTCGGGTTCTTGAGGCTGGAGTCTTGGTGCCGCGTTCGGTGCGGGTCGTGACCTCGCCACTCGATGATCCGGACCTCCCTGGCAGCACGGTCGAAATCGACCTTGGATCGCTGCCGCAGCACGAAGACGGTACGCGTCGACCACTGGTGGACGGCGACTTCATCAGCGTCGAGTTGCTCAACAACTCGGGTCTGATGGACTACGCGGGGCGGGCACCGCTACCGTCCGCGACGACCCAGTTCTGGAGCGTCGTAGCGGGTAGGAGCATTCCGGTTTGCGAATGGCCCGCCGGCGAACACAGCTTTGACAGTGGCGATGGGCTGCGGGCTGGGTTCGAGGTTCGTGGTTCGACCATCGTGCCGCGGGTGCGCGTCGAGGCTGGCAATGGCAGCCTGGGCGACTTCCGGCCTTCGAGCAACGTGACGCTGCGTCCCGGCGAGATGTTTGATCGCGGCGATGGCAAGCTGATGGTCAGTGCCGGCAGCGAGTTCCATTTCTCATCGATCGCGATCCCCGAAGGTGTCGAAGTCACGATCGACGCAACCACTGGACCGGTTCGACTGCTCAGCTGCGGTGGTGTTCGCATTGAGGGCTCGCTGCAACTGGCCGGGCCGATCTCACCTCTGCCGGCACGCCCGTTCATGGCGCAACCGGTGCAGGACCTGATCGATGGCGTGCGTGTGGCCATTGTTGCTGCCGGCGACCTGGAGATTCGTGGCGACGTTCAGAGTGCTGCGGCGATCTCTGGATCCGAAACGGCCCTGTTGTTGGCGACCGCCGGTTGGCTTCGTCTGCACGGCAGTCTGCCATTCCAGAGTGTTTTGGTGGCCGAGGCTCGAGGCGGCGAATCGAGCTCGCGTATCGAAGGAGTTCGCGGTCAGTCCAGGCCCTACCCGGCCTCGTTCACCGTTGGCTTGGCAGAAGGTGCCAACTTCGAAGTGGAAGCCGTGCTGCCTTGGCGCCGTTTGCCGCCGCACCTGGACAGCGGCATGCTTCAGCTCGGGGACCGCTCGGGCGACCTTGCGATCGTCTGGCAGGCGACCGCCGCCGATGCGATTCGCGGCGAACTCCCGGACCTGGCGGAAGGTCACATCGGACGCTGGCAATACGCTCGCGACGGCGATGTGTTGGTCGCTGGCGGTGGCGCCTTCGTGCGCTTGCGCGTGACCGGTCGCGTTCGCCATGGCGAGCCGCTGCCGAGTCTCAGCGAGTTGCGCCTCGTCGAGAACTAGAGGCCCGGCCGAACAGCCGCGCCCAACGCCTGCGGCGGCCTCGCCGCACTT
>CAXBFC010000211.1:0-13385 GCA_963974725.1 uncultured bacterium | reverse complement strand
CGACGAGCTGTTTGCCAAGCACAGGAAGCGCTTGGCGGCGGCGCTGCATCGTTCGTGGCGCAGCGACCAGCTACCGACAACGGGTGCCTGGCCAGAGGGCCACAAGCGCAGCGCGGATTGCCTGGTATCGGTAGGGATCGATCGCCTGGCGGTGATCGATGCGTTGCGCTCCTGCCATATGGGGGAGGACTATCCGACGCTGATCATGCACTTCCTGCATGGCTACCGCCGGGTGTATCCCGACCGCGAATTGACGCACGGCATCGTCGGCCACCTCAACTCGTTCAAGACGCAGGTGCCGACAGGCGGGGTCAAGCTGGAGACCGTTGGCGTTGTTGGGCTCGAGTCGTTCTTGGCGCTCGAGCCACGCGAAGGAGGCAAGCGTCGTTTCCTCGCCGACGGGCGTCGTCGCCCTTACTTCGTTGCTCCGGTCGAAAACCCGCCCAAGGGTGCGGTGATGCATTCGACGATTGACCTTGAACTGCAGCGAGCTGCGGTGCGTGAGTTGACGGCGAACTGCGAACAGGAACTGCACGACAGCCCGGGGAAGTATCCAAAGTGGGGTGCTCTGACTCTCGTCGAGATCGCCACTGGCGATGTGTTGGCAGCTGCTTCTTGGCACCGCGGCGATGCACCCGCGCAAGCACGCCCGTTCACTCCATACCAAAGCCTGTTTGAGCCGGGCTCCATCGTCAAGCCGCTGGTGCTCAGCTACGCGCTCGAGGTCGGCGCTCTCGACTGGGCGCAGGAATACGACTGCAACCCGCGGCATGCGACCTACAAGAAGGTGATCGCTGGCTTGGGTCGCCGCAAAGGCGTTTCGGATGATCACGACTGTGAGGTCTTGACGCCGCACGGCATCCTGGTCAACAGCTCCAACATAGGTGCCTCGTTCATCGGCTTGCAGTTGTCGCGCCCGCAATGGCAGGACTACATGTTGGGTTATGGCTTCGGCCAATCGCTCGGCTTGAACCTTCCCGGTGAGTCACGCGGCGGCAATCACCGCGATTCGTTCTTGGCCAAGACACCCTTGCGCAGGTTCCGCGCCAACAGTGCGATCTCGTTCAGCTTCGGCTACGAGATGACGACGACGGCAATGCAGGCCGCACGCGCGTACTTGCGCATGTTCCGCGGTCTTGGCGCCGAGCTGCGTCTGGTCAAGGCGCTCGAGATCGATGGCGAGTGGCATGATGTGCCCGCCAAACAAGATACAGCTCCGCGCTACCGTGCTCAGGTTCTCGACGCGGTTCGTCGGGCCATGGTGGATGTTGTTGACAACGATCCACATGCAACCGGCCGCTTCGTGCACCAGTTGCTGCAGAAGGAAGCTGGCGTGGACCTGCACGGCCTAGTCGGCGGCAAAACCGGCACTGCGGTGAGCCCAGTTCGTTTGCTGGATGGCACGCAGGCGACCATGCGCAACGCGAGCTTCGTTGGCTTCTTGCCTGCGGACAATCCGCGTTGGCTCGCGGTGTGTGTTCTTCAGAGCGATGTTGTTTCGCGATTCACTGGCGGCAGGTATGCTGCGCCCCCAGCAGTCAAGCTGTTGCTCCAATGCCAAAAGCAATTGGAGCGGCTGCCGCTGCGCCAGGAATCGCAATTCCGTTCGGGTGGTCAGACCCGGCACGCTCCCTCGGGAGTGGATCTTCGATCACCTGGTTCTTCAGGCTGGAACACGCCGGTTGGGACCGACGTTTCCAGGGATACTCGTTAGGCGGTTCATGACTGATTTGGCTTTCCCATCCGGGCTCCCGTCTGGTCAGGGGTTCGTGCGTTTGCGCGAACTCCGCGACTGCTTGCAACCTCGTGAAGTGATGCATTGGCGTGACCTGGCAGTGGACGGATTGGCGTTCCACTCTGCCGAGGTGCGCCCGGGCAATCTGTTCTTTGCGATTCGCGGCACCAAGAACGACGGCACGGTCTTCGCCCAGCAAGCGATCGCGCGCGGCGCCGTTGCCATTGTTGCCGAGGAACCGCTGTCCTTGTCGGTGCCGGTTTTGGTTGTCGACAATGTGCGTGAGGCGCTGGCCGATGCGGCGCGCTTCTACTATCGCGACCCCTCCAGGGCGATCTCGGTGGTTGGCGTTACCGGCACCAACGGCAAGACCACGACGGGGCACTTGATCCGCGCGTGCTTGCAAGCGGATCGTCGTCAAGTGGGGCTGATCGGCACCATCGCGTACGAGTTTGGCGGTCGTCGCATTCCCGCTTCCAACACGACGCCAGATCCCGTGCGCATCCACGGCTACCTGCGCGAGATGGCGGACCGCTTTGCGAGCGCATGTGTGATGGAAGTATCCAGTCACAGCCTCGATCAGGATCGCGTCCGCGGTGTGCACTTCGCGGTTGCTGTGTTCACCAACCTGTCGCAGGATCACCTCGACTACCACGGCGACATGGGGTCGTACCTGCAAGCCAAGGCGCGCTTGTTCCGGTCGCTCCGTCCGGGGGCGACCGCCGTGCTCAACCGCGATGACCCAGCGTCGATCGCGATGGCCGAAGAACTCGAGACCGGCGTCAACATCATGTGGTACGGCATGTCGCCCGATGCCGACATCCGCGCCGAAGACATTCAGCCCGGCCCCGACGGCACGCGCTTGCGCATCGTCATGCCCAATGGCGCGGCCGAGTTGTTCCTGCCGATCGTTGGTTCGCACAACATCGAGAACGCGTTGGCGGCCGCGGCGACCGCTTTGGCGCTCGGCGCAAGCGAGTTGACAGTCGCATCCGCGCTCGAAGATGCGCGCGCGGTTCCCGGTCGTTTGGAATTGGTCGAGGCACCCGGTGGCGTGATGCGCGGGGGACGCGTGCGCACGTTTGTGGACTACGCCCACACTCCGGACGCGTTGGACAAGGTTTGCGGGACGTTGGCGGACGTCTGCGAGGGCGACTTGCACGTTGTGTTTGGCTGCGGTGGCGATCGCGATCGCGGCAAGCGCGCACCGATGGCTCAGGCTGTTGCTCGCCACGCGCGCTACGCCTATTTGACCAGCGACAATCCGCGCAGCGAAGACCCCGCCAGCATCATTCGTGACATGGTCGAAGGCCTAGATGGTGGCGGCACTGATGGTGGCAGAACTGATGGCGGCGGTATCGATCCGAAGACTGGCGAAGGCCGCGAGCGCTCTTGTGATCTGTTTGAGGTGATCGATCGCGCCGAAGCCATTCGCCTCGCCTGTCGTCAGGCCAAGCCCGGCGACACGGTATTGATCGCGGGCAAGGGGCACGAGACCTACCAGGTATTCAAAGACAGCGTCATTCCGTTCGACGACCGCCTCGAAGCGGGGCGTGCGTTGGCGGCAAGGGAGGCCGGATGGTTGCACCGATGAAGAGTGCCTTGCGGCAGACTGCTGCGGCATCTGCTGACGATTCTACTAACCAGTCTGGCGGCCATTCGGGTGGCGCCGTCGCGCGCGTCGCGGCTAGCACCCGACCCGCGCGCGGTTGGTTTACCGCTCGCTCGGTCGCCAAAGCGGTCCGCGGCGAGGTTGTGCAAGGCGGAGCCACCGGCAACGGTGTCAGTACCGATACACGTCGCGACTGCACCGGACAGGTGTTTGTTGCGCTGCGCGGTGACAATCACGATGGCCACCGGTACCTGGATCAGGCTTTGGCGCAAGGTGCCGTTGGCCTGGTTGTGGATCGCCAGTTCGAACTCGAACCGTTCTTGCAGGCCGTGATGCGCGCTGGTCGCGTGTCCGGCCGTCGCGAACCGTTTCTCGTGCAGGTCGCGGATACCGGTCAAGCATTGATGGATCTAGCCACCGAGCACCGCCGTCGCCATGGCGCGAAGGTCATTGGCATTACTGGATCGTGTGGCAAGACGTCGACCAAAGAGTGGCTTGGTGCGGTGTTGGCGTCGGCGATGCCGACGGTGCGTTCGCCCGGTAGCTACAACAACCAGATCGGCGTGCCGTTGACGTTGTTTCAGCTGCAGCCGGAAACACGCGCGGCGGTCGTCGAGATCGGCACCAACGCACCAGGTGAGATCGCCCAATTGACCGCCGTAGCGCAGCCGGACATCGGCATCGTGACCTGTGTCGCGCCGGCGCATCTCGAGGGCCTCGGGTCGCTCGATGGCGTTGCGCGCGAAAAGGCTGCGCTGGTGCAGGGGTTGCCTGAGGACGGTCTCTGTGTGTTGAACGGTGATGATGCCGCATGCCGCGCCATGGCCGAATTGACTTCGGCGGACGTCGAGTTCATCAGCGTGCACCGCGAGACCGATTGGTTTGCGACCGACGTGCAGTTCCATGCGCTCGGCACGACGTTCTTGCTGCAGGGCGTACGGCCCGTGACGTTGCCGCGCCTCGGCACGCACAACGTCTACAACGCGCTGGCGGTAATTGCCGCGGCGCACCGTCTCGGCGTTCCCGAAGAAGTGATCTTGCAGCAGTTGGGTTGCGTGCCGTCGGCGGCGCGTCGGCTTGAGCCCAAGACTGCTGGCGGTGTGACGATCTTTGACGACACCTACAACATGAACCCCGAGTCGGCCCGCTCTGCATTGCAAGCGATGGCAGGGCTGCGTTCGGGTGAGCTCGATGCCTCGGGGCAGCGTGGCCGTTCGATCGCCGTGTTTGGCGCGATGCTCGAGTTGGGTGCCGACAGCGTGCCGCTGCACCGCCGCTTGGGTGAGCAGGTGTTCGCCAGTGGCCAGGAATACTTGATCTGTGTTGGCACCGACGCTCGGCCGATCGCCGAAGGTGCGTTGGCGGCTGGCATGGACGCTGCCTCGGTAGCCTTCGCCGACGACATCCATGCCGCGCAGAACATGTTGCGCGGCTTGTTGCGTCCGGGTGACCGTCTGCTGTGCAAAGCATCGCGTCGCGTCGCGCTCGATCGTCTGGTGGATCGCCTGTTGGTGGATCTATCCGAAGGCGACGCCGGCAAGTCGGGGGATGGGCAAGCTGATGATGGGCAAACAGCGGAGTCCACCAACCAATGATCCACTGGCTGGCGCCCTACCTGTTCTCGGAAGATGTCTGCCGACTGCTCGGCTACATCTCTGTCCGGGCTGGGGGTGCCGCCGTTACGGCGTTTTTGTTGGCGATCGTGATTGGCCCGATGGTCATCCGTTGGCTGACACGACAAGGCGTCGCTGAGCGCATCGATGGAACCGGGTCGCAGAAGCTCGAAGAGCTGCACAAGGACAAGGTCGGCACGCCGACGATGGGCGGACTGTTCATCATCGGCTCGATCCTGGTGTCGGCGGCGTTGTGGCTGCGGTTCGATGGCATCCACCGCTTCTCGTTGCCGGCGTTAGTGCTGGTTGGAGGATTTGCCGCCGTCGGATTCTGGGACGACTGGGTCAAGTTGAAGCAAGGTCAGTCGGGCGAGAAGAAGCGCGGCATCAGCAAGCGTGAGAAGCAAGGCGCGTTGACGATCATCGCGCTGTTGATTGGCCTGTGGCTGATTGGCCCCGCGGCCTTGCAAGCGGGGCAAGGTGGTCCGCACCTCTACATCCCGTTCGTCAAGGACTTCGGCGTGGACCTCAGCGTCTGGTGGGGCGTGCCATTCTTGGCGCTGGCCGTGCTCGTGCTGACCGGCGCTGCCAATGCCGTCAACCTTACCGATGGGCTCGATGGGCTCGCGGCTGGTTGCGTCGCGACTTCGGCGATTGCCTATGCGGCGATCACCTACGCGGTTGGCCGCGTCGACTGGTCCGAATACCTGTTGGTGCCGCACGTCGCCGGAGCGGGCGAAATGGCGGTGCTGATGGCGGCATTGTTAGGCGGCACGCTGGGCTTCTTGTGGTTCAACGCGGCGCCGGCGCTCGTCTTCATGGGCGATGTTGGCAGCCTTGGATTGGGTGGGGCTCTCGCCTACGCGGCGCTGGTCAGTCGCACCGAACTCGTGCTGTTTGTGGTCGGTGGCGTATTCGTCGCCGAGGCCGTGTCGGTGATTCTGCAAATCGGATCGTTCAAGCTGCGCGGCAAGCGCATCTTCCGATGCGCGCCTTTGCATCACCATTTCCAGTTCGGTGGCATGCCCGAGACTCGCGTCGTTGCCCGTACGTGGATCGTTTCGGCCCTGCTCGCCATGTGCAGCCTCCTACTCTTCAAGGTGAGGTAGTCAGAAGATGACTGCGATCCCACGACGAGCGGCTGCGGAATCCAAGTCCTCGGATCATGTGCGCGAACTCGATTGGCTGATGCTGGTCGTCATGGCGCTTTGCTGCCTGGGCATGGTGATGGCTGTTTCCGTGCGCGGTTCGCAGCTCGAAGCTGGCCCGATGGCGATCATGAAGACGCAGGGCCTCAAGCTGTTGACGGGCCTGGTCGCATTCATGGTTTCGGCGCTGACGCCGATCCGGGTGATCCGACGCGCCGCGATCCCGGTGTTCCTGTGTGCGGTGGTAGCGTGTTTGTTGCCGCATGTCCTCAATGGCTCGTCGCACGGCGCCGCTCGCTGGATCCACATCGGTAGCCAGCAATTCCAGCCGGTAGAACCCGCTCGGTTCTTCTTGGTGCTGGCCGTGTCCTGGTTGCTAGCCCGTGCCGGAACCGGTTTGTCGAGCTTTCGACGTGGCTTCTTGCCTGCGATTGGGTGCGCGATGTTGCTGGCACTTGCGCTCGCGACCCAGCCCGACAACGGCAACGCGTTGCTCGCCGTGATGCTGGCTAGTTGTCTGGCATTGGTCGCTGGCGTGCGCTTCCTGCACTTCGCGCCGTTTGCGGTGTCTGGTCTCGCCGTGATGATCTTGCTAGCGACGCAACACGACTACGTGCGTCGCCGCATCGAAGGCCTGTTCCAGATCACTCCCGACTCGCAGGTCGGCCTCGGCTTGATTGCCGTCGGTTCTGGCGGCGCGTTTGGTCGCGGCCTCGGGCAGGGCTGGATGAAGATGAACTACGTGCCAGAAGCGCACAACGACTTCGTATTCGCGATCATCGCGGAAGAGTTCGGCTACTTGGGATCGATGTTCGTGCTCGGCTCGTTCACGATCTTCGGGTATGTGTGTTACCGACTTGTGCGACAAGTGCGGGATCCATTCCTGCGCTACGTCGTCTGCGGTTATGCTTTGATGGTCTGCATGCAGGCAGCTGTGAACCTACTCGTGGTCAGCGGGTGGGCTCCAGCGAAAGGTATCGACTTGCCGTTCGTCTCGACGGGCGGAACGAGTCTTGTGTTTTGTTTGGCGGCGGTGGGTTTGATCGGTAACGCAGTGCGCGCAGATCGCGCCGAGTCGTTCCGTACCGCCGACGAATTGGTTACTTGATGCGGATCCGAAAGGATCGGAGGGTGTGATGGGTCAACTCGAAAAATACGGACTCTATGTTCTGTGCTTGGTCATCTTCCTAATTCTAGGGGTGACGATTTGGGGCAATCCCGACACGCCGTCTCCTCAGCAGAGGAACGAATCGGTGCCGATGCGTGTGAACGCCGGTGGCACGTCGTTGGCCGGCATGCTGCCCGGCAACGGTGCGGCCAGGTCAGGTCGTGAGAGCTTGGACGACAATCGTCGCGACAACGGTAGCTTCAACAACAGTAGCTTCGGCGACAACATCCCCGGAAACATGGTGGGGAACATGTCAGGCAACGACATGTCAGGCAACAACACGTCGGGCAACATCGTGCACACGCTGCTACAGCCGAAGCCGCGCCCGAAGTCGCGCCCGTGGTCGACCCCGGTTGGCAATCGACCACAGCCGGCAATCAGCAGTGGCCCCGTCGTTCGCACGCCAGATCCGGTGAAGCCGGCTCCGGTTTCGTCGCCGCCGGTCACATCATCGCCGGTTGCGAAGACGCGAACGTACACGGTCAAGAGCGGCGACTACCTCGGCCGCATCGCGCAGAAGCAGTTGGGCAGCGCGCGCTTGGTCGGTCGCATTCGTGACTTGAACAAGGGCCTCTCTGACAAGCTGAAGATCGGTCAAGTACTGATCCTTCCGGCCAGCAGCAGCCCGAGTGTTGCGGCCGCGTCGGGCGCCTACCGCACCTACACGATCAGCAAGGACGACACCTTCGAGGGCATCGCCAGGCGCGAGTTGAAGGCTGCGAGTCGCGTTCGTGAAATCCAGCAACTGAACCCGAACGTCAACCCGCTTCGGCTGATGCCCGGCAAGAAGATCAAGTTGCCGCTTAAGTAGTGGTCAAGCCGACCGGACGTGTTTGCCTGGTCAGCGGCGGCACTGGTGGGCATCTGATGCCCGCACTGGTGCTCGCTCGTTCGATGCAGGAGTCAGGCCATGAGCCATTGCTCGTGACCGAGGGCCGCGATGTCGAGCGAGAGCTTGTGCGTCGCGAGCTGCCCGACATTACGTCGGTCGAGGTTCCGCGCAGCGGCCGGTCGCTTGGCAGTCTGCCGGTGTGGTTGCTGCGCGCGACGATTTCGGCGCGTCGCCACCTGCGCAAGCATCAAGTCAAAGGCGTCATCAGCACCGGCGGTCGGGCCAGTGTGCCGGTCGCCCTCGCCGCGAGAAGTCTGCGCATCCCGTTATTCTTGCTCGAGCAGAACGCGGTCACGGGCCGTGCCAACCGTTGGCTCTTGCCGATGGCCAAGCGCATGTATGTCGGATTGCCTGGCGCTGGCGAGCACCATCCGCGCGGCAAGTTTACCGGCACGCCGTTGCGCAGCGGTTTCGGCCGCGTCGATCGGGAAGACGCGCGACGATCGTTGGGCCTGCAGGCCGACCTGCCGGTGGTTTTGATCACTGGCGGCAGCCAAGGTGCGCGCGTCCTCAATGAAGTTGTGCCGGCGGCGCTGCAACGGGTGCAAAGCAAGATGCAGGTCATGCACTTGTCGGGTCTCGGCAACGACGCGGCGGTGCGCCATCGTTATTCCGAAGTGGCCCGCGACAATGTGGCCCATGTGCGCGCCGTCGCTGCCGACATGGATCGCTTGTTCGCCGCTGCGGACCTCGTCATTTGCCGCGGCGGCGGCACGACCGTCGCCGAGTTGATGGCGGTTGGACGTGCTGCGATCATCATTCCGTATCCGCACCACAAGGACCGTCAACAGCTGCACAATGCGCGCGTGCTGGAAACGGTTGGCGCGGCCATCATTCAAGAAGAGCGCGACCTCGACCAAGATGCGTTGACGCGATTGCTGGAAGGCATGCTCGCGGAGCCGTCGCGGTTGCGGGCGATGGGCGATCGAGGGCGCAAGTTGCGCCGGCTCGATGCCGCCGAGGCCATCCTTGATGATGTGCATGACGTGCTCGCGTCACTCGCGCTCCAGCACGTTTCTGGTGAGCCGGCATCGCAAGACTTGGCAGCCGGTTCTCAGGCCGGTCTCGCGCAGGCTGGTCAGGCGCCGAAAGGCGGCAGCCTGAAGCTCGCCGGTGATCATCCCGTGAGTCATCCGGGGCCGCCTCCAGCCAATCGAGAGCGGGGTGCTGCCGCCCGCCGGGGAGGCGTTGCTTGAGCACTACGTCGCCGATGCCAGCTCCCGAATCCGGACCGCCAAAGTCGGTCGAGCCTGTTCTTGCAGCGCCGGTCGCTGAGCCAGCCGCTCCCGAAGGCATCGCCGGCACGAGTTTCGGTTCGCGTCGGTTCCACTTTGTCGGCGTTGGCGGCTCGGGAATGAGTGGCCTGGCGCGGTTGCTTGCCGGGGTTGGCGGCATCGTCAGCGGCAGCGATAGTTGCGGTGGGGCAGTCGTCGATGGGCTCGCCCAAGAGGGTCACGATGTTTGGGATGGCTGCCAACCGGATCGTATTGAAGGGGCCGATGGCTATGTCATCCGCAGTGCCGCCGTGCCGCTCGCCGACGTCGAAGTGCAGCAGTGTGTTCGCCAAGGGTTCACCTCGTTGCTCTACGCCGAGGCCGTCGGCCGGCTCAGCGAAGGCCGCCGCACGTTGGCAATCGGTGGCACCCACGGCAAGACCTCGACGACCGGCTTGACGGTTGCTGCGTTGCGCGGCGCCGGCCGTGACCCGTCCCACCTGATTGGCGGCGAAGTGCCAGAACTCGGCGGCAATGGCCACGGTGGCAAGGGTGCTGGTTTCGTCGTTGAGGCGTGCGAGTTCAATCGCAGCTTCCACAACCTGCGTCCGTTCGGCGCCGCCATCCTCAACCTCGATCACGACCACTTCGATTGCTATCCGTCGACCGACGAGTTGATCGAAGCGTTCGCTGGCTACCTGGCGCGAGTTCGTCCCGGCGGCACGGCGTTGGTCGAAGAAACAGTGCCGAAGGCTGTGCTGTCGAGTCTGCGCAACGACGTGCAAATCCTGACTGTTGGCTCCGGACTGTGGGCGGACATCCGGGCCGTCGATGTGGTCGAGAAGCTTGGCTGCTTCTCGTTTGATCCGGTGTTGCTCGGGGAACGGCTGCCGCGCGTCAACATGTCGATGGTGGGCCGCCACAACATGATCAATGGCATGTTCGCGCTGGGCTTGGCGCACATTGCCGGAGCCGATATGGCTGGCGCCTGCCAGGGCATTTCAGGTTTCGGCGGCGTGCGTCGTCGCTACGAAGTGCACGAAGGTCCCGATGGTGGTGTGTTGGTCAACGACTACGCGCACCACCCCGCCGAGATCGAAGCCGTTCTCGGAGCGTCGCGCCGGCGCTTCCCGGGGAAGAGGTTGCTGGTGGTGTTCCAACCGCATCAATACCAGCGCACCTTGTTCTTGTTGGACGCCTTCGCGGCAGCGTTGGCCGAGGCCGACACCGCGCTGGTCGCCGAAATCTACGGTGCTCGCGAGACCGATGAGATCATGGCGTCGGTCAGTGCCGGCGATCTCGTCAACGGCGTGCGTGAGCACGGTTGCGATGCTCACTATGCGGGGCCGGTCGTTGGTCTCGCGGAGGTTGTTGCCAAGCACCGTCGCGCCGGCGATGTTGTCATGGTGCTCGGCGCTGGCGATATTGACACGGCAGTTGCGGACATTGTTTCTGGCATCTGAGTTTCTGGCATCTGAGTTGTTGGTTTCTGAGATGTTGGTCTCTGAGTGTCCGAAATCTGAGCGTGCCCGAACCTGAAGCCCCATCCTTCGCGCGAACAACCAACGGCGTGTCATCCCCGCCAGTCTCATCTCCTGCAGTCTCATCTCCGGCAGTGTCACCTCCCGACTACCAAACCTTGTTCGCCGCCTTGCATGGCGCTGTTCGTTTGTCGGTGCCGCTCGCACCGATGATGCACTTGCGCATCGGTGGCCCGGCCGACTGTTTTGTCGAACCCTTTGGGGAGCAGGATGTCGCGCTCGCTATCCGCACCTGCCGCGAACACGACCTGCCGCTGCACATGCTCGGCGGTGGTAGCAACATCCTGTGTGCCGACGCGGGCGTGCGCGGAGTCGTGGTGCATCTCGGTAACCTCAAGCGCATCGTGCGCGAAGGCAATCGCGTCACGGTTGGCGCTGGCGTGACGTTGCCGAGTTTGTTGCGCGCCACCAAAGAGGCAGGTCTCGCTGGCCTGGAAAAGCTGACCGGTATTCCTGCCGAGGTCGGTGGTGCCGTTGCGATGAATGCCGGCACGCGCGATGGCGAGACGTTTGAGCATCTGGTGTCCCTGACGGTTGTCGAACCCGATGGCCGCCTCGGAATTCGCGCTCGCGAAGACCTCTCACCGCGTTATCGCGATGGTCAGTTGGGCGGAGCCACGGTGGTGCAAGCGACGTTCGAGCTCGAGCCCGACAGCCCGGAGGCGATCTTCGAACGGTTCTCCGCATCACTGCAAGCGCGCAACAGGAGTCAGCCGGTCACCCAGCGCAGCGTTGGCTGTGTCTGGCAAAACCCTGATGGCGACGCCGCGGGCCGCCTGGTTGAGGCTGCCGGTTGCAAAGCGATGCGTGTCAACGGCATCCAGGTCTCCGACAAGCACGCTAACTATTTCGTCAACGACGACACTGGCACTGCGGCGGACTTCGTCGCGCTGATGGATCAAGTCCGTAATCGGGTCAAACAGAAGTGTGGCGTCGAACTTGAGCCAGAGGTGAAGTTCTGGGGATTCCCTGACCCTTCCCGGTCGTGACTGGCTCGTCTTCGGACTAAGTTGTGCTTAATGACGCGGAGCGATCCGCACGACGTCGATAGAGTTGGTTCACACGAGGTAGCTGAATGACCCCAGACTCAGAAGTCCGAATCGAATTCAAAGGCCGTCACGACCACATCACCGAACGCATGCAGGAGCATGCGACCAAGAAGCTTGCGCGACTTGGCCGGTTTGAAGACTTGCTCACGCGAGTCGAAGTGGTGGCGGATCACGCTCACGAGAACCCAGAGATCGAGTTGATCGTGCACATGAGGAAGGGCGCGCCGCACATCGCAAAGGATCGCGGCGAGTCGTTCTCTGGAACGATCGACATGCTCGTCGACAAGATGGAAGCCCAGTTGCGCAAACTGCATGACAAGTTGACGCACCACAAATTTCCCGATGCCAAGGAAGAGCGGGCTCGCATGGCCGAGTCCCACGAGCCTCCGTCAAATCGCGACGAAGAAACGTTCGAAGACGCCGTGCGCAAGACGCTCGACGATTAGGCCGCTCCCAGGCTCCCAGCTCCCAGGCTCCTGGTTCGCGCAGCTCAGCTGGGGTGCTCGGCGACTGATTTGCTTGGTCACTGGGTTTGCTCAGTCACTGGGTTTGCTCAGTCACTGGGGTTTGCTCAGTCGCTGGGGTTTGCTTAGGCCAATGGGCTGGGCAACTGTGCAATCCGCCACTTCTTGGTTGGGCTCGCGGGTCGCTTGTCGACTGCGAGCCACGCTGAGATCCCAGCTGGATGAGGTGACCCTGAGCCCCTTGGCATAGGCGGGCTGGCTCATTTGTGCGCAGCGATTCCCGGAGAGTCGCGCCTGTTTCCGCTCGCAGCTACCGGGATCCTACAAAGACCCGCCTGTTTTCGGGCACAACGACCGTTGCGTCGGGACAGTGCATTCCGCACACTCCTCGCCCCATGATTCGCAACCTGGTCCAGTCCAGCGCAATGATCAGCGAGCTTGCAGCCACTACCAAAGAGGCTGCACTGAAAGAACTGCTCGCTGCTGCCGGAGTCGCCGGCGCATTCCCTGAGTCGGCGCATAAGGCCCTCGGCAAACGTCTGTCTGATCGTGAGGCGATCGGCTCGACTGGCCTAGGCAACAGCGTTGCCGTACCCCACGTGAAGGGCGAGGAAGTCCGTGGCGTCACGCTGGTCATGGCCCGCTGTCAGGCCGGCTTGGAGTGGCAGGCGATCGATGGTCGTTCGGTGCACATGCTTTTCATGCTGGTTTCGCCTACGGACGAACCAGAGGCACACTTGCAGTGCCTGCGCTGGATTGCCGGGCTGGCACGGAACTCGGATTTCCGACGGTTCTTGCTCGATGCCGAAGGTGAGGATGCGATGCGTGAGCTTCTGCTCGAAATGAGCGGCAAGGAGTAGGATCTGTGACGGAGCCCAGCATGAGCGAATCCAACGGTGAATCGAGCGGCGGTGAATCGAGCGGCGGTGAATCGAGCGGCGGTGAATCG
>CAXBFC010000210.1:0-13415 GCA_963974725.1 uncultured bacterium | reverse complement strand
TGGTCTTGCAAGAACAGGCCGCCCGGTTCGATACCTTCGGGACGACGATGTGCAGTGGTCGCATGCGTCAGGGCCAGCTCGTCGTGCACCAGAATGCCGTTGAGGTGCACGGTCATGCTACCGTTCGCGACCTTCTTGCCGTCTTGGAACTTGGCGGCCGTGAACACAATGTCGTAGGTCTGCCAGGTCTCAGGTGGCAGGCACGCATTGACGATGGGTTGCGCGATCGAATAGACGCCGCCGCATTCGTTCTGCAGGCCGTCGAGGCCAAAGGAGTCGAGCACCTGGCATTCGTAGCGACCTTGTACGTAGACGCCGCTATTGCCGCGACCCTGGCCGCGGGCTTGTGGCTTGAAGGGGGTTTTGAACTCTAGGTGGATGCGGTGATCGGCGAAGGCCCGCTTCGAATCACAGCCGGCCGCGAGCAAGCCGGTTTTGGTCAGGCGACCCTTCGCAAACTGATCGGCGGAACTGCCATCGAATAGCACGACCGAACGGGGTGGGGGTGCCGCGCCCAACGTGGGACTCTTGCGGGTGACCTTCTTCAGGTCGCCCAAGGCCTCACCCTTGGCGGAACGCAGCGACAGGATGCCGTCGCGCAGAGTGGCCGCCCATTTACCTTCAAAGCTGGCGCCTTCGTAGTTGGCGGTGCCGTTGGCGAACGTGGTCTCCACCTGCAGTTGCGGGTCGTTGCGGGTCCACCCGGCACCTGGCAGGCCGCCGCTGTAGAGCACCATGCGCAACTTCTCGCGGCCGTCCTTGTCGGTGAGCGCGATCAGCTGCGCGCCGATGGTCGGATTGCTCCAGCCCGCCGCGAGGCCGTGCGCACATTGGCCCAGATATTCACCCTGCGCGTCAAACAGGGTGGCGTTTCGAGTGGCGTTCGCCTTGCCTTGATCGGTTGCAACCGCGTCTTGCGCGTCGAGGTTGGGGACCGCAGCGGTCAGGAGCGTGAGTGCGAGCAGAACATGGCGATACATGGCCGGCAATTAGACTCGATGTCGTGGTGGCGGAGCACCCACAACGTAGGAAAGAGGGCGCGTTCGGGGAGCGCCGGCGATTGCGTTGGTGGGCCAGCTTGGTCGCGGCGGTTGCCGAGGACCCGGTGACACGTTGGCCCGAGAACGGCTGCTTGGCCGGCTGGAAGCGGCTTTGGCGGTGTTCTGGTGCCAGTCCGGCCGGCTCGCTGGCTAGCGCTGGCACCTCGGATCACCAGTGCGGTCGGTGGCGGCGGGCCAAGATGTGTTTTTTGGTCCTGGCACGGTACGCACTTCCTGGTGAATGATGGGGATGCGAATGGAGTTCCAAGATTACTACACGACTCTCGGTGTCTCGCGAGATGCCAGTGAGGATGAGATCAAGCGTGCCTACCGGAAGCTGGCCAAGGATTGGCATCCGGATACCCATCCGGAAGCGGAGCGCGATGAGGTTGAGAAGAAGTTCAAGGCGATCTCGGAGGCCAATGAGGTTCTGAGCGACCCGGAGAAGCGCAAGCGCTACGACTCGCTGGGGGCGAACTACAAGCATGGGCAGGACTTTCAGGGGGGTGGTGGTATCGACCCCGAAGAGTTCGCCAACATGTTTGGTGGTCGCGGCGGGATGGGCGGAGGCGGTGGCTTCTCCGACTTCTTTGGGCAGATGTTTGGCGACATGTTCTCGGGGCGCGGGCGACCGCAGCCACGGCCGCAGCGCGGCGCCGATGCCGAAGCGGCGATTGAACTCTCGGTTGGCGAGGCGTTGCTCGGTGGCAAGCGTTCGTTCACGTTCCGGATGCGCACGCCGTGTGAGGTCTGTAATGGGCAGGGCCGATTGACGAGTGGCGCGTGTCCGGCTTGTGGCGGGCTCGGCGCGACCAATCAGCAGAAGAACATTGACCTGAAGATTCCCGACGATGTGCGGGATGGTCAGGTGCTGCGCCTGCGCGGCTTGGGCCAACCCGGTGCGGCGGGCCCAGGTGCTCTGCTGTTGAAGCTGAAGTTGGTCGCCGACGATGTCTACCGGTTGCACGGCCGCGACGTCGAGGCCGAAGTGATCATTGCGCCGTGGGACCTGCTCGAGGACACCAAAGTGAACGTCGCAGTGCGCGGTGGCACGGCGACGGCCCGGATTCCCGCGGGCACCAAGCCGGGGCAGAAACTGCGGCTCCGTGGCCAGGGCTTGCACAAGCCCGATGGCACGCGCGGCGACTTGTTCTTGGTGGTGCGGTTGGGCCTGCCAGAGGAACTGTCCGAGCGTCAGCGGGAGTTGCTGAAGCAGCTCGGCGAAGAGTCGAAGCCGGTGCGTGGCGGTGCGGCGACTGCTGAGAGCTAGCCAGCTCAGCATCCATTAGCGGCGGCGAGCATCGTTGCAGCAGCGGGCGACGCTGGTCCATGGACCGGCGATCGGGACGCGTGGCGGCTGCGGCGATCTACTGGAAGCGCATCGCTAGGACGCCACCGCGCGACACCGTTGCGATGCCTGCGGACCAACTGCCGGGTCGACTTACATACCAGCCTTCGGGGGGGTGACTCGAACGGCACCCGATGACAATCGAGCGGTAGTTGCTGGTCTCGATGCCAATCGCGTTCATCGGGGACGGCTGGGTGATGCCAGCGCTTTGCAGATAGAGCTTGCTGCCGCACAGTGGCGGCGCCGGTGGAATCGGGACCGGTGGGTCGCCGCCGAAGTTGCCGTTCGCGTCCGTCCAGGCAATCGACAGCATCGGACCGGAGGCCAGGTCGAGATAGGACCAGCAGCTACTGCCGTTGAGTAGCACTGGGGGAGTTAGCAGCGTCGTCGCCCACGTTGCGACCGGCATGTTCGCCGTGAAGCCTTGACCGGAGAACGTGAATGACGTGCCGATGTCGTAGTCGCCGTCGGTCAGGACGACTGGGTTCATGCTCGGGTAGCCACACGACAGCCCCGCGGCAATCGAGGTGCCAACGCGCGCGGGACCGGTGGCCGCTGCGAAGTCGAGGTTCGTGCCAGCAGGGGTGTGGGCCGGGTTCGCGTGGACTTCGAACTCGACGACCAGCGTGCCGCCGGTCGGGATGTAGACGTCGATTGGCGCGGTAAACGGGAAGTGCAGTTCGCCGTTGCTCGATCCCCATGGCTGTGCAAATGGCGTCGTCAGCAAGTCCGCTGGGATCGTGTAGTTGCTCTGTTGGAATACCGTTGTCAGCGGCTTGCTGAGGTTGTCTGCGAACACCGCGCCGATTTGCTGTGTGCTTCGAGGTGAGCTGCCGATGCGGATCGTCAAGCTCGCTAGCGTATGCGGCGTGGCCGCGGCGCTCTGGCTCGGTCCGTCGTAGCGCAGCGACAACTCGTGCAGATGCAGGGTGCCGCTGCCGGGCAGTCCCAGCGCCTCCGCCGACAAGAACTGTTGGCTACGGCCGGTGACCTCAAACAGTGATGCGATCTGGTCTGGCAAGTCTTGCACGGGCGTCACATCCGTTTGTTGGGCGGGCAGACACGGCAAGCAGCACAGCAGCGCCGTCGACGATGCGGCGAACGTGGGGGATAGGTAGCGCACTAGTGTTCTCCTTCGGTCAGTAGCTCAGACAGTCGGATCAGGGCGCGCCGGAGCACCGTGCGGGAAGCCACGACGGTACGACCAGTGCGTTGCGCAGCTTCTTCGTGACTCAGGCCAGCGATCTTGATCATCGTGATGACTTCTCGGTCGGTGGCGGGCAACCGCGCGAGTGCCGACTCAAAGCGCGCTACTTGCTCACGCGCGCTGGCGTCCCGGCTCGGCGTCAAGGCATCGCCGCATGCGACGATCTGCGAGCCGTGGGCGTCCGCGACTTCGCGGGCGACCGCTCGGCGTTGCGAACGGTAGTGGCGGGCCTTCTGTAGGATCTTGCGCATGGCGGCCGTCTTCAGCCAGCCGTGCAGTGCTTCATCTGAGGGGAAGTGCAGTCGCGCTTGAGCGCTAAGCAGTTCGCGGCAGACGGACTGCACGATGTCATCGCAGCTCTCGCGCGCCGTCAGTCGGGGGCCCATGCGTTGCTTGACGTATGCGTGCAACGGTTGCAGGTGTCGTTCTAGCTGCTCACCGTCGATGGCCGCCGAATCGGGCTCAAGTGCTGGTCGCGAGGATTCAGTCATGGCTAATCTCGGTCTTCCGGCTCGGGGTTGCTCAGCTTGGATTTGTTGGACTGGGTCTTTTTGGACTGGGTCTTGTTGGTCTGGGTCTTCTTGGATTGGGTCTTTTCGGATTGGGTCGTGTCAGTGGTTGCCGTGCCGGGGCGACCATCCGCGTGGGCAGGCTTCGCGGCGCGCTTGGCCTGGTCTGCGGCGGGAAGAGCCTGGCTTGCCAAGTGGCGCTGTAGCACGTCGAGGTAGTTCTTGGCTGCCGTGTCGGTTGGTGCCAGTGCCACGACTTGCTGGTAGGCCGCGGCGGCGGCCTCGGCATCGCCGGCGGTGGCGCGGTTGGTGCCGAGTTGCCGCCAGGCATCGGCCCAGTCCTGGCGAAGTTTTATGGCCTGTTCGAGAGCTGCGCGGCCTTCTTCGAGTTCGCCGCGCTGAGTGTGCAGTGCGCCGAGATTGTACCACGCTTCGATGTAGTCCGGCGCTTGCGCAGTGGCCGCCTCAAACGCTGCGATCGCCTCGTCGGGCTTGCTGGCGGCCAACAATACACCGAGGTTGTAGTTGGCGCCAGGCACCGCGTTTGGCAGCTTGGCCGCGTGGCGCAACGTTGCCACGGCAACTTCTGTCTTGCCGGCGCGGTGTTGGCACAGGCCGAGATTGAGCCATGCTTTGCTGTTGTCCGGCGCCAGCTCGATTGCTGTTCGCAAGGCCTGCTCGGCGGATCCGAGCTTGTTCTGTAGCATGCGCGCGGTGCCGAGTTCCGCCCACGCGGCGACGAATGCCTTGTCGATCTGTGTTGCCGCAACGAACGAACGCTCGGCACGTTCGGCATCGTAGGCGATGCGGGCATAGCCGGCCCAGTAGGCCGCGGTCGCAGATTCCGGCCATGTCAGTTCGATGGCCTCGGCGGTGCGTTCGGCCAGCGCGTGGTCCTGCGCCGTTGCGGCCGCCATCGCCAACATGCCGTGGTAGACCGGCCGGGCGCGTGGCGAGCGCAGCACTGCGTCGCGCAACAGCTGGGTTGCGCGTTTCGCCGTCGTGGTATCGCCGTGTTGGCCCGAGAACAGCAGGCGCGTCGCCCTGGTAAATAACTCGGTCGGCGTGGCCAGCGCCGGTTCTTGTTCGGTTCCCGTGTTGGTTGGTAGCTTGCTTGTGCCGACGGCGGCCTGCCTTCCAGCTTGGGCAGCTTCGCTCGTGGCGTCGATCGCCAGGCAGTGGTCGAAGTGCTGTTGTGCCATCTGCCGGTTGTTGCGCGTCAATGCTTGGAACCCGAGCGCTAGCTCGCGTTCGACTTGTTCGGTCTGCAGCTCGGCGTGTCCGGCGGCAAACGTGTCGCGCTCGGCCCACAAGTATCCGCCCAACGACGCCGCCAACAGCAGCAGCAGGGATGCGGTGGTCGCCAGCAAGAACGGCACTGGCTCGCGACGAGCAAGGCGAATCACGCGGTGTGCGAAGGTCAGTCGGCGCGCCTTGACCGGTCGGCCCTCCACAAACGCGCGCAGGTCACTGGCGAGCTCGGTACCGGTCGCATAGCGATGGCCGGCGCGCTTCTCAAGGCATCGCGCAACGATCGCCAACAGGTCCGCCTCGACGTGTGGCAGACCCTTCTGCAGCTTGGGTGGTTCGACGCGGGCGATCGCGTGCATCGTCTGGCTCGAGCTGGTCGCGCCGAACGGGCGTTGGCTGGTCAAGGCTTCGTAGAGCACGCTGCCGAACGAGAACACATCACTGCGCGCGTCGGTGGCGGTGCCTTCAACCTGTTCGGGCGACATGTATGGCACCGAACCGAGCAAGGCGCCGCTGCGGGTCAATTGCTCGTCCTGATCGAGCGAAGCCAGTCCGAAGTCACACAAGAACGTGCGGCCGTCGCGGTCGACCAGAATGTTCGATGGTTTGACATCGCGATGCACCACGCCGTGGTGGTGGGCGTAGCCGAGGCCTTCGGCGATCGGGAGCAGCAGCCTGGCAATTACCTGGCTCCAGCAAGTGTCGAGTCCACCCAGCGAACTGCCGACGGCCACTTCGTCGACCCCGGCAGTGCCGTCGGCGAGGGCACTGACGACGTGGTGGCCATCGCGCGCGCTGACGTCGGTGTCTCGCATCGCGCGGAGCATCTCGGCGAGCGAACGGCCCGCGATGTAGCGCATGACCAAGAACGGCTGGCCGAGGTGTTCGCCGAACTGCAGGATCGGCACGATCGCCGGATGTTCGAGGCGCGCGACGACCCGGCCTTCTCGCAGGAAGCGCTGTCGGTTGGGCGTCAGCCAAGCGAACTCCGGTCGCAGCAGCTTGACCGCGACTTCGCGCAAAAGGCCGGCTTGCTCGGCGCGGTAGACGACGCCCATGCCGCCCTTGCCGAGTTGTTCGAGCACGCGGAACGAACCGATCTGCTTTGGCTGGCCTTGCTCGTCCTGTTCGAGCATGCCGACTCGTTCGAGTGCTTGGTAGCGGCGGCGCAGCTTCTCTGCTTGCTGCGGATAGGCTTCGCACAGCGCGTCGAGCAATGCAGACCTCTCGGGCGGCTCGGTCCGCAGCAGATGATCCAGCAAGTCTTCCGTCTGGTCAACAGGCTGATCCACACGCGCACCGTCTCCCGCCGGTTCTGGCTGGTCGACCGGCGAGTTCTCGTGGTTCCGAGCTTGCGGCATGTGATCTGTAGAATGCGGGGAGGAGAAGGTCACCGAATCGCGGCCGCTCAGCTCCAAATCGGCAGAGGACCAGCCCGCGAATGTCGTGACTCAGAAAATGTGCTCTCGCTTGCTCTCGTCCGCGGTCCTACAGTGCGGATATGCGTAATAGCTGGCGAGAACGGTCGCTAGATCAACTGGCGGGCATGGGAGCCGTTTCGGTCACAGGACTTAGCGTGTTTCTGCTCGCCAGCATTGGCTTGCTTGATTGGTTTAGCGAGGCCGACATTGCGGCGAGCCTCGGCTACCTGCTGCCAATTTCCGTGGCCGCGTGGGGCTTCGGCCGCATTGGTTCGGTGATCGTCGCGGGGCTGTGTGCTGGCATGTGGCTGACGATCGACTTGATGACGGCGGTCGAAGGCGTCACTCCGGCCCTTGAGTTGGTGAATATGGTCGTGCTGACGGTCGCGTTCCAGTTGTTCGGCCTGCTGTTGGCGACCCTGCGCAGCCAACTGGATCACGAACGCATGTTGGCGCGCACCGACCCGTTGACCTCGGTGCACAACCGCCGCGCCTTCTGGAGTGCTGCCGCGCGGGAAGTCACCCGCGGTCGCCGCCAGGGCACCCCGTTCTCGCTCGCCTACATCGACGTCGACGGTTTCAAGGGCGTCAACGACAACTTCGGGCACCGCGCCGGCGATGAGTTGCTGCGCCGGATTGCCCACGCGCTGCAGGAGGACCTGCGCGATCTGGACATGGTTGCGCGACTCGGCGGCGATGAGTTCGTGATCCTGTTGCCCGGCGCGGCGGAGGCCGGTGCCGGCAAGGTCATCAGTCGCTTGCAGAAGCGTCTGGCCAAGGCTCGGTGGCGGCAATCGTTCGATATCGATTTCAGCATTGGCGTGCTGACCGTCGTCGAGTCGCCCGAGAGCGTCGAAGAACTGGTCGGGCGAGCGGACGAGCTGATGTACCAGGTCAAGCGCAGCGGTCGCGGTTTTGTCCTGTTCGACGTCTTGCGGGCGAGCGAGGACTTGCCTGCGACCGATGTGCCCAAGTCGGGACCACCCGCTTCGCGAATCGCAACCTAACCATCCCGCGGGTTGTTTGCGTCGGGGCTTTCGGCCAGCATCCGTCGATGGCGTTAGTCACGCTCAAAGACATCCACATCAAGGTCGGCGACCGGCATCTTCTCGACTCGGTTTCCTTGGTAGTCGACGAGGGCCAGCGCATTGGTTTGCTCGGCGCCAACGGTTGTGGCAAATCGACGCTGCTGCGCATCCTCGCCGCGGAGCTTGAGCCCGACAGCGGCGAACGCACCGAACGTCGCGACCTGCGGCTCGGCTACTTGTCGCAGGATCCTCAGCTGCCCGCGGATGCGCACGTGCACGCTGCGGTGCTTTCCGGAATCGAGGGGCGCGCCGAAGTGCTGGCCGAGCTCGAGGAGGTGCACACGGCGATGGCCGACGACCCGAGCAGCCAACAACTTGACAAGCTGCTGAAGCGGCAGCAACACCTCGACGAACAGCTGGAGAAACTCGGTGGTCACGACATCGATCACCGGGCGTCGGCGTTGCTCGATTCGCTGGGGGTTCCCGATCACAACGCGATTTGTGGCGACTTGTCTGGCGGCGAGCGGCGACGGGTCGCAATGGCGCGGTTGCTGTTGTCGAATCCCGAAGTGTTGCTGCTCGATGAGCCGACCAACCATCTCGATGCCGAGGTCACGGCATGGCTCGAAGGCTACTTGCTCGATGCCGGCGTGCCGCTGGTCTTGGTGACCCACGACCGCTACTTCCTCGATCGTTTGTGCACGCGCATCGTCGAGTTCGACAAGTCGAAGCTGGACGAATACGACGGCGGCTATTCGGCCTACCTGGTCAAGCGCGCCGAGCGCCTCGAGGCGGACGCGAAGTCTGAGAGTGCGCGCATGAACACGTTGCGCCGCGAGACCGAGTGGATCAAGCGTGGCCCGCCGGCGCGCACGACCAAGTCCAAGGCCCGCATCGGCCGGCATCAGGATCTGGTCGATTCGGCGCCGCCACCGACGTCGGCGGATCTTGAGTTCATGATTCCCGAGGGGCCGCGACTCGGCGACTACGTGCTGCGCATCCAAAACGTCAGCAAGTCGTTTGGCGATCGCACCGTGATCGAGCCGTTCTCGTTTGAGCTCGGTCCGGGCCAGCGCCTCGGCATCGTGGGCAAGAACGGCGCCGGCAAGACCACGTTGCTGCGCATGATCATGGGGCAGCTCGATTCGGACACTGGCTCGGTTGGCATCGGCCCGACCGTGAAGTTCGCCGGCATCGACCAGAAGCGTTCGGATCTGGACGAGTCCAAGACGGTCATCGAAGAAGTCGCCAACGGCAACGATTACGTGTTCGTGGCGGGCCGTTCGCAACGCATCGAAACGTTCTTGGAACAGTTCCTGTTTCCCGGCGAGATGAAGCACGCGCGCATCAACTCGCTCAGTGGTGGCGAACGCAATCGCGTCCTGATTGCCAAGTTACTGTGCGCCGGTGGCAACGTGCTGGTGCTCGACGAACCAACCAACGACCTCGACCTGGTGTCGCTACGCGCGCTCGAAGACGCGTTGTTGGCCTTTCCCGGGGCTGCCATCGTGGTTAGCCACGACCGTTGGTTCCTGGACCGCATCGCGACGCGCGTGATCCACATGGATGGCTCGGGCCATGCGCGCGTGCACGAAGGCGATCTGTCGTTGCTACTCGAGCGACTCAAGCAGGAGGCGGCAGATCGTTCTGCGCAGGCCGCAGCGGCCAGTCAGAAAGCCAAAGCCAAGGCGAAGGCGGCGGGCGCTCCCGCGGTAGTGAAGAAGCCCAAGAGGCTCAGCTCGCGCGAGCAGAACGAGCTCACCGAGTTGCCGATGAAGATCGAGGCGGCCGAGACGGAACTTGCCGCGATCGACAAGGACCTCGGGGATCCGAGTCTCTACGAGCAGCAGAACGCGCAGCGCTTCGACGAGTTGACGAAGCGGCGCCAGCAACTGCCCGACGAGTTGGCCGCGCTGTATGCGCGGTGGGAAGCGCTCGAAGCGATTGCCGAGCAGGCGTAGCGCCCGCTCTTTGGTCTGCGATTGCTTCCGGCCTGCTGGTCAAGGCTTGGCCAGCCGACTGTGCTCCGAGTTAGCGTGCTCTGAGCGACTGTGCTCGGAGATACTGTGCTCGGAGATACCGTGCTCTGAGATGCCGTGCTCTGAGTTGCTGTCTTCGGAGCTACTTCGGCAGCACCGGCTCGACGAACTTGACCCCGTTGTCAAGCGACTCGAGGAACGCGACCAGTTGGTCGATTTCCTGGTCGGACAACTGGCGGTCGATGAGCAGTCCGTCCTTGGCGAACTTGTGCTCGAGTCCGCCCGACGCCATCAGCTTGACCGCTTCCTTGAGCGTCGCGACGCTGCCGTCGTGGAAGTAAGGCGCCGTCTTTGAAACATCGCGCAACGTCGGCGTCTTGAATTGGCCGTTGTTGGCAGGGTCTTTGGTCGCGTTGGCGCGGCCGAGGTCCGGGTTCTCGGCATCGAGGCCGATCCCGATGTTGTGGTAGGTCTTGTCGCTGAATAGCGGCGGCACGTGGCAGGTGGCGCAGCCAGCCTTGCTGGAGAACAGCTCGAGGCCAGCCTTCGCATCGTCGGACAGCTTCTTCTGGTCGTAGAGCGAGTTGCCACTGCGCAGCGTGCGCAAGAACGACGTCAACGCGTTGACGATGGTCGTTTCACTGGCGTCTGCCTTGAAGGCCGCTTGGAACTCAGCCTTGTAGGCTTCGATTCCGTTGAGCGTCTCGGCGACATCCGCCGGCACACCACCGAGCTGACCGGTCCACGCAGCGAGTACGTTGGACTCAAGGCCAACCTTGCGGCCATCCCAGTAGAGCTCAGGGAAGTAGCCAACGTTGTACATCGTCGGCGAGTTGCGGCTGTTCTGCTTGCCGTTGTCCTTGATCGAGAGCGCGATGCCGTCCGTGAACGCCTTGTCGGTGTGGTGACAGTTGACGCATCCCATCTTGCCGCTGGCGCTGAGGCGCGGGTCGAAGAACAGCTTCTTGCCGAGAGCGGCCTTCGCGGCGGTCAGTTCATTGCCCTCCGCGAGATCGAGCTGCGCACCCTCGAGGCCGATCGGTGCCTTCAACGGGTCGACCTCTGCTTGAGTGTCGGAGCCGCAGCTAGTGAAGAACGGGAGGAGAAGGAGGGTCGATAGAGTCGCGCTGCGCATCTGTTCTAACGGCGTGGGGGGCCAAAGGGCGGAGTTGCCTTGCAACGTCATCCTAGCGTCATCCCGGCCTCCGCCACCTCGGAATCTGCGTACCGTACCCGGTTCAAACCAAAGGTCGGCTTCGCCGACCTGTGGTTTGAACCGGGTACGGTACGCAGACTCAGATTCCCAGTCTGGCAGTCTAGCAGTCCGGCAGTCCGGCAGGTTGCCGCTAGCGCATGCGGCGCAATTGCCGCAGGAGTTGCAGGTAGCGGCGGTCCTTGGTCATGCTCCACGCGAGTTGGGCATCGTGCATCATTGCGTATTGGCTGTAATCATCGCTGACGCCGAGAACCGGGTCGAATCTGCCTGCTGGCACGGGGGTGGTGCCGCGAGTGGTTCCGGCATCTACGGCCTGGGCGGAACGGCGGGAGGATGCTTCGGCGATGCGCACATCCCGCTGGCGCTTTTGGGTGGCTTGGGTGGCCCGGCGCTCTTCGTTCGCCTGCTCACCGGCCTTCTGGGAGTCGGCCTCGGCTTTGACGATGGCGTCGAGGGTCAGGTCGTCCTTTTCGACTTTGAAGACGCTCGACTTTGGTAGCAGGACCTCGCCGCCATTGATGCGGACGTGGTAGCTGTCATCGTCTTCGGCGACAAGTACGCCTTCGATGAGGTTGGGGGAGGAACCAGCGGCGGCGTTCTTTTCGGTTTTCGGGTCCGTCAACCAGAACTTGTCCGCTTTTGCGGGGGCGCAAATTAGCAGGACGCCAGCGATCAGGGGGAGGTAGCGCATGGCAAAAGATTAGCACGTAGCGGGCCAGGTGGTGGGGCGGTTGCGCCAGTGCGTGTTGGACTGAAGCGGAACGCCCGGTGAGACTGGGCAGTCTCATGCGCGCGATTCTTTCAGGTGTCCTTCTTGCGACGGTGTTCGCGGCTACGGCAGTGGCGCAGCAGGGTTCGGCGTTGACGTCGATCTTCGATGGCCAGAGCCTCAACGGTTGGCGCGGCGATCCGGCGGTCTGGAGCGTCGCGGGCGGTGTCATCGTCGGCTCGACGGACGGCGTCAAGCTGGCGGCGAACACGTTCTTGATCCACGAAGGCGAGTTCGCGGACTTCGAACTGCGCTGCAAGGTCAAACTCGAAGGCAACAACAACTCCGGTGTGCAATACCGCAGCCGCGTGCTGAAGAAGGGCGCGTTCCGGGTCCACGGCTACCAATGTGATTGGCATCCGAACGCACCCTACTCGGCGATGCTCTATGACGAGGGCGGTGGCGGCATCGTCGCCGAGCGCGGCCAGTTCGTTCGCTGGACGGATCAAGGCCGCCGCGAACTCGGTCGTTTGGTCAAGCCGCGAGCAGTCGATGTCGGCGGCTGGCACGACCTGCGAATCGTTGCCCGTGGCGACTTGGTGTGGCACGAGCTCGATGGCCGCATCGTCACGGCGCTGCAAGATCAACGCGGCTCGGCACCAAGAAGCGGCATCGTGGCGCTGCAGGCGCATCGCGGCCCGGCGATGAAGGTGTCGTTCCGGGATATCGCCGTTCGGTCGTTCGCGAAGCCGGACGAGATCAAGATACCTGGCGCGTTGCTAGCGTTGCTGCGCCGCGCCGATCAGAAGGTGACCGAGAACAAAACGCAGACCCCGAACTGGGTTTGGGATCAGGAAGCGCAAGGCGACGAAGAACTGTTTTTCCGTCGCGAGTTCCTGGTCGCCGCAGTGCCCAAGAAGGCGCAGCTGTCGATTACCTGCGACAACAACTGTCGCGTCTACGTCAACGGCGCACGGGTGGCGAACGATGACTCGTGGGAATCGCCGACGATGGTCGATGTGGCCAAGCACCTTGTGGTTGGTAGCAACGTCATCGCCGTGCACGGTTGGAACGACGGCGGACCTGCCGGCATGGCGTTGCGTCTCGCGTGGCAACAGCAGGGCTCGGATGTCGAGGTGGTGACCGACGCCGATTGGCGTTGCCACGCCAACGATCCCGACGGCTGGGATCGGCCCGGCTTTGACGCATCCAGCTGGCAGTCGGTGCGCGTGCTTGGCGAACTTGGCCAACGCGGGTTGGTGTGGTCCGGTCGCCACGGCGCAACCGCGTTGGGTCAGCAGAGCGATGCTTATGCGCCGCAGATTGCGATCGTCGATTGGGAAATCGATAGCGCCGACGCCTCGCAGCCGCCGCCGATGCGGTTGCTCGATATCCCGCGCGAACTCGGTTCGTGGGTGTCGTTGGCCGCCGACCCGAGTGGTCGCCTGTATTCGAGTGCTCAAGGTGGCGGCCTGTATCGCATCACGCCCGCCAGGCAGCTTGGCGGTCAGACCTATATCGAACGCGTTCCGGTCGAACTCGGCGGCGCGCACGGTTTGTTGTGGTTCCGTAACTGCCTCTACGCCGTCGTCAACGGTGGCCAAGACGGCTTCTATCGACTGACGGATACCGATGGCGACGACATGCTCGATCGCGTCGAGTTGCTGCGCGCGCTCGATGGCAGCGGTGAGCACGGCCCGCACTCGG
>CAXBFC010000209.1:0-13442 GCA_963974725.1 uncultured bacterium | reverse complement strand
CGAAATCGAAGGCGAGATGGGCGACAGCTTCGTTGGTTTGCAGGCTCGGTTGATGAGTCAGGCGCTGCGCAAGCTGACCGCGGTCACCGCCAAGTCCAACACGACGCTCGTCTTCATCAACCAGATCCGCGAGAAGATCGGCGTGATGTTTGGTAGCCCGGAGACCACGACCGGTGGTCGTGCGCTCAAGTTCTACTCGTCGGTTCGCATCGACATCCGCCGCATTGGCCAGATCAAGAACGGCGACGTTCCGATCGGTGCTCGGACCAAGGCGACCGTGGTCAAGAACAAGGTTGCGCCCCCGTTCCGCAAGACGGAGTTCGACATCCTGTTCAACGAGGGCATCAACCGTCTCGGTGAGCTGCTCGATCTCGGCGTCGAAAACGGCATTGTCCGCCGTTCGGGCACCTGGATGAGCTACGGCGAAACCCGTCTAGGCCAAGGGCGCGAGCGTGCCCGCGAGTTCTTGAAGGAACACCCGGAGATGGCC
The DNA here is from genome assembly GCA_963974725.1 of uncultured bacterium. GTDB lineage: Bacteria > Planctomycetota > UBA1135 > UBA1135 > UBA2386. The sequence goes on along the minus strand of CAXBFC010000209.1, from coordinate 12,952 downwards.
AAGGAGATGGAAGAGAAGCTGCTCGACAAGCTTCTTCCTAGCCGCCAGCCAGATGCCGATGGCAAGGCGGACGGTAGTGGTTCTGACGGTAGTGCTGACGGTGCCAAGCCGGATGGCAGCAAGGCGGATGGCGGTGTGGCGAAGGCCGCAACCAACGGCAAGTCCGTGCTTCCCGCGGCGAATCGCACGTCGGAGGCCCCGGCCAAGCGCGGTCCGGTTGGCAACAACAAGATCCCGAGCCGCAAGTTCGGCAGCCGCTAACGCGGCGTGTGAGTTGAGCAGCCGCTAACGCGGCCTGCAAATTCGGCAGCCGCTACTGCGCGCGGGCTAAGCAGCCGCGAACGCGGCGTCGGTTGCCGCGAGCGACCGCGAGGCAGTCGCCGGTTCTGGACCGGCTGAGCTGCTGATTGGCGGCTTGGGCACCGGGGAGCTGTTGGCTTTTTGGTTTCTGGGGCCTCTTGCTGGTGGGCGATTGAGGCCGCTGGCGATTCAGGCGCTGTAGATTTAGGCCATTGGGGATGAGAGCTAGTGGCGATGCGGCTAGTGGCGATGCGGGCAGTCGCGATTCTGGCACTGGCGATTCTGGCACTGGCGATGCGGGCACTGGCGATTCTGGCCACTAGCGACTCGCGCGGCTGGTGATTCGAGCCACTGGTGATTCGGGTGGCTGGGCGCGTCGGCAACGCGGATCTGTGGTTTGAACCGGGTACGGTACGCAGATTTGGGGGATCGGGTGCTGAGGTTGTTCTGATCTTGCCAAGCACTTGGCTACGTGGGCATCAATTGGCTACAACGTTCGCCCCCGAATTGGGGAATACGAACCATGAAGCCGCTGACTGCCGACGAGATCCGCTCCAAATACCTCGAGTTCTTCACTGGCCAAGGCCACACCGTGATGAAGTCGGACCTGCTGGTGCCCGCGAATGACCCGACCCTGCTGTTTACCGGCGCGGGGATGAATCAGTTCAAGGACATGTTTCTCGGCAAGGGTACCTTGCCGACGAAACGGGTGACGACGTCGCAGAAGTGTTTGCGAGTGCCAGACCTCGACAACGTTGGCGTGACTCCGCGTCACCACACGTTCTTCGAGATGCTCGGCAACTTCTCGTTCGGTGACTACTTCAAGAAGGAGTGCATCACCTGGGTCTGGACCTTCTTCCACGAAGTCTGCGGCATACCCAAGGATCAATTGGTCGTCACCGTCTACGTGGATGACGACGAGGCCTTCGACATCTGGACCAAGCACATCGGCATGGATCCGGATCGCGTGTTTCGCTTTGGCGAGAAGGAGAACTTCTGGCCCGCCGAAGCTCCGAGCAAGGGGCCGAACGGTGTTTGTGGTCCGTGCTCCGAAATCTACTTCGATCACGATCCAACGGCCCCGATGCCCGACCGGGATGGCCTCGAAGATCTTCCCGCGCCGCGCTTCCTCGAGATCGGTAACTGCGTGTTCACGCAGTTCGATCGCCAGAGTGACGCTTCGCTGAAGCCGCTGCCGCAGAAGAATATCGATGTCGGCCTCGGACTCGAGCGCGTCGCCGCTGTATTGCAGGGCGCCGAGAACAACTTCGAGACGGATTTGTTCCGGCCCTACCTTGAGCACGTCGGCAAGCTGTGCGGCACAAGTTATGGCGTCGACAAGGACAAGGACGTGCGCATGCGGCGCATCGCCGACCACGTGCGCGCCATCACGTTCTGCATCGCCGATGGTGCGCTGCCGAGCAACGAAGGCCGCGGCTATGTCGTGCGCAAGATCTTGCGCCGCGCTGCTCGCGATGGTTACGAGTTGGGGCTCGGCAAGCCGTTCCTCTGTGACATGGTCGACGTGGTCGGCGCGGTCATGGGGAAGCAATACCCCGAGGTTCGCGAGAACGCTGCGCAGTGCCGCGCCGTGATTCGAGCCGAAGAAGAGAACTTCTTGGTCGTCTACAAGCAGGGCATGGCGCGCCTCGATGAGTTCTTGGCAGTGTCCCTGTCGGGGAGTTCGCGCGGCGCGGTGATCGTCGGCAGTGGCGAGTTCGCATTCCAGCTGCACGATACCTACGGCTTCCCGATCGACATCACCCAGAAGGTCATCGAAGAGCGCGGCTACGGCCTCGACGAAAGTGGCTTCCAAGCGGCGATGGAGCAGCAGCGAGAGCGCGCCCGTGCCCACGCGTCAACGTCCGAGGCCGTGTTCACCGCGAGTGTCGCCGTCAAACTGCGGGACGCTGGCCAGGCGCCGACCAAGTTCGTCGGCTACACGGACTTGGCAAGCCAGAGCAAGCTCTGCTCGTTGGTTGGTGATGGCGAGTCCTTGCTGGATCGCGCCGAGGCGGGCCAGAAGGTGCTTATCGTTACCGAGTCGACGCCGTTCTATGCTCAGGGCGGCGGCCAGGTGGGGGATCATGGTCGCGTCGAGTCCGCGACTGGCAAGGCCGTGGTGCACAACACGACGGCGCTCGATGGCTTCCATTTGCACCAGGCCGAAGTGCAGTCCGGTCATCTGGAATGCGGTCAGGATGTGCAGCTTCAAGTGGCAGAGGACGCGCGCCGCGCGACCGAACGCAACCATACGGCGACCCACTTGCTGCACGCGGCGTTGAAGCAAGTGCTCGGCGATCACGTCAGTCAGGCTGGCTCCGAAGTCAATCCAGAGCGCCTTCGTTTCGACTACACGCAGCCGGAGAAGCCGGCGGCGGACAAGCTGCGTGAAGCCGAAGAGCTCGTCAACGAGCAGATTCTCAGCGCGATCGATGTCGGCGCGCGCGTGCAGAGTCTCGACGACGCGCGCAAGAGCGGCTTCGTCGCGTTGTTCGGCGAGAAATACGGCAGCGAAGTTCGCACCCTGCAGGTCGGCGAGTTCTCGAAGGAGCTGTGCGGTGGCACGCACGTTGGCAACACGGGCAACATTGGCGTGTTCCGACTCGTCAGCGAGACTGCGGTGGCAGCTGGCACCCGCCGAATCGAAGCCGTGACCGGCCGCGTGGCGCTGCGCATGGCGCGGGCCGAGCGCGATCATCTCGCCAAGGTGGCTGGCCAACTCAAGGTGCCCGGGGACCAGGTGCCGGTTCGCGTCGCTGAGCTCAGTGACGAACTCAAGAAGACCAGGAAGCAGCTTGAGAAGGCGCTCGCGCCGGATCTCGATGTCGAGATCAACAAGCTCGCCACAGCGGTGGTCGCGCACGATGGCGTCCATACCCTCGTCTATGAGCGGCCGGGACTGCAGACCAAGGACGCGCAAGAACTGCTGCACCGTGCTCAGCAGAAGTTCCAACCGTTCGCCGGGATCGTGCTCAGCAAGAGTGCCGACGCCGTGTTGGTCGTCGTTGCGATCAGCAAGGAATTGACCGCAAAGCTCAAGGCTGGTGATTTGGTCAAGCAGTTGGCGGGCCTGCTCGGGGGTGGTGGCGGTGGTCGGCCGGATGCCGCCCAGGGCAAGGGCAAGGACGTCCGCAAGCTCGGCGAGGCTGTCACGGCAGCCGAAGCGGCCCTTGCGGCGGCCGGTTTGCGACCGTAACCCTGCTGACTACCCGGGCTCAGCGCACCTTCGACAGTTTGCAGGACTGCCCCAGGCGGACGTTGACTTCACGCCGGCCGTCCGTAACCTGTCTGGCCCCACAATCCGGTGCTGGGCTCTTCGCGGCGGTTCGCGAAGGGATCCCAAGAGCACTGAGGGCATACTCAAATGGCAGTCCCCAAAAGAAAGATCAGCCGAGCAACCCGCGGTAGCAAGCGCATCCACAAGGTTCTCACCCGGCTGCAACTCGTCAGCTGCACGCACTGCGGCTCGATGATTCGTCCGCACACGATCTGCAAGGCATGTGGTCACTACCGCGGCCGTCAGATCTTGGTCGCGAACAACCCTTCGAACTAATCAACCCGTGGTAGGCGACCATCCACGGCAGGTGTTCACCTGGGTTGTCGGCAGGTGTTCACCTGTGTTGGGGGTCACCGAAGTCGTTGATTTGGTCCGCTAGACCCAATCGCCAAAGCCTGTCGATGGTCTGATCATTCGACGGATTGCAAACGCTGTTGCTCGTCCGCCAGATTCTCTGGTTGCCGGTCGGCAGTTCGTTGGTTTTGGGTGTCGCATGCATGGCCGTGCGATTCCCAGTTGGGTAGCAAGTATCGATGCGAATCATGCGAATCACCAATGGTTCGGTTCGGTGCTGACCGTGCTTCGTATCCGCACGAGTATCCGCACGAGTATCCGCACGATGTTCAGCACGATCGACGTGCTGTCGAGTTCCGCTTTGCCAAGACCCTGTATCGTCGTCACTTGTCGATCGATTCTTCGGTGGATCGGTGTTCTGGTTTTGCAGTGCGACGTTTCCACCCCATGCTGTGGTCGAGTCACGACCGCAATCGGCTAACCTGTTTCCAGGCCGCACGCGTTGGTCCTTAATCAGCCATGAGCAGAATCGTACTTGATGCAGTCGGTGGTGATCACGCCCCGACCGAAGCTATTGCCGGCGTCGCGCTGGCGTTGAAGAGCGGCTACCTGCAGCCGCATGAAGTCGCGCTCACGGGGCCCGAGCAGCAAGTGCGCGATGCGTGCCAGGCCGCCGGCCTGCCCGAAGAGGTCGAGATCGTCGACGCCCCGGACTTGCTGTCTTGCGATGACACGCCAACCGATGCCATGCGCAAGAAGCCGCGCAACAGCATTGCGGTCGGCATCCAGATGGTAAAGGAAGGCAACGCTGCCGGATTCGTCAGCGCCGGTTCCACTGGCACGGTGGTCGCGGCCGCCACGCTTGGCTTGCGCTACCTCGAGGGCATTCGCCGCGCGGCCATTGCTGCGATCATCGAAGGCGAGAAGCACCCGTTCTTGGTGCTCGATGTCGGGGCCAACCCGATGCCGAAGGCGCACCATCTGGCGCACTACGCGTTGATGGGGTCGGCCTACTACGGCTGCCAGTTCCAGGTCGATGAGCCCAAGGTCGGGCTGCTGAACATCGGCAGTGAAGTGCTCAAGGGCAATCCGGTCGTGCGCGACGCACACGGCATGATGCAGAGCATGCCGATCAACTTCCGCGGCAACGTCGAAGGCGACGGAGTGTTCTCCGGAGAATGCCACGTGATCGTGACCGATGGCTTTAGCGGCAACGTGTTGCTGAAAGTCAGCGAAGGTGTGGCTGAGTATCTGCTGCGCACCACGTTCGGCGCCATGATGAAGGTTGGCGTCTCCGGTGAGCAGCTCAAAGCAGTGCAGAAGGTCATCATGCCGCGCGTGGACTTCAGCGAATACGGCGGCGCCTTGCTGCTCGGCGTGGAAGGCTACGTCACGATCTGCCACGGACGTTCCAAGGCGCCGGCGTTCGCCAACGCTCTGCGTTTTGCCCATCGCGCGCTGGCCGGTAAGGTCAACGAGCACATCGTAGAAGCGGCAAAGCTGCTAAACCTTCCCGGTCAAACTGACAACGGTGGCTCGAATCCCGCCGCCAACGAGGAAAACTCCTAATGGCAGATCCCGCGTTCGGTATGCGTCGTGTCGGCATTGCAGGGTTGGGGCGCTACGTCCCGGAGAAGGTGCTGACGAACGAAGATCTCGAGAAGATCGTCGATACTTCGGATGAGTGGATCGTGCAGCGCACGGGCATCAAGGAGCGACGCATCGCAGCGAAGGATCAATACACCAGCACGCTCGCCATCAAGGCCGCCCAGCAAGCGCTCGACGATGCGGGCATGAAGGGCGAAGAGATTGAGTTGGTGATCTGTGCGACGGTTACCGGCGACCAGCCGTTTCCGGCCACGGCTTGCCGCGTCGGCCTCGAAATCGGCGCCAAGAATGCCGGCGGATTCGACCTGGCGGCGGCGTGCAGTGGCTTCGTCTTTGCGAGCCAGGTGGCCGCCAACATGGTCGCGACCGGCCAGTATTCCAGGATCCTGGTCTGCGGCGCCGAGATCCTCAGTCGCATCCTTGACTACGAAGATCGCAACACCTGCGTGCTGTTTGGCGACGGTGCCGGAGCCGCGGTCTTCGCGCCACTCGACGTCGCCAAGCGCGGCGAATACCTCGGTGGTTCGATCTCCATGGAAGGCGGTGCCGAAGATGTCTTGGCGCAGCCAGGTGGCGGCAGTCGTCACCCCGCATCGCCGGAGACGATTGAGAAGCGCATGCACTTCATGAAGATGGGGGGCACGAAAGTGTTCCGCTTCGCAGTGCGCGTGTTCGCCGGCCTGGTTCGCGATGTCGTCGAGAAGTACGGCAAGGACGAGATCGGCGTGATCATTCCCCACCAGGTCAACCAACGCATCATCGAGTCCGCGATGGACCAGGTCGGTCTGCCAATGGACATGGTGTTCATCAACATCAACAAGTACGGCAACACCTCGGCTGCATCGGTGCCGATCGCGTTGCGTGAAGCGTATGACGCCGGCCGCCTGGAGAAGGGCAAGTTGGTCGTTATGCCAGCGTTTGGCGCGGGCATGGCCTGGGGCCACACGTTGCTGCGTTGGTAGTCGCTCTCTCTGCGACCCGAACCCCACAAGTCCTATGAATCTGTCCTCCAAGGTTGCTCTCGTTACCGGCGCGTCGCGCGGCATTGGCCGAGCGGTTGCTGTTGAACTCGCTCGTCAAGGCGCGGAAGTCTTTTGCACGTCGACCAAAGCTGGCGGCTGTGATGAGACGCTCGAGGCGATCGCAGCACTTGAGAACGATGCCGATGCGCATGCTCTGGTTTGCGACGTCAGTGATGCCGATTCGGTCGACGCGCTCGCCAAGGGTTTGCTTGACGAGAAGGGCAAGCTCGACTTGCTGATCAACAACGCCGGCATCACCCGCGATGGCTTGTTCCTGCGCATGTCGAACGCCGACTTCGACGATGTGATCAACACCAACCTGCGCGGTGCGTTTTTGGTCTGCCGGGCGTTCGCGCGTTCGATGGCAAAGACGCGCAACGGACGCATGATCAATATCGCTTCGGTCGTTGGCTTGACCGGCAACGCGGGGCAGGCGAACTACGCCGCCAGTAAGGCTGGTTTGCTTGGCTTGACCAAGTCGCTCGCGCAGGAGTTTGCGGGACGCAACGTGACGGCGAACGTGGTTGCGCCCGGTTTCATCGAAACTGACATGACGGCCAGTCTGCCGGATGCCGTCAAGACCGAGATGCTCAAGCTGATTCCGCTGTCGCGCTTTGGCCAGGCGGAAGACGTCGCCCAGACGGTGGCGTTCTTGTGCAGCGATGCCGCCGCCTACATCACTGGCCAGACCTTGGCAGTGGATGGTGGCATGACGATGGCCTGAGGGTGAGTCCGCGGGTTCGGTCGGGCGGTATTGCTCCGGCTTGTCCCGCACGACCTTTCTTTCTCCCCGTGCAGCCAGTGGGCAGCTGCATTCATGCCTAGCGTCGGGGGATCTAAGTGTCTGGCTACACCGGGGATGTCCGCATTCGTTGGGCCTGCCGGGTTGTCGGCCAACACATTCCGAAGGCGCGAGCAAACTTCGCTTTTACCGACAGCATCATTCGCTACGCTGACGGCTCGATTCACTTCGGCGGCTCTCTCTTCCGCCTCTCGCGGTCTCGGAACGATGTTTTCCGGGGCCCAATCGTTCCACAGTTCCTGGTCGTCCAGTGGCTATCGAAGGCAGCGGTCAACGTAGGCCACGTCTTGGGTGTCCATCCCTGCGGCTGCAGCACATCCAAACTTAGAGGCAAAGAAAGTGTCGAAGACCGAAAACATCGAAGAGCGCATCCACAACATCGTCTGTGAGCAGCTCGGTACCACCCGTGACAAGATCTCCGCAGAGACGTCGTTCATCAACGACCTCGGCGCCGACTCGCTCGACACCGTTGAGCTGGTCATGGAGTTCGAGGACGAGTTCGAGATCAACATCCCGGACGAAGACGCCGAGAAGATCCAGACCGTCGGCGACGCCGTTAAGTACATCACTGGCAAGCTGAGCTAGGGCTGTAGCAGAGCTGGGGCCGCAGTACAGTTGGGTCAGCAGTAGACCTATGGCAGCAGTAGATCTTGGCCAGAAGTGGCAATCTGCCATTTCCCAACTGAAGCCGCCCTCTTGTGGTATCCGAGCGCGTGCTCGACTGTCACCCAGCTGATGTTTCCTGGTCAGTTTCGCTGGCCGAGTTCCTTGGCACATGTTCCTGGCACAATCTGCCACTGGCAGAATTGCTACCCGGCACACTCGCTGTCTGGCGTTCATCGTCAGGCAGCCGCTGGTTAGCCGTGAGGTATAACGATGAGTAGACGCCGCGTCGTGATCACCGGGGTGGGGGCGCTTTCGTCCCTGGGCCTCGATTTGCCGACTACCTGGAGCAACTTGCTCAAGGGTCAGTCGGGTGCTGGTTTGATCACCAAGTTCGATACCGAGAAACACACCGCCAAGTTCGCTTGCGAAGTGTGGGATTGGAATTCGGCTGATCACTTCCCGAAGACGGAGTCGAAGCGACTCGAACTGTTCACGATGTACTATCTCGTGGCAGCGTCGGAGGCGATGAAGGCGTCTGGGCTCGATATGGAGACCGAAGACCGTACTCGCGCCGGTTGCATCACAGGTACCGGGATTGGCGGCATCCAAGAGATTGAAGCCAGCAAGGTGTTGCAGCGTGACCGCGGCGCCGACCGCGTCAGCCCGTTCTTCATTCCGAAGATCATGGCCAACGCGATGGCCGGCCAAGCGGCGATTCGCTTTGGCTTGATGGGCACTTGCTACGTGACCTCGTCGGCCTGCGCCAGCGCAAGTCATGCGATCGGCATTGCCACGCGCACGATCCAGTATGGCGAAGCAGACATCATGCTGACCGGCGGTTCGGAGGCTGCGACTTCCGAATTGGGTCTCGCTGGCTTCTGTTCGCTCAAGGCGGTGTCGACTCGCAACGACGACCCGAAGCGGGCTTCGCGTCCGTTCGACAAGGACCGTGACGGCTTCGTCATGGGCGAGGGGGCTGCGGCCATCGTGCTCGAAGAGTACGAGCACGCCAAGGCGCGCGGAGCCAACATCCTGTGCGAGGTGCGTGGCTACGGCTCGACGGACGACGCCTTCCACATCACGGCACCGAATGTCGATGCCGATGGCCCGTCCCGCGCAATGCAGATGGCGCTGAAGGACGGTGGCCTGAACCCAGAGGATGTGCAATACGTCAATGCGCACGGCACTAGCACCTTCCTCAACGACAAGATCGAGACCGCTGCTGTGCGCCGCGTGTTCGGCGCGCATGCCGACAAGCTCGCGGTTTCGTCGACCAAGTCGATGGTCGGCCACTTGCTCGGTGCATCCGGTGCAATGGAATTGGCCGCCTGCGCGATGTCGATCAAGCACAGCGTGGTGCACCCGACCATCAACTACGAGACGCCCGATCCGGAGTGTGATCTCGATTACGTGCCAAACGAGTCGCGTGACATGAAGGTCGATTGTGCGATCAGCAACTCGCTCGGTTTCGGTGGCCACAACACCAGCCTGGTCATCAGTAAGGTCTGATTCCGGGATGGTTTGCGAGCGCTCGCGAGCTCTTCGCGGGCACTTGCGGACCGCTGCGCGCAGGACCCGAGTCGCCTGCGGACCGGCTACTTTCGGGGGCTTCTAAGCAAGGCAACCCGTTGCCAGGAATTGTCCAAGCAGATACGTCTGGAGGCGGTCTGTTTTGTCCTTTTCCACTCAGGAGATTCCCGTGAAGAAGCAGCTCAAAGACGCCCTCCTCCGCTTCAAGAAAGAAGCGTTCAAGATGTCGCATCAGGCGGCCGTGCCCCTGCCAGAGGTCCCGGACGAGATTCTCGCGCTCACGTCTGAAGCCCTTGAGAATCAATATCGCCTCCATTTTGACGACTCCAAGGATGCGAACCCGCATCGCATCGAGACGTTTCAGTTGATCAAATCGGTGACGCTGGAGACGATCCTTCCTCCCGTGGTCGAGAAGCTGATGCGTCGCATCACGGCACTCGAGCACACCAACGAGAGCATGATCAACTTGCTCGACGAGCTGATGGAAGCTCTATCGGAGGAATGATTGCGGACGGTCCTAGCTGGTGATATCGGTGGCACGAAGTGTCGGTTTGCGCTGGTTGGTGCCGATTACGGCGTGCACTTTGCCCAGCGTGTCAACACCGTGCGCGAGCAGGGCCAGTTTGTAGCTGCGATGCGAGGTGCGGTGCGAGCCATCCTCGAGCAGCACGAGCAACTGCAAGACCAAGATTCGAGCGATCCGCTGGAAGCGCCCGTCGCGTTGGGCTTCGGCACAGCGGGAGTCATTCCGATGGATGGCAGCAGCGTCAACCACGCGCCGAACCTGCCGCTGGAAGGCTTTCCAATGGCGCAGTTCCTGCTCGATGAGTTCGGTCTGCCGGTGACTCTGATCAATGACGGCCGGGCCAGTGCCTGGGGCGAGTACTTGCGTGGCCACGCGGCTGGCAAGGACCCACTGCTGTGCTTGTTTCTCGGCACCGGCATCGGCATCGGCTTGATCGTCGACGGCAAGCCCTATGCCGGCGGCAACAACGCGGCCGGCGAAGTCGGGCATACAATCTTCCGGCCCGGTGGACGGCGGTGCCCATGTGGCCGCCTGGGCCACTACGAAGCGTATTGCGGAGGCCGCGCGATTACCGAGCGCGCCAACGAAGAGATTGGTCCGGCGCCATCCGGGAGCTGGTCGGTTGGCGACTTGGTCGCGTTGGCCGAGCCGGTTGCTGCCTCCGAGCTTGGCAGTGCCGCCGCGGCTACACCTGCGGGCAAGGCCCGTCAGATCCTCGAAGACGCTGCCGAAGCGTTCTGTACGCTCGTCACGAACTGCTGTGTGCTGCTCAATCCGTCTGCTGTCGTGCTGGGCGGTGGCGTACTTTCTGGATGGCCAGGCTTGCAGGAACGCGTCGTCGAACACGTTCACGACATGACCAACGCGCCGATTCGCGATGGGTTGGAGTTTGTGCCCACTTTGGGAGGCTCGGACGCGATCCTGTGGGGTGCGGCTGCGGCAACTGGCGCGCTCTGGACTCCATCGTCCTGAGTCGCCGACCTGAAGGTTGCCAAGCTGTTCCGTGACGTGGCTGGGGTGCTCGCAGTGGCGCTGTACCACTAGTGCAACAGTTCCTTCCGCAACAACGGCCGCTCTACGGTCGCGTCGAAGCCGGGTTGCACACTATGCTGCGGTTCTGCCGCGTGGCTGGTTTCGGTCAAACCACCACCGGGAGGGGTGACCAACATGGATGTAGCAGTTCTCGTCGGCGGGGCTTCGCCTGAGCACGATGTGTCGTTGGCGTCAGCTGCGCAGGTGCTCGCGCACCTAGACCGCAGTCGGTGGCGTATTTGGCCCGTGCTGCTGATGCGCAATGGCAAGTGGCGCGTCAATCGTCGACCGCTCGCTGTGGCCGACACGTGGAGCGCTGAGCAGGCGACCGTTGCTTCGCACGGCATGGACTCGGAAACGATGCATGCGCCGATGCGCCCCGGTGCCGCCATCGACTTCTTGCTCGACGTCGCCGGCATTGAGGTCGCGTTCCCGGTTTTGCACGGACCATTCGGAGAAGATGGCACCGTCCAGGGCATGCTCGAACTGTGCGGCATTCCGTTTGTCGGCAGTGGCTGTGGCGCGTCCGCGGTGGCCATGGACAAGTTGCGCACGCGGCAGGTTTACCGTGCCGGCGAGATCGCGATGCCGAAGGCCTACGAGCCGAAGGTGACGTTCGAACAGGCCAACGCCAAAGACGAGTTTGCGGCGCTGCGGGCGGCGATCGGCACGCCGGCGTTCGTCAAGGTCGATGCTTCTGGTAGCACGGTGGGGATCGCCCGCATTCGCAGTGAGCAGGAGCTGTCGCAGTTCTTGACGGAGAATCGGGGCCGCTTCCGCCGGTGGTATGCGGAGCAGGCGGTTTGCGGTGAAGAGATCACGGTTGCCGTGCTCGGCAACACGGGCAGAAACCCGCGCGCGCTGCCACCAATCGGCATCTATCCGCTCGATGATGACTGGTTTACCCACGATGCAAAGTACCGGACGGGTGCCACCGAAGAGATCATCCCGCCGCGCGGATTGTCGGCAGCCATGATTGATCAGGTGCAGCAGCTAGCCGTACGGTGCCACGAACTGTTGGTTTGCGATGGGTTGTCGCGCACCGACATGATTGTGACCGATACTGGCCCGATCGTGCTTGAGACCAACACCCTCCCCGGAATGACGACCACCAGCCTCTACCCACGCGCGGCCGCCGCTGCTGGCATGACGTTCTCCGGCATGCTCGATCGCCTGCTGGAATTGGCGCTGGAGCGACCGTCCCTGGTTGGCGTGTGCGGTGGTGCGGTGGTTGGCGGAGTGGTTGGCGCCGATGGCAAGCAAGCAGCCAGCTCCCCGAGTTCCGAAAGTGAGGCGTCGGCCGAACGTTGATCGCCTTGTTGGATCTATTCGCAATCGCTGCCCAGGAGTCGGAGCAGGAACAAGCGAACGCCGTCGAAGCGCAGACGTTTTGGCAGTGGCTGTACGCATTCTGTAGCGAGCCGGGTGTCATCGAGATCCTGCTGTCGGTCGTCATCTTCGTCACGGTAGTGTTCTTGTGGTGGCGGCTGGCGGTGTTGGTGCAAAACGCGCGCGCTCGCGAGGCCTTGTTGGACTACTTGCTGGGCGTGGAGCAAGCGATGCAGGGCAATCTGGCCGGTGCCGAGAAGCGCCTGACGCGCGTCTTGCAGCAGGACCCCGAGAACCACTACGCGCGCTTGCTGCTCGGCAAGGTGCTTGGGGATCTCGGCCAGGCGGAGCAGGCGCACCAGCAACACCTGCTGCTGCAGCGCGCGTTCGCGGTGGAGAGCGGCGACAACGATTTGATGTTGGCGCAGAGTCTGCTTGGCGCTGGCTTGCCAATCGAAGCAGCCGAAGTTGCCGAGCGCGCACTGGAGCGCATGCCGCAGAACGCTGCCGGTTGGGACTTCGTGTATCGCGCCCGCCTCCAAAACGGGGACCACGAAGCGGCGGCGCGCGCTGGCAAGAAGCGGTTGGCGCTACTGCGGGATGGGCCGGAGCGCGATCAGTTG
>CAXBFC010000208.1:0-13505 GCA_963974725.1 uncultured bacterium | reverse complement strand
TCGTCTCATCGATGATGAACGTCTTGCCGCGGTTGTCCCACATGTTCCGCAGGCTCGGGAAACCACCCCAACCCTGGTGCTCGCGCAGGTTGTCGGTGCTCGCGGCGGTGAAATCGTATTGCTCGCCGTTGACGATCTGCAGCGCCTTCATCGTCGTGAAGTGCGGGCGATTCTGATGCACGGTGCCGCCCGGAACGCGCAAGGCGTTGCCGAACTTGCCGATACCCGGCGTGCCGGAGTCGTCGGTATACATCTGGATCGCCAGCACGTTGTGCCCGGCGACCATCGGCGTTGCACCGGATGTGCCGCCAAAGCTCGACGTCCAGTTGCCGTTCGAATAGCCATTGGTGCCCGTCAAGTCCGACGTGCCGATGTCGTCGTAGTAGGCTGTCATGTCCGGCTTGATGCGGCCATCGTTGGCCGGACCGATGCTGGCACCGCCGTTCTGCCACGAGTCATTGAGCGGGTTCGAGTCGTCGTTGTGGGCGACGCCACCGATCGAGAACACGTTCTTCGCCCAAGCCTGCGGCCGCGAATCTTGGTTGCCCGAGTTCGACTGACTCTGCGTCCAGGTCAAGTCGTGATCGAACACGATGTCATCCGACTCCGCCGAGATCGAGTTGTAGTTGAGCGTGCGGTTGTCGCCCCATGAGGCCGACGTGTGGCTGACGTTGTGGATATTGACCAGGTCGCTAAACACCTGCCAACGCGACGCCGTCACCGAATTGTAGTTGGTGTAGAACTTGGTGCAGTCCGGGGCCATGCCACGCACGATGGCATTGCTCGTACCGTTGCCCCAAACGATGCCGCCGGTCGCGTGCCCGTGCTGCTCAGCCGCACCACCGCTCTGAACATTCGTCACGCCACCGGTGAAGTCCGGATGCGTCGACTCAACGCCTTCGTAGACATGCGCGTTGACCCCCGTGCCGGTGTAGCCAGCTTGGGTTTCGACGTAGTTGCCACCGCCTTGAATCCGGCCGTTGTCCATATCGATCTCGGCCGCGCTCCACCGATCGATCCACAGCACTTCGTTGCAGCCAGCAACCAGCAACAGCTGAGAACCGGTCAACGTCGCATCGATCAAGATGCTGCCGAAGTGCAGGTCGTCAACGCGGCCGCCAGCAGCAGCGATCTTTGCGACCAACGCCGGCTTGTCGGCGTGCTTGTCCGCGACCACGATGTTGTAGCGAAGCGGGGCTTCACTGTTGAGCACGCCTGCCGCCAGCAGCTGCGGATCGAGCCGATACGAAACCTCGTAGTTGCCGACCCATCGCACCGTCGCAATGCTCGGTGCATTCGCCGCCATCGAAGCCGGCATGCGAACGATGTAGGCATTGTCCGGCAGGTAACCGATCACTTGGCCGCCGAGTTTGGCGATCGCATCGCGGTCCGCTTGCGACGGCGTCGCATGGAACTGCAAGATCCACAAGCCTTGCTCATTGGTGCTTCGCAGCAGTTCCGAAGTCTCTGGCTGACCAAGCAGCGGGTCGAACGAACCTGCACGAAGCTTGATCTGGGTCGAAGTTGCGGCGCGGCTTACGGCCGCTGGCTGCAACTGCGCAGCAACGGGGACCGCAAGTGAGCAGGCGAGAAGAACGGGTCGGACAATGTGCTTGTGCATGGCGTTGACCGCGGGGCAGGATCTGGGGGTCGCGGAGTCGGCAACTAGTCTAGCCCACTCGCCGTGCCATGGGCACCCACCCAGGACAAGTCCCGGCTCAGATCAGACCATCCACAGCCAGCTGCACCTTCCGCCCTGTTGCCGACCGCAAATGGCGCCATGCCAGCGGCCGCTTGCCACGAGGTGTCGACTGCGGTAAGCGTCAGGTGTGGCGTTCCATACGACTCGCTGGAGCCTGATCGCGCGCGCCAACAAGGGCGATGCGGGCGCGCGGCTCGCACTGGACGAACTGTGCCGCGTGTATTGGCCCCCGGTCTACGCGATGTATCGCGGCGACGGCGTCTCTGCAGAGCAGGCGCGCGACCTGACCCAAGGCCTGTTCGCCAACCTGCTCGAACGCGAAGACTTCGGCAAGGCCGATCCAGAACGCGGCCGCTTTCGCTCGTTCTTACGCACTTGTGCTCGCAACTGGCTATTGAACGAACGGGATCGCGAGCAGGCGCTCAAGCGTGGCGGCGAAGCCAGGGTGTTCTCGCTCGACACCGAACAAGAGGAGCAGCGCTGGTCGCGCGACCCCGCGGACCACCTCGACGCGGCCGCCATCTTCGAACGACGCTGGGCGCAGATCGTCATCGAGCAGTCGCTGTCACGGCTGGCCGAAGAGGAGCACGAAGCCGGCCGCGGGGCGGTCTTCGTCATTCTGCGACCGGCGCTCGAAGGCGATTCGCTGCAGCACTCGTGGGCCGAGCTGGCGGTGCAACTTGGCACGACGGAAGGCGCGCTACGGGTCGCGGTGCATCGGCTGCGCAAGCGTTTTCGCGAGCGGATCGAAGCGGAAGTCCGGGATACACTCGGGGATACGGACGGCAACAACGACGAACTCGCAGAACTGCTGGCCGCGTTGCAAGCGTAGGAAATCTTTGCAGTAGCGTGTAACGGCGACGACTCGCTGCTTCATCCGCCGGCATGAATGACCCGCAACCACAGCCCACGAACCACCAACGGCTTCTTGAGAAGGCGATGGCCCACAGCGCCCATGGCACGGGTGCCGCCGGCGCGCCCGCCACGCCAAGCCTTGCGGAACTCGCGGCGGACTTTCCCGACTACCAGATCGTCGAGCTGATCGGGCGCGGCGGCATGGGCGCGGTCTACCAGGCAGTGCAACTGCAACTGAAACGCACCGTCGCGATCAAGGTGCTGCCGAAGGAGCTCGCCGCGGACCCCGAGTTTGGCGAACGGTTCCTGCGCGAAGCGCAAACCCTGGCGACGCTCAACCACCCCGGCATCATCACCGTCTACGACTACGGTGAGCGCAACGGCGTGTTCTTCTTGGTCACGGAGTTCGTCGATGGCGTCAACCTGCGCCAACTGATGGAGCTCGGCGAACTGTCACCGGCCGAAGCGCTGCGTATCGCGCCGCAACTGTGCACCGCGTTGCAGTTCGCACACGAACGCGGCGTCGTGCACCGCGACATCAAGCCAGAGAACATCCTGATCGATACGCAGGGACAGGTGAAGGTCGCCGACTTTGGTCTGGCCAAGGTGGCGCGCCCCGGCGATGCCGTCGAGTTGACTCGGAACACGGCGGTACTCGGCACACCCCACTACATGGCGCCGGAGCAATGGCATGGCGCGCGACAGGTTGACCACCGCGCCGACATCTATTCGCTCGGAGTCGTGCTCTACGAAATGCTGACCGGCAACTTGCCGCTTGGCAACTTCGACATGCCGTCCGAACGCGGTGGTGTGCCGCAGGGACTCGATGCGGTCGTTCGGCGCGCGCTCGCGCAACAGCCGAAGAATCGCTACCAGCATGCTCACGAAGTGCAGACCGATGTCGAGCACCAGGCGCAACAGTTGCACACGCAGCAGGCCGGCTCGCAACCACGAAAAACGCAGGAACCGAGCCCTCAAGCAGGTGCAGCACCGCAACCGCAAGCCGCACCCCAACCGCGCGCCAACGCCAGCATGGTCAAGGGGCCAATCTTGGCGATCGCCAGCGCAGTGATCGCCGTGATCACAATCGGCTTGCTGGCGATTGGACGACAGATCGAATACCGCCAGGCCTATCGATACGAAAGCGACCTTGAGAGGTACCGAGCCAGCACAGAACAAGCGATCGAACTGGCGCAGGCAGGGAAAGAGGTCCCAGTCGCCATGCCAATGCCGATCGCACCACCTGCGCCGATGGTTCCGGTCGAGGCTCTGCCCGTCATCGCAGCCAGCATTATGGTTGGCGCGCTACTGCTGGTGCTGGCATTGGGGTTCGCATCCATCCGCACCATCCGCAACTCCAATGGCAGCAAGACCGGTCTCGGCTTGGCCGTCTTCACGGCATGGATCGCCCCGCTTGCTGGTGCCGGCGCGCTCGCCTGTGCACCACTCAGCGCCATTCGCAGCAACGACCTGCAAGTGATGCTCGGCATCGTGCTGATCGGCGGACTCATCTACGGCGCGGTTCGGTTCCTGATGTGGGAAACCGCTCGGCAACGAGCACTGATTCATGCTGGTGTGCCTGCGCACCGCGGCAAGGCGTGGACCGCGGTGGCGCTGACTCTTGGGTTGTGCGCCATCGGCAACGCGATCGCATCGCCGAGCTACCTGCGTGCGGAGCGAACGGACGCTTCCAAAAACACGACTCCGACGTTTGCCGCGGACTTGATTGGTTGCACCTACTCAGAAGTAATCGCGCGACTCGGCCCGCCGATCGACATACGGATCGGCACGACCGACGTAACGTGGGCCTACCGGAACGAATTCGACAAGCTGGTGCCTGCAGCGATCCGGTTCACCAACGGCCGTGTCACAAGCGTCGACAAACTGACCCAGGTGCTGCGCGTCAACGCAGACACTTCCACGCAACCGAACATCACCACCCTCGTCGAAACGCTCACGCCTCTATATGGCGAACCCATCAAGATGGTCCGCAATGGAGACGACATGCACTACCACTACGGCAACGGCGTCGTCGCCGTGGTGCGAGACGGAGGCATCATCTCTTATCAGAAACAAGCCGCGCAGCCGAAGGCAACAGCGCCAATTAACGTCAAGGACCTCTTAGGCAAGACCCGCCCCGAAGTCATGCAACTGCTTGGACCACCGCTAGGCATCACGGTCAGCACAGATGCAGAAAGCTGGAGCTACCGCAATGATGACGATCGAACCATCAAGAAGGCGGTGGTGTTCTCCGGCGAGCACGTCATTTCGGTCGACACCGGCAGTAACGCGTTCTTGCCGAACCCGGCGGATATGTCGCAGCCACAGCTGGGCCAATCGATGAACGAGTTCGTCAAGCAATACGGATCGCCGGCGTCGCAAACGACCGGATCACTATTCACCGAGTTCACCTTCGACAACGGCTTGAGGGTGGCCGTGCGCAACGGGATCGTCGTTGGCGTAGACTCCAATTGATGCAGGACTTCGGCGACCACGGCTACGTCGGCCTGCCGGGGTTCTTCCAAGGTCTCGAGTTAGCCGAGCTGCAACAGAACGTCGCGCGGTTTCTCGCCGACGTTCTACCAAGCCTGCCGAGCGAGCATGTTTTCTACGAAGAATTGGGTGACGCAAGCACTCTGAAGCAGGTTCAGCAGCTCGGCCAATACGACGCGTGGTTCGCACAGATCGCAACCCACGGCCGCGTGCCACAACTGGCCGAGCAGCTACTCGGGGCGCCAGTCGTCGCGCGCAACATCCAATACTTCAACAAGCCACCGGGCAGCAGCAAGCCAACACCGCCGCACCAAGACGGCCACTACTTCATGCTCGACCCGTGCGAGGCCGTCACGATGTGGCTGGCGCTCGACGACGTCGATGAGCACAACGGCTGCGTTCGCTACGCGCGAGGCTCCCACCGCCGTGGCATGCGCGAGCATGAACACACCAACACGTTGGGCTTCAGCCGCGGCATTGTCGACTACCCGCAGCCGCTGGACTTGGAGTGCGAAGTCGCGTGCCCAGCGCAACCCGGCGATCTCCTGGTGCACCACGCGATGACGATCCACCGCGCCGACCACAACCAGACCACCGACCGCCAACGCCGTGCGCTGGGGTTCATCTTCTACAGCGAACACGCGCGCGAAGATGCGGCGGCACATGCGGCCTACCAGCGCGAACTGGCCGAACGCCTGCGCACCGGCGGCCTGATCACGTAGTCGCTTTGCACCGGGCGCTACTTGCCGCGCGCCACGTGTTGGTCGATCAGGATCACGTTACCGTCGGGATCGGTCATCGTGATGCTCGCCGGGCCGTTGCTCGCCGGGTCGGCGCGGGTCGTCAACTCGATGCCCGCAGCTTCGAGCTTCGCTTGGATGTCGCGCACATCGACAAACTTCGCCACCGGCTTTGCCTGGCTATCCCAACCGGGATTGAAGGTCATGATGTTGGTCGGGAACATGCCTTGGAACAACCCGATGGTGGTCGTGCCACTGCGCAGTACCAACCAGCCGGCGGCCTGCTGCCCGCCCACACTGGTGAAGCCAAGCTTCTCGTAGAACGCCTTGGATGCGGCAATGTCCTTGACGGCAAGGCTGGCGGAGAAGTTGCCCAACGGCAAGGTCGTAGCGGTCCCGCCCGGAAACAAGGAGGTCGCCTCCGGGGTGTCGGAGGCGGACGCCTCGGCGGCCGACGTGGCCTGGATGGCGTCGTAGCTGCCGCAGGAAGTGGCGCCGAAGGCGAGAACGAGAGGGGCAAGGATTCGCATGGTGCCCACAGGTTCTCTGCGGGCCGGTCACATTCACCAGGTTTTTGTCGTCGCGGTGAAATCGGTGCAGCTGTGCGCCGCATCGAGCGCGATGATACGGCAATGAGCGACTCGGATCTGGCCAACGTCCGCACCCTACTGACCAGTGAACGCAACGCCACGCTGTGCACCGCGCACGCCGCGATGGACGGCTGGCCGTTCGGGTCGATCGTGCCCTACGCCCTGACGCCACAGGGAGATGCCGTCGTATTCTTGTCGGACATCTCCGAGCACTGCAAGAACCTGCAAGCCGATCCGCGCGCCACGTTGTTCGTTGCCGACCGCACTGCCAGCGACGAACCACAGAGCGGGCCCCGCCACGCGATGCTCGCCAAGGCACGCTGCCCCGAAGGAGACGAGCAGGCCGCGGCCGAAGCACTCTACTTCGCCCGCTTTCCTCACGCCGAACGCATGCGCTCGGCGCACGGCTTCCAAGTGTGGCTACTCGAATGCCAACGCATCCGTTGGATCGCGGGCTTCGGTGCGATGGGCTGGATCGAGCGCGCCCAGTGGACTGGTGCCTCGAGTTGAACTGCAGCCACGGTGACGCGCCGTCGCGATAGCCGCCGCGGTAGCAGCGCCGCGAATCAATCTGGGCGCCGCAGCAAGTCGACGCGGATCGGCTGCTCGAACTGCACGCCGGTCGGCCCCGCATAGCTGGCAAACCGTTGCCGCACTTGCTCGAACACTTCCGGGCTGAGTTGGTGGTTCGAGTGCGTCGCACCAATCACCAACTGCGCGAACTCCTCAAAGCTCGCGAAGCGCACCGGCGCCAAGAAGAACGTCTGCGACACCGACTGCAGCTGGCCAGCGGCCACTGCCGACGTGATCGCTTCGAACGCCTGGCCCCGCACGTAGCTCTCGTCGTGGAACAACCGTAGGCACTCGTTGAAGGAGCCGCGAAACAACGGTTCGGACACGTAGGCATGGCCGCCGGGCCGCAATACCCGCGCGATCTCGGCCATCGCCGGCTGCATCAACTCGACGGGCACGTGGTGCAGCGACTTGAACAAGAATACCGCATCAAAGCTCTGATCGGCCGCGGGGATCTGCTCGGCACCTCCGAGCGCGAACGTCACGTTGCTCAGATCCTCGATTTGCAGGTTGAGCGCGTGTTGCCGTTGATCGACTTCCAGTGCCAGCATCGTGCGACCGTGGCCCGCTTCGGCGATCGCGCGCGTGTGCTGGGCACGACCGCAGCCGAGTTCGAGGATCTGCTTGCCGTCGAGGTCGAGTAGTTCGGCGATCACGACCGACTCGTCGACTACGCGTGCGATGTCGAGGTCGAGGCCATCGACAAGTGCCGCGCCCGGTTGGTTCGAATCAGCCATTGCTACGCATTCCTACCGCGTGGTCAGCCGCCGCACCAGCCCATCGTGGGCGCCAAACCACAACGAGTCGCCGACCACCGTCGGCGAACTCCAAACCGTGGCGCCAATGCCAAACCGCCAGACGATCGATCCATCGCGGCGATCGACCCCGAACAAGGCTCCAGGCTGATCACCGCCGGCGCCGCCGCCGCCGACATACAGGTGATCGCCGGCCAGCGCGGGTGTGCCGAGCACGCGGCCCTTCAGGTCGCAGCGCCAACGTTCTTTGCCCGTCAACAAATCAACGGCATAGAGATGATGATCATCCGACCCGAAGTAGACGGTGCGATCCGAAGCCGAGATCACCGGCGAAGAGAATACCGCACCCCCCGTCTGGAAGCGCCACTGCTCACGGCCGAGCGCCGCCTCCAACGCGTAGACGTTGCCATCGTCCGAACCGACCACAACCCAGTCGCCCGCAATCGCCGGCGACGACCACACGGCCTTCTTGGTCTGGAAGCGAAACCGTTCTTTCCCGGTTTCGGCGTGCAGGCCATAGACGGTGCCGTCGCGCGATCCGATCACCAACAGATCGTCAACCACGGCCGGCGAAGACAGGATCTGGCCCGACGTCGGAAACGTCCAGAGCACCTCGCCGTTCTTGGCGCCGACCGCATAGACCTTGTGGTCGAAGCCGCCGAAGTAGCAGATGCCGTTGACGATCGCCGGCGACGATTGCTCGCCACCTTTGCCCAATTGCACGAACCAGCGTTGCACGCCGGTCTTCAGGTCGACGGCATAGAACCGATCATCGTCGGCCCCGAAGTAGACCATGCCATAGGCGACCGACGGTGATGCGCGCACCAAGCCACCGACCTCAAAGCGCCAGCGTTCCGTCCCCGTCATCGCATCGAGTGCGAACAGGTGGTTCGCAAACGTGCCTACGTAGACAACGCCATCGACCACGGTCGGCGACGACTCCACCGTGCCACCGGTAGCAAACTCCCAAACCTGCTGCGGTTCTTGGATGCCAGTCGACGCGCGGACGCTGCCAGGGTGCAGCGGCCCACCACGAAACCCGTGCCACTCCTTAGGCATGCCGGCCGCCCCGCGGCAACCGCCGAACATCGCGACAACGAAGAGCAGCAATCCAAGCTGCACAGACTGCATCCATAGTTCCTGTCGAGCACTCATGCCCCGGCACGATACATAGAAGCTGTCCGTACGGCGCGTGTCAGTAGGAATGCGAGGACGATGATCCGGGAAACTCGACGACCGCGCGACGGCAGGTTCGGACCAGGCGTCACGAGGTTTGCGCTGCGGTTCGGCGCCACTGTGCGCGAGCACGTTATTCTTGTGCCTGGCACAGTACTAACACTTTGCGCTGGGGGATTGGTGGGCAAGATGATGTCGTGCTTGCGCAACTCAGTGGGTCAGAAGGAGCGTGGATCGCCGTCGCTGTTGGCGCGCTGCTCGGCTGGTTGTTCCAGTGGCGGCTGCGGCGGCAAGACGACCATACTTGGGTATTGGCGCGGGCGCCGGAACTGCCGATTCGCGCGCTGTCGGTCGGGGATGATGCGTGGCTTCGTGGCCAGGTGCGCAGCGACAACCCGCTGAATTGCCCGTGGTTCGACGCAGCCTGCGTCTCCTACAAGTATCGGATCCAGAAGAAGGTCACGAGCACGACTACCGACAGCAAGGGGAAGCGCCGCACGACCACGTCTTGGCGCACCGTGACGAGCGAGCAGCGCGATTGCGACTTCGACCTCGACGACGGCGCGCGTATTCGCGTGCGCTTCCAAGGCGCGGACAACGAAGCGCTCGTGCCACTGGACACGGACTATGAAACCAGCCGCCGGCGGCACAGTGCGTCGGTGATTCGGGTCGGCTCTACGATCTCGGTGCTCGGCGTCACCGGCGAAAATGGCACGTTTGGGCGGCAAGGCGAAGTGCCGCTGCTGCTGACTCGCGAGAAACCGACGGCGCGGGTTCGTTCGTCGCACGGCAGCGAAGCGTGGTTGTTCTTCTTTTGCTACTTCGCACCGTTCGTGGCGGGTTGCATCGCGGGCGCCTTGCCGGCCGGTGACATGTGGGCGCAGTCACCTAGCAGTATCGCGATCACGATCGGGGCCGGGCTATTGCTGGCCGCGCCGTTTTGGACACTGGCCACCTACAACCGACTGGTGCGACTTCGCCATCAAGTGCATGCCGGCTTCCGCCAAGTAGACGTCGACCTCGCCGTGCGCAGCGGGCTGGTGCCAAACCTCGTCGCCGTAGTGCAAGCCGCGTGCAGCCACGAACAAGAACTGCTGATGCAACTCACACGGATCCGCGCCACTGGGTCCGCCGAGGAAGCAACCGAAGCCGAGGCCAGCAACGCCGCCACCGCGCGGCAGGTCTTACTGTTACACGAGGCCTACCCGCAACTGCGCACCGACGCGGTCTATCGCGACCTTCACGAACGGCTGTGGGCTGTCGAAGAGAAGCTCGCGCACAGCCGGCAGCTCTACAACAACATCGTGCGCGAGTGGAACGACCGCACGCAAAGCTTTCCCGCGGTGTTGTTAGCGCGCCTCTGTGGCTATCGCGAGGCGCCACCGTTCGCCGGCGACGATGAGAGTGTGCCACCGCCGTTGCGCGATTCCCACATCGCTGGGGCAGCTGTCCGCGAGGCTAGCATCACCGAGATGGATGGCGAGGAGGGTGTGCGCGACGATGTTCGCGACGATGCTGCCGATGATCCGCCCAACGATCCGCCCGATGATGGAAGCGACACGCGAGCCAACACCAAACTCGACTAGCGCGCGAGGCAGCCAGCCCACTGCAGTTCATGCGTCCACAACTCCTTGCCGGCGGGGTCGTACGCAGTGACACCATCCTTGCCCGCGATGACGGTCATGCCATCGGCATAGCGCAGCACATCGTTCGGCTCGCCAATGACCCGCGTGGACGTAATGGTCTTGCCGTCTGCGTCGAGCTCCAGCAAGTGATGATTCGTGCGCGTCGCCACTAGAGTGTGGCCATTCGGCAGCCTGCGAACCCCGTACACCATCGCCGGGATCTTCCAAGACTTGACGACCTTGCCATCTCGACCGATCTCGACAAGCGTCTTGTCCTGACTGCTCACGACCAACGTGTGGCCATTCAACAGACGCGTCGCCGTCACGCCCATCTTGTCGTACTTCCAGACGACTTTGCCCGCCGCATCCAGCTCGCGCACGAACGAGCTGTTGCCCGCGATCAGCGTATTGCCATTGAGCATTCGTTGGGCTCGCAGGCCCGGCCCAAGTTCTACATCTGGATTGGGCACGACATCCCCGTCCGCAGTGACCTCGATAATCTCGGTGCCACCTGACTGCGCCACCAGGCAGTTGCCATCGGGCAACAACTGGACTCCCCAGAGATTGCTGAACCCCTTGTACTCCTTGACAACCTTGCCCTTCTTGTCGAGGAAGACCACCGTGCCCTGCCAACTGGTGACCGCAATCGTCTGCGACGTGACGGCCCGCAGTGCCCACTTGAGAGCCTGCTTGCGACGCCCTTCCGACTTGCCCAGCTCACGTTGAAGATGCGTCGTAACCGGCGCAGCCACTTCGCCCATCTCTTGCAGAACGGCGCAGGCCGATTCGACGACTTCGATGCGTGGGTCGCGCAGCGCGCGCGATAGCGCGGGCACGGCATCGGATCCCAACTGCCACAGCGCATACATCGCGTCGGGACACTTGTCGGCCAACTCCAACTGCTTGACCAGTCGCTCCGCGCGCACCGCGCCAGGCACCTCAGCCTGCGCAGATATCACTGCAGACAACCACACCACCATGGCGAATCGACTCATGGCCCAACCATACCCGGATGCAGATCGGGGCGGTGCTAGCCCTGCCAAGCGGCGTGGAAGCTCTGGCGGTAGCTGCGCCCCAACGGCACGCGAGCACCCGAGCGCAGGATAAGTTCCTGATCGCCGGACGGACGCTTCGCAACTTCGGCAACCTCGGACAAAGCGACGATCGCCGAACGATAGACACGCGCGAAGCGATTCGCATCGAGGCTGTCCGCGAGCGATGCAAGCGTTTCGCGGATCAAGAACGACCCGTCCGGATGATGCAGGTGCACGTAGTTGCCGCGTGCTTCGATCCACTCTACTTCCTTGGCAGGGATCATGCGCAGCCGCCCAGCATGTTTGACGATGAAGCGATCGCGACCGCGACTGGCGGCCACCGCGTCGAGCAGTTCCGGAACAGCTTGCCGGGGCGCCGGCCGGCGCGACAACCAAGCCCGGGCGCGGTCGAGCGCCGCGAGCAAGCGCGGGTCATCGAACGGCTTGAGCAAGTAGTCGATCGCGTGCGCATCGAACGCCTTCAGTGCGTATTGCTCGTAGGCGGTCACGAACACGACCGCTGGCCGCGTTTCCGGGTCGAGTTGCGACAGCACTTCGAAACCATCGCAGCCAGGCATCTGCACGTCGAGAAAGACCAGGTCCGGCTGCACTTGTTCGATCAGCGTGATCGCCGACAAGCCATCGCCGGCCTCGCCGACGAGTTCGACGCCGGTTTGGTCCAACAACACGCCGCGGATGCCGGCACGCACCAACGGCTCGTCATCCACGATCAGGATGCGCACCGGCTTGAGCTCAGGCGACACCGGCCACCTCCCGCCATGGCATGCGCACCGTCACGACCGCACCGGAGATACCGCCAGGCAGCAGCGTCAGTTTGGCTCGGTCCCCGAACAACGCGTGCAAGCGGGCGCGGGTTGCGCCGAGGCCAATTCCATCGGGGACGCCTTCGCGATCGGGACCAGCACCGTCGTCGGCCACTTCCAGCTCCAGGAACTCGCCGCTGCGGCGCGCGCGAATGCGAACCGAACCCTTGCCCGGCATGCTCTCGATACCGTGCTGCAAAGCGTTCTCGACGAGCGGTTGCAGGATGAAGTCGGGCACCGCCGCTCCCAGCACTTCGTTCGGGATGTCGATCTCCACTTCGAGCCGATCGGCAAACCGAAGACGTTGCAGTTCGAGGTACGGCTGTAGCAACTCGTGTTCTTCTTGCAGCGAAACCAACTCACTACTTCGTTCGCGCAGGGTTTGGCGCAGCAGGTCACCAAGCAACGTCACCATGCTGACGGCAGCGCCGCTATCGCGCTTGATCGTCACGGCAATGGCCTGCAAGGAGTTGAACAGGAAGTGCGGTTGCAACTGCGAACGCAGCGCGCGCAGTTCGGCGGCCAGTAGTTCTTGCTTCCGCACTTGTGCCATGCGGAATTGGTTGATCGCGACCGCGACCCCCATGATGCCCGCGTAGTGCGCAATCCAAGTTACCGCAAGCGACACGGACTGCATTGCCGTCGCCCAGAAGCCCTCACCGTAGGCGCCATAGTAGAGCGTGAACAGCGCAGTAGAGATCGCAGCGGCCACGAACACCGCAAGGAAGAGCCGGAAGTAGTATTGGCCTGAGCGCAGTCCGGCATGCCCAAGCCGATGCACAACCTCGAACAACGGCGGAGTCGCCAACCAGTAGATCACGATGGTCAGCGACTGTGGGAATACGTAGTCCCAGACCTCAGCTGCGCCGTTGCGGTAGGCAAACGCACTCGCCGACATCGTCAACAGGGCATACGAAACCCAGAAACCAAAGCTGATCGCCCAAAAGCGAAGGGTCAGCCAACCGGAAGATGTTTGTGTGTTCTTCATGACCGTCATCTACGGCACTCGAACCCAAACCCTACGCGTTGCGGGCCGAACTGCACCCGGGCTGACGTGAACTGCGTCATCGGTACCGTGCCAGGCACGGAAGTAACACGTTCGATGGCGCCAGCTGGCGCCATCGAACGTGTTACTTCT
>CAXBFC010000207.1:0-13581 GCA_963974725.1 uncultured bacterium | reverse complement strand
GAAGTACTGACCTACTTGGAGATCAGCGAAAAGGTCACCGCGTTCGCCGCGGGAATCTGACTAGAGGCCCGCGGCGAAAAGCCGCGCACAATGCCTGCGGCGGTTTCGCTGCACTTGGCGGCCCACGCGAGCCCCGCCGAATCTACCACCCGCATATCTCACCCGCGACGCCGGCAAGTGCGTCAGAATCGCCAGCAGACAGGAAGACGACCGAGGTCCGCGCAGGCGGGTCTGTAGACCCGTCGAGCAGGCCTCAGATAACAGACCTCAGATACCCGTCGAACAGACCTCAGTAAACCCGTCGAGCAGAGCGACGGAGACCGCCAAGCGGGCGGCAGACGCATGCCCGCTGCCAGACGACGGCCGTGTGACATTCGGGCGCCTTGCCAAGTTGCGGCTGAGAGATGGCTCTAGAGCGAGAAGCCGGCGAGCGCTTCACGGTTTTCGTAGGCCAGGGAATAGAGCACGATCGAACCGAGTTCACGGCGCTGCAAGATGAGATCGCTGCGGGCATCGAGCACCGGACCAGGATCTCGGTCGCGCGGCACGACAAACACCGAAACCGGCTCGCCATGCACTTGCAGCAATAGGCCAAGGCACCCGCCGGTGGGTTTGCCGCCGCAGTAGCAACCGAGCAACTCCAGGTCTTCGTTGCCACCAAACGACAACGCGGCACCGCACACTTCGCGGCACTTCGCTTGCAGATCGAGGGGCGCTTCACAACAACCGCCAATGCCAAAGCCAGTGTCGATCGCATGGTCATACGCGGTCACCCACATCGCCGCGAGCTGCACACCATCGTGGCCCTCCGGCCCCGCCAGGCCCCTGGTGTGGCTGCGACCATCCCAGACCATCGCAATCACCAGCAACGCCGCGGCGAGTGCCAGCACCCACGGCCACAACGGCCGCACCGGGCGACTGACGCCGCGCGCAACGTCTACATAATGCTCCGCCGGCGGTGGGGTAAAGGCCTGACGCAA
Source organism: uncultured bacterium (assembly GCA_963974725.1). Classification (GTDB taxonomy): domain Bacteria; phylum Planctomycetota; class UBA1135; order UBA1135; family UBA2386. The sequence continues at coordinate 12,601 of CAXBFC010000207.1, read as the reverse complement.
CTGCTCGTCGATCATGTCGTCGGTTTGGTCGTTCATCGGTTTGGTTGCGGGAACGCGGTAGAAGGACTGGGTTGCAGCGACTCGCGCATGCTTTGCCGCGCGCGCCTGGCGTGACTCATCGCGGTGTTCTCCGGGATCTCAAGCATGGTTGCGATCTCCGCGAAGCTCAGGCCGATGACGACGTGCAGCAGTAGGCACGCACGCGCCGCCTCGGAGAGACTTGCCAATGCGTTGGCCAAGCCGTCGGACAAGCCGGCACGATCGGCATCGAACGGCCAATCGACCGCTGCGATCGTCGCGGCGATCCTTTCGGGCAGCGCATCCGGCGCACGCGATTCCGGCCTCTGCTTACGACGCCAGTTGGAGCCGAGGTGCCGCGCGATCGTCGCAAGCCACGGGCCAGCATCGCTGCCGCGCACAAATTGCGCGCGCCGCTGCCAGGCGACGCGGGCCGCTTCTTGCACAAGGTCGTCTGCCTCACTGCGACCAACCCACGCGGACGCAATCAGCCACAACGCGCGCCCGTGACGGGCGAACGCTTCGATGAAGGCCTCCGAGCTCAGCGCGGCTGGCATGCGGTGAGTCTACGACCTAGCCACCGCAGGAACTGCCGCAGCACCCGGACGCCGAGGTTGTGGTCGTCGTGCTGGGCGCTGCGGGCAGCGGCGCAACGGGTGCGGCAACGGATGCATCGCAGCAGCTCTCGGTGACGGCCTCTTCGCAGCAACTGATTTCGCAACAGGCAGGCTCACAGCACTCGGGTGGGCAGCACTCGGGTGGGCAACATTCGGGTGGGCAACATTCGCCGCCTGATGTAGTTGCAGGACCGACGAACAGGCAGAAGAACCAGGGAAGGACACTTTGCAGGATTGCAGTCATGCCCTGCTGATGTGCGAACTCCGTCGCTGCCGTGCACTACCTGAAGGATTTTCTGCGCCCGCGCCGCTCAGCGAACGACGAACCAATCCTGCTTGTCGACGCCCTGGCGGTTTGCCGCCGGAGCCGCCCCCATCCCGCCAGCGCCAACGCGGGCACCGTTTCCGGAAGGAGCCTTGTCACGGCCAGAATAGGCCCCGTCGGTGTTCGGGGCAGCGAGCACATCCCCCGATTGATCGATGAAGAACGCGCGCTGGCCAGACTCACCAGCATGGGCCGGCCAGGCGTAGCAGCACCAAAGAACCTCTGCCTTCGGCGTGTCGATCGCAGCAGCCTTGACGCCGCCCTGCGCACTCTCGGGAACAGGCACCGCAGCCTTGCCCGGCAAGAACATGCGAAAGTAGTAGCCACTGCGCGCCACCATTGCGTCCTGCACGTTGCCAAATGCAGCCGACAACACCGGTGGAACAATCGCCTTGGTGCCACCGCGGACCACCATGCGACCGGACAACTCGGCGAACATGCCATACTCGCCCTGCCCGTTCTGGTCGACGTCGATCACGCCGGAGGCTTGGCACTGCGACTGCGCGCTCGAGATGTTCTTCAACGTCGCGATCGCCGCTGACTCGTTGGCGTTCATCGCCTGTCGTCGCAGCAACTCGCGAGACACCGTGATGCGCACGGCATGGCCGCGCACCGCGACGTTGGCCGATGGAATCCACATGCGACGGTAGCCACCGTTCCGCAAGGCAAACCCCATCCCGGTAGCTGGCATCCCGGCAAGCTTCGCGTTGCCTTCGATCGTCGTCAGCAACGTGCCCGCCGGCAAAGCGTGCGGAACACGGTGTTCTGGCTCTGCAGGAACACACATCAACGAACGCATCGACATCGGTTCGCCATCGCCATCGACAACCATCACGTTGACGGTGATCGGCCGCAGCATGGATGTTGGCTGCCAGAAGTTGCCGTCCCGGCCGCGGGCGGGCATGCAAGGAAAGTCCGTCAACTCATCCTCACCGCCCGCACCGAATACCGAGTTCGGCTGGAACTGATGCTCGCCCGACCAACTGCGGTTTTCCGAGTTGTCCGTGAACGCAGCGACGCCATCACCCCGAACGCAAAAAGCCCGGCGTGAGTCCGGCCCGCTCTTCGACGGCGTCAGGTACACCAAGCAATGCCCTGGTCGAAACATGCGGCGGGACGTTCGACCGCTAGTAACAACCGTTTCACCGTCGCGCCACTCGACCTTCGCGACCGAATAGCCCGGCAAGTCGGTCGCTTGCTCGCGTCGCCAATCCATGCATTCGCGGCCTTCTCGCCACGCGCGGACCAATTCCTGCACATAGGCAAACGCCTGCGACTCATCCGCAGTCCAGACGACCTTGCCTTCGCCTGCTGGCGCCGGGTTTTGGCAGACACCAGCGAGAGACAAGCCAAGAACGGCAATCGTCGTGCGCATCATGACCATGGTATCGGCGATTCGCCTCCCTCCCCCCGCATCTCGCGCCAAGTTTTTGAATAGCATCTTCCGACCCAGGCGACTCCTTCATGTGCCATCGGACCTAACCATCGAAACTCACCCAACACCTCCCGGCTCGCCGGTCGACGGCACAGCACCAGTCGATGAGCGCACGGTTGTATGGCGGTATCTGCGCGCGCTTGGTGCAAGCGGGAACGAGGCCGACGACCTCGCACAGGAGACGATGCTGGTTGCTATTCGCACAGGCCGCGAGCGCATTGCCAATCACCAGGCGTTCTTGCTCGGGGTTGCGCGCAACTTGTGGCTGCGCTCCCGGCGATGGTGGCAGCGGCAGCGCGAACACGAAATCGCGAATGCCGTTGATGAATTGTGGCACGAAACGGCGGACGCGGATGGCGGCGCCGAGCTTGTCGACACGCTGCGTGACTGCTTGGAGCAGCTGCAACCGCGGACAAGACAGGCACTCGACCTGCACTACGGTGATGGTTTGCCATGGCCCGAAGTGGCCCGTCGCGTCGACATGCTGCCCAACGGCATCAAGACCCTGGCGCAGCGCGCCCGCCAAACCCTGCGTACTTGCATCGAAAAGAAATCCTCATGAGCACCCCCAACGCAAACATCGCCCGCGAACGGCAACTCGACTGGCTGCTCGACGAGGTTCACGGCAATGGCCAAACTCGCGCAACGCACAACCATAGCAAAGCCACCGCAACGCGCTGGCTCACTGCCGCTCTCGCGGTCCTGGCGGTTGGCACAGCGATCGGGGTCAGCCTGCTCAACAATCAGGCCGCCGTTGCACCGCTACTTACGCCGAAAGAAGACCAAGAGCCCGCCACGAAAGCACCGCTGCAATGGCACGAGTGTCACGACCCCGCCGAGCTTGCCGATGTCCCGGCGGACGTGGTCAACCTGGCGTGCTTCAACTTTGACGACGACGGCATCGCGCAGCTCGCCAAGCTCGAGCGACTCGAGCGCATCCAGTTGGGCGGCATGGACGTCAACGAAAAAGGCTATTCGGTAGGCTCCCCGATCACGGACGTCGGCGTCGCCCATCTTGCTGGACTAGCCAAACTGCGCTTCTTGTCCTTGCGGCAGTGCGGCCTCGTCGCCGGCAGCACGCTTGAGAAGCTGCGCGCCATTCCGCAACTCGAACACCTCAATCTGAGTGCAACGTCGATCACGTCCGAAGCGATCGCGACGCTGCCGCTGCTGCCATCGCTGCGCGAACTGTCACTGACGTTCTGCATGAACTTCCACGGCAGATCGATTGAGGACATCGCCAAGCTTCCTGGCTTGCGGCGGCTCGAGCTTAGCTACTGCCCCACGATCAGCGCCAAGGATGCCATGCACCTGACCAAGCTGAAGGAATTGCGCCACCTCGATCTCTCGATCTGCTGCGGCGGGTTCCTTGGCCAGACGTTGGAGATGCTCGACGATGTCACCGGCGCGGAACTACCGCCGCCGCCCAGGCAAGACGGCATCGGCATCACCGACGACGTCGTCGCCGCACTGTCGGCGATGCCACTTGAGACGCTAAAACTAGGCGGCTGCAGCGCGTTGACGGACCGCATCGCAGACTGCCTCGCGACGATGACTTCGCTTCGAACGCTCGATCTGCACTACCTGCGCAAAACCACTGGCGCCGTACTTGCACGCTTGCCGCAGCAACTGCGCGTTCTGCACGTGCACGACAACGATCAGTTCACAGCCAAGAGTTTGCGAGCCCTCACGCGCCTCAACAAACTAACCGAGCTGAACCTGTCTGGGATCCCTGCACTGGATGACGAAGGCCTCAAGGCTGTGCTTGCTGGCAAGCGCCTGACCTCGCTGGCGATCGGTGGCATGCACGAAGGCCTGACGCGACCGGCGGACAGCCTGCGGATTCCCAGCCTGACGCCGGCATGCCGCACGACGCTATCGGCGCAACTGGATCTCGAGGTGCTCGACCTGACGCTGACGCAATGGCTCGACACCGCGACAATGCGCGAACTGGCTGGCATGCCGCAGCTCAAGGAAGTCGAGCTACAGAGGAGCAAGGTCGAAGCCGAACACCTCGCGGCGCTCGCCAAAAGTTCGTCGCTTCTCACTGCGGGCCTGCCGCCACTTGCAGATCGATGCCGCCGAGGCGCTACGGCCGGCCAAGCTGACGAAGGTAAACTTCTATGGGACGCGATTCGCTGACGACGACGTCTACGAGATCGCCAAGAGTTGGCCGGGTTGCACGGTGCGCCTGACTAGCGGTCGTGTGCACCGCGTCGAGTAGCTCGCGGCTCAGACCGTCAACACGATCTTGCCCATCGCTTCGCGCGCTTCGAGCAGCCGATGCGCCTCCGCGACTTCTGCCATCGGCAGCGCGCGATCGAGTACGGCCTGGAACTGGCCTTGCTCGAACATGCGCAGGATCCGACGCAGGTCGCCCTTGCTGCCCATCGTCGAGCCAAGGATCGACAAGCTCTTGAAGAACACCGCATGCAACGAAAGCTGCACGTTGCCGCCAGTCGTCGCGCCGCAAGTAACCACCCGGCCACCGCGTGACAGGCACTTGAGAGATCCCGCGAAGGTCTCTTCGCCAACGTGCTCGAACACAACCTGCACGCCGGCCTTGCCGGTCAGCTTGCGCACTTCTCCGACGAAATCCTTCGCCTTGTAGTCAATGACGTGATGGGCTCCGAGCGCCTGCACCTTCTTGCATTTCTCCGCGCTGCCCGCGGTCGCAATCACCTGCGCTCCGAGGGCACGGGCGATCTGCACCGCTGCGGAACCGACACCGGACAGGCCGGCGTGAACCAGCACCGTTTCGCCAGCGCGCAGCTCGGCACGCCGCACCAACATGTTCCAGGCAGTCTGGAATACGAGCGACACCGACGCCGCTTGCTCGAACGACAATGACGCAGGCTTGGGTGCGACGTTGGTGACCGGCAGGCACACATACTCGGCGCTCGTGCCATCACAGCTCTCGCCCAGAATATCGAAGTCACTGCAAAGCTGGTCGACACCCGAGTGACATGCCTCGCACGCCCCACAGGACACCCCTGGCAAGACGACGACTTCATCGCCTTCTCGCAAGCCTGTGACGCCGGCCCCTATCGCATCGACTACGCCACTCGCGTCACTGCTCGGAATCAACGGCAACGGAAACTTGTGGCCCGGCACTCCGCGTCGCACCCAGGTATCGAGGTGATTCAGTCCAATCGCGCGAACCTGAACGCGTACCTGACCGGGCCCCGGCTCGGGCACCGACCGTTCTTCGAGGAGTAGGCGGTCGAAGCCGCCGTGTTCGCGCACGACCACGCAACGCATTGCTGCCATACCGAAGAGTATGCAGGCTCAGGCGACCGGGTGCATCTCAGCAGTCAACTCCATCATCACTTGGCGCACTTCCTCCATCATGAACGGCTTGGCGAGCAAGCGGTCGGGATTCAGCTGACGGGCGCATTCATCGACGTAGTCATCTGCGTGACCACTCATCAGCACGCAACTCACCGGCCGGCCGGTTACGCGCAGCTGGCGAATCACTTCGGTGCCATCCATTTCCGGCATCGTCAGGTCCACGAACGCAATGCAGGGTTGCTTGGCTGACATGCCGCCCACAAACGCAACCGCGTCGGCACCGCGATCGAAGGCGTGCGCCGTGATTCCCATCTTGCGCAGCATGCTGGTGAGCGCGAGGCGCACGATGGGCTCGTCATCGACGATCAAGACGGAGAGCGCCGGCGGGATGCGCAGGTCGTCGCGAGTATCCCGCAGCTTCGCTGGTGGCCGAGGCAGCACGACATCCTTCGCCGCCATCGGTAGATGGATTGTGAATCGCGCACCGCCGCCATCGGGAGAGTCGACCGTCACGTGACCGCCGTGACGTCGCACGACACCAAAGACCACCGCGAGCCCAAGTCCGCGGCCTGGGAACTTCGTCGTAAAGAACGGATCAAAGATTCGCTCCGCGACCTCCGCGCTCATGCCACTGCCGTCGTCGACGATGCTGAGGATCGCCATGCGAGTTCGCTCACGGTTCGATTCGTCTGCGATGCCTGCTTCACGGATACTGATCCAAATGTTGCTTGCCCCGGCTTCGCTGGAGTTCATCACGAGGTTGAGCAGAATCTGCTCGAACTGCCCGCGATCCACTAATGCAACGATCTGCTGCGAATCCTGCTGAAGCTGTACTTCGATCTGGCCCTTCACCGAGCTGACCAGAGTTGGCACCATTTCAACCACGATCTGACGTAGGTCGAATGGCTCACGCGTCAGTGGCGCACCGCCGGAATAGGACTGCAGCTGCCGGCACAAACGAGAGCCTTGTTGGCCGGCTGCGAGAATCATGTCGGCCAATTCGCGGCGTTCGGGCTCGTCGTCTTGCGCCCGCAGCAACTCGGCCCCGCTGATCATGCTTGTCAGCAAGTTGTTGAAATCGTGAGCGATGCCCGCAGCCAACGTGCCGAGTCCTTCAGCGCGCTGCATCTGCCCGACGCGCTCTTCTAAGTGGCCTTTGGCGGCGAGCGCCTCGTTTACTTGGTCGATCTTCTCTGCGAGCTGTCGATTGGCAGCGAGCAACCGGCGGCGTCCGACCCAGGACACTGCCAACAGCGCACCCAGGCCTAACACGCCAGCGATCGCCGACCACATCCACATCGCCTGGGATTGCTCTGCGAAGGCAAGCCGTTCGGCGTTGAGCTTGCGCTCCATTTCGGCGCGCTCCATTTCCTTGCTCGCCAGGGCTTCGCTGACGTCAAAGAAGCGCACGCTTTCCTCGTGCTCGACAACGTCGGCCTCGTCCACCAGCTTGAGGAAATGACTCGCGCGCGGACCGTCCTCTTGCTTGATGGCAAGATTGAACTGCGTCACCAGCACTCCCTGCTCGAGGCTGACCCAGCCGCGGCCGCTCATGAGGTCGAGCTCTTGCTGGATGAGCGCCTCGGCCATCACCACATCGCCCTGCAAGATTGCGACCTCGGCCCGCAAGTCCATCGCTAGAACGACACCCTGGAAATCGTTCATCTCGCGGTAGCGATCGCCGGCGAGCACATACAACTTCGCAGCCTGATCCAGGTCGCCAGCGTCTTCGGCCAGGCTGGCACGACTCAAAGCCACCTCTGCAAGCACCGTGCGGTTGCCGTGAAGCCTGGCCATGTTCTCTGCGGTTTCGAGTTCGTCCTTGGCGGCCTGGACATCCCCTCGCTCGACATGGTAGTCCGCCTCAATCACGGCAATCGCCGGCTGCAAGTAGGCCACCGATTCATCGCCGGCATCCGTTGCCTCACGCAACATCCTACGGACGCCGGCAAGGCGACGATTCGGGACCACGTCGAGCGTTACGATCAGAGCTTCGATCCTTCGCACCCAATCGCCGCACTTCTCGGCGCAAGCCTGACTCTTGATCGCAAGCGGCACCTCGTCGGCATGCTTACCAAGTAGGCACAGCGTGCGTGCTCGAGTCAGAAAGTAGTCCGCCTGAATGTGCAGCTCCGATTCAAGCGGCGGCGCTTGGGCCCGATCACCCCAAACCGCAGCAGCATTTGCGCCTAGGTATTCGGTCATGGCGATCGCAACGCGGGCAGCCGCTGCTTCGGCGACGCCGAGAGGGCCATCGTCCTTCGCTCGGGTCCAGAGCTGCTCGCCAGCGTGAACGGCAAGCTCCAAGTCGTAGCGCCACAATGCCGCGACTCGATCCAGTGACGTCTGGTACCACGCAACCGTGCCAACTGACATCGTCGCCAGCTTGGACTCGAGTTCGCCCACCAATTTGTGTTGCGCAGGCGCCAGCGCTGTCAGAGCGAGACTGCTGGTAGCCGCGAGAAGGACACGACGCATTCGCGGCAGCATAGCCGCCAGCGATGCAATTAGTGATGCCTCGGGTTTACGCCCAACAGGTGACGAACGAAGAAATCCTGACGCCTTCGCACCAGGTAGGGCCGCTCGCCAACACCGTGGCGGCCGCCTGGGACCACGACCAAGTCGAAATCCTTGTCAGCTCGAATCAGCGCATCCACCACTTGCATGGTCGATGCGGGATCCACGTTGGTATCGAGTTCGCCAACCGTCAACAGCAGGGGACCGCGCAACTTGGCTGCATGCGTCACATTGGAATTGTCGGCGTACCAAGGCCCAACGGGCCAGCCAAGCCACGCCTCATTCCACCAAGTCTTGTCCATGCGATTGTCGTGGCAACCGCAGTCGGACACGCCGGCATCATAGAAGTCACCAAAGTGCAACAGCGCCGCGAGCGTGCTTTGCCCGCCGGCGCTGCCACCGAAGATCCCGACTCGCTCCAGGTCCATGTATTTGCGCGTCACCGCGGCCTCACGCATCCATGCGATGCGGTCGGGGAACCCACTGTCTTTGAGGTTGCGCCAGCAGACATCGTGGAATGCGCGGCTGCGCCAGTTGGTGCCCATGCCGTCAATCTGGACCACGACAAACCCCAACTCGGCAAGCTTTCGTTGCCGCGCGCCGAGCCCCCAACGCTTCGGTACGAAGTGATCGTGAGGGCCGGCGTAGATATCCTCGATCACCGGATAGCGCCGCAACGGATCAAAGTTGGACGGCTTGATCAAGATGCCGTGGATGTTCGTCTTGCCATCGCGACCCTTGGCAACGAATCGCTCTGGCGGCAAGAAGCCGCTAGCCAACAAAGCCGAACGATCGTCGCGTCCGAGCTCGGCTATCAGCTTGCCGGTCTCGGCGTTCCGCAATTCGGTCACCCACGGATGATCGACGCGCGACCAACGCGCCACCAGCATTTGGCGGTCCGGCGACAACTGCCATTTGTGCCAACCATCGGACTGGGTCAGGAGCGTGAAGTTGCTGCCATCGAGATCGATGCGAGCCAAGTGCGCGTGATAGGGATCTTGATTCGCATGGACGCCGAACGCTGTAAACCAGATCCGGTTGCGGTCATCGACATGCTCGACCTTGCGAACCACCCAATGGCCCTTGGTGACCTGACGAATCGCGCCGGTCTTTGCATCCACGTGATAGAGGTGGTTCCATCCGTCGCGCTCGCTGGCCCACAACAGTTCGTCGTCGTTCAGCCAATGCAGCCAGGTCTTCTGCGAGTAGTCGATAAACGTATCGCTGTCCTCCGCGAGCACCGTGCGGACGGCACCCGATCCGGCATCGATCGCATACATGCGCATACGTTGATGGCCGCGTTCGTTGACCAGGCAATAGACTTCGCTGCTGTCGCTTGCCCACCGGATGTTCTTGATCGACCACGCGTTGTCGAACTTGCTCGCGTCTACCGGAATGTGCTTGCCGTTTTCCAGATCGAAGAGCGCGGGCAACCAACGTTCCCGACGATCACCCGGCTTGGGGTAGTTGCTCGAATGCAACTTCGGCTGCAATTGGTCGCGCGGCGACGATTCAATGCGATACATCGTGCGGCGCTCCGCGGTGCGAACTCGAAACCCGAGTGCACGCTGCTGATTGGGAGACACGTGGCGCGGCAGGCGATAGCCATCTTCTGCCGTGCCATCGCTCGTCAGGCGCAAGCGCTCCTCCCCCGTCTTCTGTAGCCAGACGTTGTGATCCCGAACAACCATTGGCTGGTGTGCATCCTCGCGACGCCGTGACTTGCGCACAGCTCGCCGCGAGTTGTCATCGAAGACTGCGCGACACTTGCCGGCCTCGGCAACGAACACGCCAACGAGATCATCCTTGCGGTAGTCCGCGATCCAAACGTGCCCGGCAAATGTCGACTGCATCAGCTCTTTGCCAGGTGCAATCTCGCCGTAGGCACGCAAACCCCCTCCGTCATCGACCCAAAACAACCGAATTGGCCGCTTCAGTTGGTTGGCAAACGTCAGCGTCGAGGCGCGACGAGAACGGGAACTCGCCGACCAGGCCTTGCGCGGCGCCAGCTGCTTGGGCTTCGCCTCGATCCCGAGTAACTTGGCCTCCGGACCGCGCTGCACGGAGCCGTCCTTGCTGACGCGCACGAACTCGCGCTGCTTGCCCCGTCCAGTGGCAAACCAAACGCCGTCTGACATCCAATGAACGTCGGGATCGAACGCGCCTCCAGCCTTCGACCAGGCAGCAATGCGTTCGGTCGCTCGACGATAGTCCTCAGCAGACCCTTGGCAGGCGATCGACGCGGACAGCAGGCAAACGAGGAACACGGAACAAGCACGCAGCATGCGAACATGCTGCCGCAGTTCGGGCTACTTGGCTAGCGCGGTTGCGATGCGCACGACACTGGCCACCACTTTGTCGACGCCAGCCTGCTGGCGATCACTCTTCAGCGAACCGTCGGCGGCGAACGCTTCGTGAGCGGTGCCCAGAGCGAACTGCTCGGTCACCACCTGCATCCCCACGTTCATCAGGATCTGGCGCAAATGCACCAAGCCACGCATGCCGCCCAGAGCACCGGGCGAACTCGAAAGCAAGCCCGCGACCTTGCCTGCCCAGACGGAGACCTTGGGCTCCGGCGCGTACGGCCGCGACAACCAATCGATCGTGTTCTTCAACACCGCCGGGATCGATGCGTTGTATTCAGGTGACACGAACAGCAATGCATCGTGCTGCTTCACCACCTCGCGCAGCTTGATCGCGCTTTCGGGAAGACCTTCCGCCTCCTCGAGATCGCCGTCGTACATTGGCATCGCAAAGTCCGACAGGTCGGCAATCGTGATTTCCGTGCCCGACGGCGCGGAGCCGACGATTGCTCGAGCCAATTGCTTGGAGAACGCGGCTCGACGGGTCGAACCCGGAATGACAAGTAGCTTCATCATTGTTGTTCCTCTCGCTCAACGGTCTGCGAACTGCCTTCGAAACGATTGGCGTGCACGTTAGGACGCGGCGGCCGATCTACCAACGCACGTTTTCACGCTGATGCCGGCGACGTGCAATCGCAAGTCGATCGCTCAGGTCAGGCCAGACAGCGGGCTGCCAGATGTTTGCGATCAGGCATCCGCACCCTGCTCCTGGCGGCCCGCATCCATCGCCACTTGCTTGATCTTGCGTAGGTCGAGCTTGCCGGTGCCCAGCAGCGGCAGGGCATCGACGTGCACGAACTGGTTTTTGCGCGGCAGAAACAGTGCCGGCAAACCGCGCCGCCCCATTTTGTCGAGCACCTCTGGCATCGCCGATTCCGGCAACGTCGTCAGCACCGCCAGCCGTTCGCCCTTGCGTTCATCGGGAATGCCGCAAACGGCGAACGCACGGTCGTGGCGCGAGGTGCAATCCTGCAAGTGATCCTCAATCGCGCCGTGCGGCACCATTTCGCCACCGATCTTGCTGAAGCGCGACAAACGATCCGTCAAGAACAGGAAGCCGTCGGCATCGCCTTCTCTGTCAAATCGTCGCGACCGAGGTAACCCAGCATGACGTTGGCGCCGCGCACCAGCACCATGCCCGTTTCGCCGATTGGCACCGGTTCGCGCGTGTCGGGGTCGACAATCCTGACCGTCACTCCCGGCAGCGGCCGACCAACCGAACCTCGTCGCGAGCCCGCCTGGTAGAAGCCCGGTGCGCGGTAGCCCGGTGCGCAAACGGAAATCGCCGGCGCACACTCGGTCGCGCCATAGCCTTGAATCGGACGCAGCCCAAAGCGATCCGCAAATGCATCCGCCAGGTCATCCGTCAACCGCTCGGCACCGGTCAGCACCAAGCGCAAGGAACCGAACTGCCCTGGCTCGCAGCGGCGGTTGTAGAGCTGTAAGAACGTCGGCGTCGCGATCAACACCGTCGCAGCATTGCTCGCCACGAGGTGCCCCACAGCGGCGGCTTCGAGCGGATTGGGGTGGAACACGATGCCGGCGCCTTGGCCAACCGCATACCACAATGCCAGGTTGCCGAACGAGTGAAACATCGGCAGCACACCGACGAGCTTGTCGGTGTGATCAGAGGGCACGACCTGTGCAATCGCATCCGCGTTGGCTTGCAGGTTCTTGTGGCTGAGCATGATGCCCTTGGGCTCACCGGTGCTGCCACTGCTGAACAGGATCGCGGCAACGTCGTCACGGGTCACGCGACGCTTCGCACCACAGGCCCGCTCCAGCGTGCCCATCGGCCACAGCAGCGCACGCATCATGCCACCCAGTCGCTCGAACGTGGAGACACCCTGCATGACGTCTTCGAGCAGGATCATCTCAAGGCCTTCGAGACCGTCGAGCATCTCTTGCGGCAGGCGCTCCAAGAAGGCCTTCGATGTGACCAGCGACGTCAAGCCAGCTTGACGCACCGCCGAAGCCATCGCGGCCGAGCCAACCGTGTAGTTGAGCGAAACCGAGGTTCGACCCGACAAGCTCG
>CAXBFC010000206.1:0-13596 GCA_963974725.1 uncultured bacterium | reverse complement strand
TAGTACGTGGAACTCGGCGCCGTCCTGCCGGCAATCACTTCGCCAGTGCGAAGCCGGCGGTGGCGAGCGCGAGCATCACCGAATCTGCGTACCGGAATCTGCGCTGGAGCCGTTACTTCGCTGGAGCCGCTAGTTCGCGCAAGTCGATGCGATTGATCGAGCTGCTGCGGAGCAGGTGGTCCATCTTGGCTTCGGACAGCCAGTCGTAGACGAGGTCCATTGGTGTGCAGAGGCCCATGTGCGGGACGACGACTGGTTGGCCCTTGCCGTGGGTGTAGATCTTGGAGAACACACCGATCAGTTGGCGAGTGTCGGAGCGGTAGATGCCGCCGCCGGAGTTGCCGAAGTAGGTTGGTGCGTTGACCATCCAGTAGTTGGCGCCGTTGAGCATGTTGCTGAGCGAACTGACTTCGCCTTTGCTTGGCACCGGGTCGTTGCCGAGCGGGCAGCCGACGGCGCAGACTGGATCCCAGACCTTGACTTGGTCGGTTTCGTTGCGGGGTAGAACGTTGGCGACGTTCGGCAGCTGGCGTTCGGTTTCGAGCTGCACGAGGGCGGCGTCGATCTTGGCCTCGCTGGCGACCATGCGGCCCTTCACGATCAGGTTCTCACCCGGCAGGTAGACCGTGACGTCGAAGCCGGTCTTCTTGGCCCGCGGCGTGTCGGCGAGGATGTTGCGCACGACGTGGTAAGACGTCAGCACGTAGGTCTCGATCTTGTTGCGGTTCCGCTTGTTGGGGCCGGAGAACACAATCGTGCCAGAACCAACCGTGTCGTCGCCGTTGAGCTGTACCGTCGGTAGCAGCATCTTCTGGGTCAGCTCCTGCTTGTCCTCGTAGATCGTGCTGGCCAGCGTCGCGATCTGTCCTTGGGTCTCGGACATCTTCATCGCGGCGTTCTGCTCCTTGGCGCGAAACTCGCTGATGTAGGCGTCGACGAGTGCCTTGGTGCGCTCGAAGTCGCTCGACATCTCGCTGCGGAACGCGTTCACGTCGCGCTGCGCCCGCTCGAGCTCGTCGGCGATGCCCTTCGCTTGGTCAGAACCTGCGGCCGCCATTTGCAGCTGCCGCTCAAGCGACTGCATGCGAATTCCGGTCTGCTCGAGGATCTGGACGCGCAGCGCCTCCAGCTCCGAGCCGTCCGGTTGGTTGGCGACCGCGTCTTCGAACTTGCGTTCGAGGGCGTTGACGTCCGTCTGTTGAACCTCCAGCCGTGCGATTTGGTGATGGAACGAAACCATCAGAACCAAGGCCGCGAGGCCACAGAACACCTCAATGAGTGTGCGCTTCATCCCTGTTGCTCTTCTTCCCTGTTGCTTGGCAGAAACTCCTGCCAGGAAACGGCTTCGGAAAGCACCGGAAGCGCTCTGAAGTAAAAAGCAACCTCTGCTTGTGCAGGCACTTGTGACGGCCGTGGCAGGGGTTGTTCGGCGTCATCGGATGATTCAGCAAAGTGCGCGACTGCTGCACATCCCGTCACTTGATCTGGTTGTGTGGGGTTCTGCGGCAGCCTCAGCAGCGGTTTGGCGTCATTTTTGGGCGTATTGATCGATCACTTGTGATGGATTATGCGGTCCGATAGCATGAATACGATCGCTTGTGATCAATGCATGCCGTCGTGCGGTCGCTCTTGGCAGCATTTCATCTCCATATCAAAAGTGATCACGAACGATCGGAATATGGCCGAAAGTGGCTATAGTGTATCATAAGTGATCGCAATGAAGATTGACCAACTCACCCCCGGCGGTGCCGTTCTCGCGGAGCTCGGCGAGCGACTGGCCTGCATTCGCAAGCAGCAGGGCTACTCGCAGGAGGCTCTCGCCAAGGCCTCTGGGATTGGTGTCGCGACGCTGCGTCGAATCGAAGACGGCAACGACAGCAAGCTCGGCTCGTGGATCCGCATCCTCAAGGCACTACAGATGGAGTCGTCGATCGATTCGCTGCTGCCAGAGAACTTCCGTTCGCCCATGGCGGAAGTGAAGGCGGGCCGCAAGAGGACTCGCCGCAAGCAGGCCCTTCCCAAGCAGTCCGATGGCAAGCCGAGCGGGAGTGGTTTCACGTGGGGGGATGAACGGCCGTGACCACCGCAACCGTCAAGCTTTGGGGTACGGCAGTCGGCTATGTGTCGATGGACCGGGGCGAGCGCTTCGCGCGCTTCGAATACGATCCTGAGTTCGTCGCGTCCGGCATCGAGTTGGCGCCGTTGATGATGCCGAGCGCTTCGGGCCGCATCTACCAGTTCCAAGGCTTGGCGCCGCGCACGTTCCACGGCTTGCCGGGACTGCTTGCCGACAGTCTGCCCGACCGCTACGGCAATCGTCTGATCGATGTCTGGTTGGCTCGCACCGGCCGAACGCGCGAAGAGTTTCACGCGGTCGATCGGCTTTGCTACACCGGCAGTCGCGGCATGGGGGCGCTTGAGTTCGAGCCGGCCAGCAGTGTTGCGGCGCTCGTCGACCGGCCACTCGAAGTGCAGCAACTGGTCGAACTGGCATCGATGGCGTTCGCCAACAAGAACACGCTGCACACCGAACTCACTGGAGAACTTGGCGAGCAGGCCATGCTCGACATCCTCAGTGTCGGCACGTCCGCTGGTGGCGCGCGCGCCAAGGCGGTGATTGCGTTCGATCCAGAAACCAAAGAAGTGCGTTCTGGTCAGACGCAGCTGCCGCCGGGCTTCGAGCACTGGTTGATCAAGTTCGATGGCGTCGAGTTCAGTGGCGATTGGGGCGTCGCCGATCCAGCTGGCTATGGCCTGCTCGAATACAGTTACTCGCAAGTCGCGAAGCAATGCGGCATCGCGATGACCGATTGCCAACTGCTGCACGAAAACGGCCGCAGCCACTTCATGACGCGCCGGTTCGATCGCGAGGCGGATGGCTCCAAGAACTTCATGCAGACGTTCGCGGCGGTCGCGCACTTCGACTACTTCGAGAGTGGGGCGTATTCGTACGAGCAGTTGTTCATGACCATGAAGCAGCTCGGCGTGCCACAGGCGTCGATGGACCAGCAGTTCCGCCGCGTTGTGTTCAACCTGGTCGGCTGCAACCAAGACGACCACGTGAAGAACTTCGCCTTCGTCATGGATCGGCAAGGCCAGTGGGATCTGTCTCCGGCCTACGACCTGTGCCACGCCGAAGGCAGTGACTTCACCAGCAAGCACCAACTCAGCCTCAACGGCAAGACCAGCGACTTCACGATGGCGGACCTGAAGTACCTCGCCGACTACGCCGGATTGCCACGCGGCCGCGAAAAGCGGATCGTCGAGCAGGTAGTGGAGGCGTTCTCGGGCTGGTCGAAGCAGGCCGAAGAGATCGGGGTTCCGAGGTCGATCATGGATCATGTCACGCGCACGCTGCGCATGAGTTGGTAGCCAGTGCGGTCTGATTTCGTGGACTGGGTCTACCGGGTCTACCGGGTCTACCGGGTCCACTGGGTCTATTGGGGCCCGCATGACTCACGGGGTCTTCGAGGCAGTAGTTGTTGCGCAATCCACCAACGCCCGCAGGCGAGCGCAGGATTCCCGTGACATCGTTGGATGCGCTCCAGGCCTGGCGGAACGAAGGTCGATAGCCGCGCTTGGTGCGCTACCGAACAACCATCCTCCTCGGAGCGTTCCTACTCTTTCAGATCCAGCCGCAGATCGCGCGCGTTGTTCTGCCCTGGTTCGGCGGCGGCCCCGCTGTGTGGTCCGCGTGTCTACTGTTCTTCCAGGTTCAGTTGCTCGCCGGCTACGCCTACGCGCATCTGCTGCATCGGCACCTCGCACCGCGTTCGCAGGCAATCGTGCATGTCGCGCTGCTTGCCGCGTCGCTGCTGTTCCTGCCGATCGTGCCCGGCGAACACTGGAAGCCGACCGGGACCGAAGACCCGACACTGCACATTCTGCTGTTGCTGTTCGCAACCGTTGGATTGCCATACCTGCTATTGGCGGCAACCGGGCCGATTCTGCAGTCGTGGTTCGCGCGAGAGTTTCGAGGGCGGTCGCCCTACCGGCTCTATGCACTCTCGAACATCGGCTCGCTCGCGGCATTGCTGAGCTTTCCATTCTTGTTCGAGCCAA
Organism: uncultured bacterium; assembly: GCA_963974725.1. GTDB lineage: Bacteria > Planctomycetota > UBA1135 > UBA1135 > UBA2386. The sequence goes on along the minus strand of CAXBFC010000206.1, from coordinate 9,534 downwards.
ATCTGACGATCGGCGTGCAGGCGAACTCATGGGCGGTTGCGTACGTCGCGTTCTTCGTGCTCAGCGGTGCCTGTGCGTGGTCGTCGTCGAGGGCGTGTGGCCCGCTCGTCGCGCAGCCGACCCAATCGGTGGTCGTTCCCAAGGCCCGTTCGCTCGCACCGGCGGTCGCCGCTGCACTCGATCCGGTTACGAAGGCATTTGCGAGGTTTACGCTGCAGCCGGCGTTTGCATCGGGACTGAGCGCGGCAGTCGTGAACCGCATGCGCGCCGAGGCGATGACGTGTGCCGGCGGCGAGTCTCCGACCGGCCAGGCAATTGCGTCGGCTGCAGCGACGCCGGCGCCTGAGCGCCGGCAGATCCTGCGTTGGATCGCCCTGGCTGCCTTGCCGTCCGTGATGTTGCTCGCGGTGACGAACGTGATTTGCATCGATATTGCGGTCATCCCGTTCTTCTGGGTGATGCCGCTGGCCATCTACCTGCTCACATTCGCCCTGACGTTTGACAGCGAGCGTTGGTACCGACCTGCGGCCATGGGGGCGACTCTGGCCGTCGTTGCCGTGTTGCTACTCTTTTTCGCCGAGGCATCGTGGTTTGCCGGATCGGTAGCGGTGCCAGCCACGGCGTTTTGTGTGGTGCTGTTTCTGTGCGGCATGGTCTGCCATGGCGAACTCGTGCGAGGGAAACCTGCGCCTGAGTACCTGACCGGGTTCTACCTTGCGGTGGCCACGGGTGGCGCCATCGGCGGAGTCCTTGTCGCCGTCGTCGCACCGCTGCTCTTCGACACCTACCTCGAAGTGGAGGTGGGTCTCGGTGTGTGCGCGATGGTTGGCGTATTCGCCTGTGCCCGCCGCATGGCGAATCCAATTCTCAAGGCGCGCATGCTCAAGCGTCGGGCCTTGCCGTTCGCGTTTGGGATTGCGTTCGCCGCGGCCATCGTGATTCGCGCCAGCGAGAACTCGCAGTGCATCGATCGCAGTCGCAACTTCTTCGGGCGGATCACCGTACAGCAAACCGTCAAGCGGGAAGTTGTTGGCGACGTCGTTCGCATCGTGCAGAAGAGCCGGCGCCTGCGTCATGGCAGCACGTTGCACGGCGAGCAGATCACGGGCGACGCGGTCGAACCTGGCATGGGCCACACCTACTTTGGCAACGAATCCGGCGTCGCCTACGCGCTCCGGAACCATCCGGCGGCAACCCTGCGTCCGCTGCGCGTAGGTGTCATCGGGCTCGGGACCGGCACGTTGGCCTACTACGCACAGAAGCGCGACGACTACACGTTCTACGAGATTGACCCTGCGATCGTTCGCGTTGCAGAAGCCCACTTTACCTACCTCGGGGATGCCCGGGCTCGAGGTGCGCTGGCAAGCATCCAGATGGGGGATGCGCGTGTTCAGATGGAGCGTGAACTCCAGCAAGGCAACGCGCGGACCCTCGATGTGCTCGCTATCGATGCCTTCAGCAGCGACTCGATTCCGGTGCATCTCCTGACCAGCGAAGCCAACCATGTCTATTGGCGGCATCTCGCGACGGACGGGATCCTGCTCGTCCATGTCAGCAATCGCTACCTCGATCTCATTCCGGTCGTGCGCGGCCTGGCGGTCGATGCTGGCAAGCAACTTCGACTGGTGACCGTGCTCTCCGAAGACACCAACACCAACATTGGCTCTGCTTGGGCCATCGTCACGGACAACGAAGAGTTCCTCGCGCAAGCGGCGATGCGCGACGCATCGGATGCAGCCGGCAGGGCGAGCATCCTTTGGACCGACGACTTCAGTAGCCTCTGGCACGTGGTCCGATAAGACACACGGCCGAGCTTCGCGCGCGACTTTGGTGGCGCGCTACTGGATCACGAATTGCTGCGCGTCGCTGAACGTATCCGGGAACGCTGGCGATCCCGAAGGGCCGCGACTGGTGCCTTGGACCCAGATGGTGTTGCCGGCGAGGCCATTGGGGATGTTTCGCAGCACGGCGCTGCCAGTCAGGTCGGGCACCGCAAACCAACTCGTCATCTGTGAGCTATCTAGATGCAGGCCGGGGAACGCGCCCATCGTGGGAAGCGTCCCGGTTGGCAGGATTTGCAGGTAAACGCCAGCAGCATAGGTGTCGAGGGCGTGCAGTGGTGAGACCAGTTGCAGGTAGATGCCGTCACCTGAGGTCAGATACTTCTTGGCGCGCACGTTGAGGGCGTCGGCAACGGTGCCGGTGCGCAATTGGAAATCGCTGTTGCTGCCGGGAAAGGGTCGCATCGCCGGCCGCTGCGAGCGATCGGCGTAGCCAACGATCTTGTCCCACATGGCTTCGTCGACGTTGCCCGCAATCATCGCGTCGACGAACGGAGTGCTGACACTGAAATCGACCGGGATGTCGGCGATTCGGCCGCCGTAGATCTCCAAGTAGTAGAGGCATGCCACCAGGATCTTGCCGCGCTTGTTGAGGTGGTGGAGATCGTTTTGGTAGTAGTCGAGTTCGTAGCCGATCGTGTTGGCCCAGCACGTGCCTTGCTTGGCGATCTGCATCGGTGGACTTGCGGGGTGCGCGGCCGTGATGACTTCGGCTGCATGTGCATAGGCTGCTTGCGGGAAGGCGAGCCACGTCGCCGGATCCGCGAACCACGATGGGTAGCGATTGCTGGTGGGGTGGTCGGCGCCGGTCTCATGGCCGATGAACAAGCCGTTCGGACTGTGGGCGAAGTATGCGTCCGCCATCGTCTGCATGTTCGCGTGGAACGCGGCGACGTCGCCCGTCAGGTAGTCGGTCGTCTCAAAGGTCGACCCTTGCACAACCATCGCCCGCCAGGTCTGCCCCGCCGGCAAGGACGAAGTGACCAGGCCCAACTGGCCGACGTGGTTGCCGGTGCGGGCTCCGCCGACGATCGAAGAGACGATGTTTGGGGCTGGCACGCCCGCCTGCACGATGAGGTCGTTGAAGAGCTGGATGAACGGGCCGTTGATGATGCTGTTGCCGTAGATCAGGATGTTGTCCTGAGCGGCGGCCGAGCGAGCCGTGACGTCAACCGTCGCAAGCGCCACGGTTGCCAGTAGTGCGGTGCGGAGGGCGGTTGAGGTGAGGTTGCGGAGGGTCGTTAGGGAAGATCGCATGGGAGACTCTCGTGAATAGGGGGCGGGCAACCGCAAGTGGCGGTCGCGCTGCATTGGGTGGCGCAGTGCAGCCGCGCGCGTAACAAGAAACTTCCACATGCGCGATGGCACAGCCGTTGGAGACGCCGTCAGCCGATCCCGCGTTTGCACAGCAGTTTTGCCCGCTTCGAGTAATTTCAGTCCGAGCGAAAGTTGTTTCGCTGCAACCTGCGGCCAGATGTGGATGACCGCGCACGATTCGCTGGCAAGTTGACCGCGCACGAGTCACGATGCGGAGCCGATCCGCGTGCAGACGACCGAGCCATATTCCGAGACGACCGAGGCACCGCCCAAGCGAGGTCGCCTGCGTCAACGCATGGAGCGCATCGCGGAGAGCCGCTTTTCGTTGTTCTTCATGACGCTGCTGTCGTTTGCTGACGCGTGCTGTTCGCCGATCCTGCCGGAGGTTCTCTATGTGCCGATGGTGTTGCTGCGGCCAGAGAAGAGCTGGTTCTACGCGTTCTGCTGTTCAGTGGCCTCGGTGCTGGGAGGCATCGCGGGATACGCGTTGGGCTTCTGGTTGTGGGAGCACGGTCTGCGCGAGTTCGCCTTCGAGCACGTGCCGGGCTTCACGCCGGAGTGGTACGCGAAGATCAGTACCTGGTACGGCAACGACGCCTTCATCTGGGTCTGGCTCGGTGGCTTCACTCCGTTGCCCTACAAGATCTTTACGGTGACTGCCGGAGTCTGCGCTGAGCAAGTCAACTTCTGGGTCTTTCTGCTCGCCTCGTTCCTCAGCAGATTCCCCCGCATCTACCTGACGGTCTGGATCCTCAATCGATATGGCCAGGCGACCCTGGATATGGTGGCGCGTCGGTTCGTGCGCTTCGCGCTCGCCGCCCTGTTGATTGCATTGGTGATCGTTGTGAGCATGCAGCTCTGAAAGGTCGGCCGTTCGTATCGATGTCCCAGCCCGATATCAGGCACATGGCGACGCCGAGATTCGCACTGGTTTGGTAGCGCTGTGCTCGCAACTACGAGATACTGCCGACGTGATTATCTGCGTCGCGACGGACCTAGAGCCTTCTTTCGAGCGAGCGATCGACCAAGCGTTGCAGTGGGCAAAGGCCCATGACGCGACCGTGGTCTTGCTGCACGTTGTGCATGACCCCGAACTGGCACCAGCACTAGCCAACGACGTGCCCGGTGATCTCAACAAAGCGCGGACGGTCCTCCAAGAAATTGCCGCCCGAGCCACTGTGCCATGTCGAGTCGACGTGCGAGCCGCGGACAACGTCGCAGCAGAGATCATCAAAGCCAGCAAGGACGCCGCCTACGTATTCGTGGGATCCCAAGGCAAGTCCGCCTTCGACCGCCTGCGACTAGGCTCCGTCGCAGCAAAGATCATCCGCAACAGCCACACCCCAGTAGTTTGCTTCCCCCACACCTAGAAGTGCGTACGGTGCCAGGACAAAAAAACACTTCCTCACCACTTCGCGGCCAGTTCCCCTAACCATCAGCGGATTGACTGCTCAGATGGAACGCCGTACCACGCACTGCATGAAAACTCGCATCGCCATCATGGCCGTGGCCCTTCTCGGATGCTCGTGCTCGACCGCTGGCCCATTCGTTACCAACATCTCAAGCGATGGCAGGGGCAACCTCATCATCGAGAAGAGCATGGTGCAGATGAACGCCTTCACCGGCACCGTTTCAAACACCAATACGACGACATCGACGATCCGGGTCGTCTCGTCGACCGGAAGGTAGTGGACTCGCGTGCGGTGCGACGTTGAGGTCGCCGGGCGCGAATGAATCGCTGCCGCGCGGCAAGGCGCATTCGTTCACCGCGGTCACGCATCGAAGATTGCCTGGTCGCTGCTGGCCAACCAATAGTCGCGATCGGGATGTTCGCGGATCAAGAACTGTTGCACGCATGCCCCAGCCACGCGTCGGTTCTTGACCTGCAACGAGAGATCCATCTGGTCCCGGCCGGGGGACTGGCCAGTCCATTCGCCTAGCTCTTCTTTCCCGATGAGTTGCGTCAACTCGGCAGGTTGTGGTGTGAACCGGGTACCGTACGCAGGTTCTGGAACGTCACGTTCGACGATTCCGCCGACTGGCAGGTTGCGGCGACCCAGCGGGAGTTGGTGCGGCTTTGGTCCGCACCGCACCGCGATCTGCTAATTGCCGATAACCCAGAGCAGCCCTGATGTCGTCGACGTGCCGAACGGCGACACGCCGAGTGGATCGAACACGCCGACTTGCTGGATTCCCGTTGCGCCAATCAGTGCCGCGCTGTTCGGAAGGGACAGTTGCCCACTTGCGTTGCCAGCAGCGTCCGTCACGTTCCAGAACGACAGCAGCAAGTTCTGGAAGTAGATGTTGCAGCCGCCGCCGACGGGCGTCGTTGTCAGACCTGTGCCGAGCAGCCACAGGGCGATCGCCCCGGGTTGGGCCTGCGACAAGTTCATCGAGAAGGTCGCGCCGAGTTGCGGCGTGTCGCCGCTGGTCAGTCGAGGGTTGCCGAAGCTGCCTGAGCATCCGATGCCGATCGACTGAACGTTGGCCGCCGCAACCGTTGCGAGGTCGAGGCGCCAAAGCTCTGGACCCGTGGTGCCGTCGTCGGCGACCAACAACGCCATCGAACCGGAGACGCCGAGTAGCTCCGGATTGCTGCTGCCAGTTGGGTTGAGGTCAGCGAGTTGCACCGTGCCTGAGGTCGTGCCGTCGGTGATCCACGGTTCGATGCCGTCGCTGTCCGTTTGCACGGCAAGCAACGCGCGGTTGCCGGAGCCGAGCGGCCACATCGCCGTCGCGCGCGACAGTGCCAAGGAGCCGAAATCGGCGATCATCTGTGTTCCTGCGGGCGTGCCGTCGGTGCGATACAGGACATAGCCCAGCAGCGGATCCGTCGCCTGCATGTAGACGAAGTCATCACCGCCAGCTAGCAATTGGATCGGCGTGGTCGACGGAACGGACAGTGTCGTCATCGACGTGCCATCGGTGGCATACAGGCCGGTCGGATACTGGCTGAGAACCAAGAACGTGCCGCCATCGCGACGGTTGGTCTGCGATCCTTGCAGCGGCGTTGGTGCTGGTCCGATTGCGATAGTGCCGGCGACGGTGCCGTCGGTGATCTTCGCGCCGCCGCTACCTTCAAACACAAGCCGGTCGCCGAGGCGGCCGTAGATGCGGTTGACCCAGCCCAGGTCCAGTCCACCGTTGGGCTCCCCCTGCCAGCGGTATAGGCGCCGGGCGAATTGAAGCGTGCCCATGTAGTAGGTCACGTCGCCGATATGCAGAGTCTGCGACCCCGGGCCGAGGGCGTTCGGGCTACTGATCGTGTTGCTACCGTCAGAACGCCAAAGTTGCTGCGTGAAGGTCGACTGAGTCGTGCGAAACACGACGACGTTGTCGCCTGCGTCCAAGTTCAAGAGGTTGGCGGAACTGGAGGTGTGGACGAGTGTGCGGCCAGCGACGGTGCCGTTCGAGCGATAGAGCTGGCCGCCGACGTTGAACCACAGATCGCCGGCAGCCGTGACCACTTCACCGACGGCATCGGCCGGGCCGGGAGCAATGTCTTCGATCAGTGCCGTGCCCGCCGCGGTTCCGTTCGTGCGCCACAGTTCGCGGCCGTGCAGATTGTTGTCGCACACGAAGCACAGTTCGTTGAGCAGCGGCGCAGCGGCAAGGGGCGCGCCCATGCCAGGGCGCAGCTCGTTGCTGGTCAGTTGCACCGTGCCTGCCGCGGTGCCATCGGTCGCGAGCATCTCGACACCTAGCCCGACCGGCCCGGTAACCAGCGCCGTATCGCCGAGCACTGCGAGGCCACCGGAGTTCGCGATCGCCAGGGCAGGCGATGGCATGAAGCCTGTCCCCGCCGTCGTGCCGTCGGATGACAAGAGCTGACTCGCGCCGAGGAAGCAGAACATCTTGCTCGTGCCGCCGGTCAGATTGGCGAGGTTCGAACTGCCGGGGCCGGGTGTCGCGTCGAACAGCAAGAACGTGCCAGCGTTGGTGCCGTCGGTGCGCCACAGCTCAAAGCCGTGGGCTGGATCCGAACCGACGAAGAACGCGAGATTGCCGGCGGTGCGCAGCGTGAACGCTGGCGTTTGCGTCGTCATCACACCTGTGCCCGCTGCGGTGCCGTCGCTGGCGACGATCGTTGTGGTTCCGGGGTCGCCGGTCATCACCAGCACATTGCCAGCGCGGGCGATCTGCCGCCCCGTGCTCGGACCGAGCGCGGTCACCGACGACGTGTTCGTGCCGTCCGTCTGCCACAGTTCGTCGACGGACCCAGTTCCGGTCGAGTGTTGCACCAAGAAAAACACCTTGCTGCCGAGCACTGCTGCTGACGAGGCGTTGGGGTGCACTACGTCCGCGAGCGTAAAGGTGTGGCGCGGCGCGAAACTTGTTCCGTCAGTCGCATGAATGCCGGGCAGCGAATTGCCGACGCGAGCGAAGATCAGCACTTCGTTGTTGTGCTCGATCCCGAAGCGCAGGTCGCTGACCTGACCCAGTAGCGTCGTGCCCGCCGGAGTCATGTCCGTACTCCAGATGTCGTGCGCGAACCCGTTGGCGTTGGTGAAGATCAGCCGGCCGTTGCAGCTGCCGAGCACCGTTGTCGCGTTGATGTGCGGCAGCAACTGCACCGTTCCGCCAACGGTGCCGTCCGTGCGGAACAGGCCGATTCCGGTCAGGCTGTTGTTGCTGCTGGAGAACAGTGCCATGCCGGCGAACTCGTGCCTTGGTTCGAGCCAGCCTTCAAGCACGCGTTCGGTGCCGGCGACCGTGCCATCCGTTCGGTAGAGACCGTAGCTCCAGACGTCCTGTGCCCGAAACCAACCGAACTGACCGGCGACTGGTTTGTTCGCGCTTGAGTTCACCGCAATGGCCGGCGACGGATCCGTTTGCGTGACCAACTGCTGCGCATTGGCGTGCCCGAGAGCCAGCCCGAGGGTGACGATAAACGGCAGTCGAATCATGGCGCTCCGAAAGGCAGTTGCTCAGGCGACGGTGATTGCGTGACCGCGATTGGCTGGAATCGATCGGCTGCAGTCCCGCCCGATGCCGGTCACGCCGTCGACGAAAACTGTAACCGTTGTTGCGGTGCGCTGCTCTCGGCTGGGTGCTGGGCGCCGACGCAGTCATTGCTCGCCACGATCGACGAATCGATCGCAGCGAGACGTGTCGCTGGCCGCGCTGCTGGCGCCGGCCTTAGACGTCGAAACGATCGAGCATCATCACCTTGGACCAAGCGGCCACGAAGTCCCTGACGAACTTGTGGTCGGCGTCGTCACTGGCGTAGACCTCGGCGATCGCTCGCAGCTGCGAGTTGGAACCGAAGACCAGGTCGACGGCCGTGCCGGTCCACTTGACTCGGCCGGTCTTCGTGTCGACACCTTCGTAGATGCCGTCGGCACCATTTGCCTTGCGCCAGTTCGTGCCCATGTCGAGCAGGTTGACGAAGAAGTCGTTGCTCAGCGTCTCGGGCCGATCGGTGAACACACCGCGTCTCGAGCCATCGAAGTTCGCATCGAGCACGCGCATGCCAGCGACCAGCACGGTCATCTCCGGCGCACTCAGTGACAGCGTGTCGGCGCGGTCGATGAGCATCTCCGCGGCAGGGCGATTCGCGTCGTTGCCGACGTAGTTGCGGAAGCCGTCTGCTTTGGGTTCGAGCATCGCCATCGAGTCGACCTCAGTCATCGCTTGCGTCGCGTCGGTGCGACCTGGCACGAACGGCACCTCGATAGTGTGGCCGGCGCGCTTGGCGGCGGCTTCGATCGCTGTGCCGCCACCGAGCACGATCAGGTCCGCCATCGATACCGACTTGCCCGACTTGCCTTCGGCGAATTGTCGCTGGATACCCTCGAGCTTGGCGAGCACCTTGCGGAGCTGCACCGGGTTGTTCACCGCCCAGTCCTTCTGCGGCATCAGGCGCAACCGCGCACCGTTGGCACCGCCGCGCAGGTCCGTGTCGCGGAACGTCGCGGCTGACGCCCAGGCCGTCGCAACCAGCTGGGAAAGCGTCAGACCCGACTCGAGGATTTGACGCTTGAGCGCGGCGATGTCCTGGTCGTCAACCAACTCATGGTCGACGGCAGGCAGCGGGTCTTGCCATAGTTGTGCCGGCGGCACGTCGGTGCCGAGCAGTCGCGAATGGGGGCCCATGTCGCGGTGCGTGAGCTTGTACCACGCCCGCCCGAAGGCGGCTTCGAACTCCTCTGGGTTGTCCAGGAAGCGCTTCGAAATCTTGCGGTAGATCGGGTCCTCAATCATCGCCAGGTCCGTCGTCAACATCACGACCGGATGGCCCTTCGATGGATCGTGCGCGTCAGGCGTCGTGCGGCTCGTCTGGCCGGCCTTCGGGCGCCACTGCTGCGCACCAGCGGGGCTGCGGAAGAGTTCCCATTCGTAGTCGAAGAGGTTGGTGAAGTAGTCGTGCGACCAC
>CAXBFC010000205.1:0-13673 GCA_963974725.1 uncultured bacterium | reverse complement strand
TACCGCGGACAACTGCGAGCTGTCGGCGTCCTTCGGACAGAACACATCTTCGGGCGGCAGGTCGTCTAGTTCGTCGCGCGCATACTCGGGAACGTCTTGCGGCAACGCGGCACCAGGTGCGTCGACGAGGTGCTGCAGCACGCTGCTCTTCAGCAGTTCGTCGCGGTTCTTGAGGTCGAGCCACATCAGGTACTTGGTGAACGAAAAGAACCCGACGCAGGCGACGTCCTCGACTTCCCACCGCGGCATCGCCAAAGCTACGCGCCGGAAGATGTCGAGCACCGCGCCGACGTCGACACCGCGTTCGTCTTCGGGCAGCTGCTCGCCAATCGGCACGGTCAACTCGAAGTCCCGTTCGAGCATCTGCAGCAGCGTCGTATTGATGCGCGCCTCGGCATCGTCCATCACGAAGCGGAAGCCTTCTTGCACCGACAATCGCTCGATGACGATCGGCACCAACAGCAACGGGGCTCGGCGCGGCTTCTGCGAATCGGCAGTCTCATACCAGCGCAGATAGCCGATCGCGAGGTAGAGCGTGTTGGCGCCGCTCTCTTCCAGCGACGTGCGCGCGTGCCGAAAGATCTCGATCAATCGCGCTTCGAGATTCTCGTCGTCGAAGTCACAGCGCCAACGACCGGCGCGCAGCTCCTTGCGAAGGTATTCGGCGAACAAGTCCTGCCCCGAACGCTGCTCTTCGAGCGTCAGGTCACGCAGGTCTTCGGCATCGCCCATGCTCGGCTTGCCATGCAACTGCATCCGGGCACCGGCCTGCAGACGGTCCTCGACGGCGCCAAGGTCATGCGCACAGAGCCGAACCGTCTTTTTGGTCTCAACGAAGTTCAGCAGGCGATTGAACATCGACAAGTCGAGCAACTTCTGCTGCCAATGCTCGAGTCGGTCTTTGGGCGTCGTGCGAGACAACACCAGCGGATCGCAAACTGGTTGCGGCAGCACCGCCTCACTGCCATCGGCATCAGCGACGGGCTGCATCTGGCCAACGAAGGCTTCGTAGGCCGATGTGCGCACCGGCAATGGCCGGATGCCAGTGCGACGTGCCGCAGCAACATCGAGCGCTACCCGAAACTGCTTCTCGTCCAGCAAGCGTTGCTCGGCCGCAATAATCGCGCGGGCGGCGGACTGCGTCGGCACGACACACGCCATCGTGCTCTCAAGAACCGCTGCCGTGCCCGCCGCGACGGCCTTGCGCACTTCGATCACCGGGCCCACGCGGACTTGTTCACGATCCGCTTGCGACAGCCACACGCCAACGAACGCATGACTGTTCTGCATGACCAGAATCGGCTGCAAACCGATGTGCTCCAGCACCGCTGCATACAACAGCGTCAAGTCGAGACAGGTGCCGAGCCGTTCGCCAACCACCTGTTCCGGCATTCGGATCTTCTGACCGGCCGCTTCGAAGCTAGGTGGCGAACTGACGTAGCGAATGCCAACCGCACAGACCGCATCGTGCACCGCACCGAGCATCGCGCGCACCCGGCTGGCATCGCCGCTCTGGTAGCCATTGAGCGCGGCATCGCCGGTCACCTGCTCGAGACGTTCGGCCACGGCATGCAGCACCGGCGTCAACGCCGGATGATTCGGCATCACGAACGCTGCCAACAGCGCCGGCATATCCTGCAGTCCGGGCCACTCGTTGTAGGCAAGCACGTCGATCGCGCGCACCTCACGCAACAATTCGTCGTCACCGCATGTAACGGTGACGACCAGGTCCGCGCGCGACCGTTCGATCTGGTTGGCGAAGGCTTCGGCCGCAAGCGATAGATCCGGGACCTGCAGCTCGCGCCGCTCGCCAAGCTGCAACTCGTCGAGCAAGACCTCGCCGGATGCTACAAATCCTGGCACCTCGATCTGCACGCGAAGATCGCGCAGCGGCAGCTCCCCGTCGTTGCGAAGCGCCACCCCGTGCAGCCATGGCACCGCGCATTGCTGCATGGCGAACGACAGTTTCTCGGCGCATTGAACCTCGAGGATCAGGCAGGGGCTGCTCACACGTCCAAGGTAGGAAGGACGTAGATCGCGCTCTACTGCCAAGGCGCAAAAGCGTGGGCGGATTCTCGGCGCGAGCTTGCCGAGCACGTGTCTTATCGCAACAGCGGCCGCAACGACCCGGTCACGACTTCCGCCTGGCGCATCATGCCGAGATCGTTCGGATGCGAACCATCGGTTGCGCCTTCGCCGTCGCGACCGAGCAACAGATCACCGTTGAGGTAGTGCAGGCCCGCCACGCCATCGCCCTGCAAGGCATCGAACGCGCCGCGAAGGGCCTTGCGCCGTTGTTCGTGCTCGACGAGTTTCGACTTGTAGAACCATGCGTTCGTGAAGGTGCGGTCCTCGACCAACAGGATCGGGGTGTCCTTGCGCGCGGCACGCAGTTGCCGAACCAGCGGCTGGGTGCGCTTGGCAACCTGGTCTGGCGACATGTTCGGCAGGCAGTCGATGACGAATACGGCTGGATCCAACTCGGCGAGGTATTGGCCGACCTCAAGCTCCATCCGGCCGTTGCCCGAGAACCCAAAGTTGATCACCTCGCGATCGAGCATGCGGCCGACGATCGACGGCCACGCCATGCCGGGACGCGACGCACAAGCGCCGTGCATGATCGATGTGCCATAGCAGGCGATCGGTTTGCGAACGGACCCGCGCGCCGGCAACGCCTTGAGTTCGGCGCCATCGGTCGTGCCGATCTCGAACTTCTCAACGCCATTGTAGAGCGGCAGGTAGATCTGGAACTGGCGGGTCGTATCCGTCGGTTCGCTGGCAAAGAAGCGTCGCGCGACGTCTTGCTTGGCTGGTCGCGTCACATCGATCCAACGCCACTGCTTGCCGTCATGGCCATAGAGATCGGCGCCACTGACTCCGGTCGCCGGCATGTGCACCATGCTCAGCGCCGCGTTGCGCAATCGATAGCACACATGCAGTTCGGCACTATTGGTCGCGAAGCGCACCAGCATGCCGGCGCTGTGGCGCGACAAGTCCCAGACCCGGTCGCGCACGACCCCTTTGGCGCGGGCTGGCAGACGATCGTAGGGAGCCACGCGGTTGGCAAACGCACGGCCCTCGATCGGCCAATCGACCACGTCCGTCCAGACCAGCTTCTTGGGTGCCGCCCACGGCGCACGATCGAATGCCGGTAGAACCCGACTCGCGGCAAATGCAGACCCCAGAGCAAAGAACGAACGGCGCGACAGGTTCGACATGGCACGACACACTACTCGAACTGGATCGATCTACCGTGGCTCTAGCCGTCGAATCTGCGCAGCACTCCGGATCCAGAAGGAAGCGAGCGACTACCATGCAAGCTTCGCTACGATGCCTCGGTGCGCCCGCTGTTCCACCACCGCCGACTACTGACTCTCGCCATCCTAGCGTGCGGGCTGCAGGGATGCGCGACGCGCGCAGAGCCAGGTTGGCAGCAAGACCTTCGCCGCGCCGTGCGCGACCAGTCTTCGCTATTCGACTCGACTCAGACAACGCAGCAACGCTCGCTCGCCAAGCAACGAAGCGGAGTGCACGTCGGCGACGAACTGCTCTACGGCATCTGCCTGCATGTCGGCGATACTCGCAAGATCTGGTATCTCAAGCTCGAAGTGCTCGACCTCGTGGTGAGGCGGCGACTCAGTTTTCGAAAAGCACTGGCGTTCGAAGCCCGCGTGCAACCGGGCGAAGCGCAACGAGCCGAGCAGCAAGCATCAGCGCGCGCCAGGCAGGCCGAGATCGACGCGCGCGTTGACGAGCTCGGCTTCTTCCAAGCACTGGCATCGGATGTCAAGATGGCCCACATCCGGGTCACGGCATTCGATGCGAATGGCAAGACCTTGGGCACCGCCGAATCCGAAGAGACAGCCGAACTCTTGACGACCGGACTACTGCCAGCGTGCCAGGCGGGCTTCGCGCAACGCGACCTCATGCGCGATCGAGTGGCACTGGGCCCCGAAGCGCCGATGCTCGAGCTCGACAGCATGCAGCTCGCAGACGTGCAGGCCGCCGCGCACGGCGTCATTGCCTGCGAGAGCTTCTTTGCGACGCTGCGCTCCAACCCAGTCACCAAGAGCATCCTCTACGAAGTCATCGCGCTGCCTTCGCTGTGGTCTGTCATCACCAACCTCGGCGTGAAGGTCTCGTTCGAAGCCGACTTCTTCGCAGCCGACCGCGTTGCCCCGGAGCGACTCACCAACGCCAACCGCGAGCTCTGGAGCGTGCCCTGCCACCTCCAACTCAATGGCCAACCCGCCCTGTTGGCGCACATCGTAGCCGGGCCAAGCGGCTCCCCAGACGCCGCAGCCGCGGGCATCTTTGCCATTGTCGGCCAACATCCGACAGACCCGCAACGCCGGATTCACGTGCAGTTGCTCCGCAGTAGCCGGGCGTCGTGGACCGACGAACTCTGAATCGAGAACGAATCGGCGAATCAACACCAACGGCGTGACACGCAGCCGGGCTCTGGAATGGCCTCGCGGCGCTAGCCGTTGCACGACCACGATGCGACAATCGGTGCCATGCGAATTTGGGTTGTGCCGTTGCTGTTGCTTTCTGGATTGCAGGCACAAGAACCCGAACGAGCGAAGGCAATCGGTCGCGTTCTCGACGCATCCGGCGCCGGCGTTGCCGGCGCCAACGTGACCTTGGTGCACCGTGCGATCGGTTGGGCCCGCGAATACGGGACTCCCGATGTCGTGACGATCATCGCCGACGACAACGGTCGCTTCGCCGCACAGTTGTACGCGGGGCGCAGCTACTCCGCGTTCGCATCTTGGCGCGTCGGCGAGCAACCGGTGGTGACCTCCATCAAAGAACATGTCGCCTCAGGCGAGTTCGCTGAGTTGCGGCAGCTCACGGCCAAAGTCATCGGCTTCCACGTGCGGCTCGATGGCCAAGAGCCATGGGCAGATCACGGCCCGTTGTCGTTCCGGGTCTGCCTGCACCTGGCCAACATGCATTCGTTGCCAGTTGCAGCCGACGCCGATGGCTTGATCCCGATTCCGTCGTTGCCGGGAGGCAGTGGAACGTTCGAAGTGTTGACCAAAGACGGCCACGTGTTGTGGGCGTCGTGGATCGGAAGCAAGCATGACGATCGCCGCTCCGCCGCTGCGAACCGCAAAGGTGGTGTGATCAACAGGGCAGTCTTGACGCTACCGAAGCCAATTGCGATTGAAGTCGAAGTGATCGATGCCAAGACGGACAAGCCAGTACCGCACGCCACGCTTCGTCATCGCTCGGGATGGCTCGGCTATGGCGTCCCGTTCTCGGTTTTGGATGCCGCGGACTGGTCGCTGGAATACTGGCGACCTGTTGGCGTCACCAATGCCTTAGGCAAGGCAACCGTCGTCGTTCCTGCCAAAGGCAATCCGTGGACGACCGATGAGAAGGTCAACATCACCCTGAGTGCGCGCGCGGCTGGCCATGCCGAAGCGTTCGCTGGTTGGTCTGATGGATTCCAGCACAACGACCTGAAAACGCGCCGGCAGAGTGATCGCCCCTTGCGGATGATGATGCATGCCGAGATGCCTGTGAGTGGTCGCTTGACGCTCGATGGCGCGACACCTGCAGCACACCTGCCGATTCTGCTTTCCGGCCACTTCGACATCTCCAACTTGTCGCGCAGCGGCGGGGTCAGCATGCGCGCGCCGATCTTGGTCACGCAAACCGACGACCAGGGCGCCTTCTCATTCCCAGCGGCTCCGATCGACTTGAGACTCTTGCACTTGGTCGTGCCATTGGATGACCCGGCCGTGCGCGCAAAGCTCACTCGCGATGGATTCGCGCCGCCCCCGATCGCTTCACCATTCGCCAAGGCAGGCTTGATGGTGCTGCGCTACCAAAGATCGCTGCGCAACTTCGGCGATACGTCGCTCGGCCTCGAACAAGCAATCATGCTCCGGCTACTGACCCCAGACGGCCACCCCGTTCGTGGTGGTCAAGTTAGCTTGATGTCCGGTACCGGCTTCAGCCAGCGCATGGCCGTGCATGGCACGACGGACAGCGGCGGTCGATGCCTGTTGCTGCCAAGTGATCCAGAGCAGATGATCGTGGTCATCGTTCCCGATGTTGGCTACGCAATCGAACCCATCGGCAAGCCGGGCGAGATGCGGTTGACCTTGCAACCCTTCTCGCACGCTACGGGCCGCGTGTTGTGGGACGATGGCGCTGCCGCCGCGCACGCTCGGATTGCATGCGGCGGCTCCAACCCAAATGGACTTCTCGCGTCTAATTGGCAACTTGTGAGGAAGCTGAATGACGACCTCTGTGGCGGCCGTGCCGATGCGGACGGGAAGTTCCGAGTCGCATACATCCCGTCGACAGCAGTTTCGCTCAGGATGTTCGCAACTGCCAACCGGAACGGATCTCGCCACAGTGTGCGGTTCGCCATCCAGGCCGAACCAGGCACGCCAGAAGCAGCCATCGAGGTCAAGATCGAGCGCTGAGCCACGCAGCTGCAGGCGTAAGATTCCAACCGAAGACTCCGCCAACGGGCGACTTCCCCAGGCACGGATCTTGGAAGTCAGCGCGTTCGAGCTAAGCTCCCGGTCATGTCAGATCAAAAGAAGATTGTCGTCTACAGCGGCGCTGGTTGAGGCGCGTGCACGCAGGTGAAGGACTACCTCACCGGCAAAAACCTCGAGTTCGAGGTCAAAGACATCCACTCCGATTCCAAAGCACAAGACGAGATGGCGGAGATGGGCATGATGTCCATTCCGGTCACCGTCGTTGATGGTGGCCCGCCGATCGTCGGTGCCAACTTCAAGCAGATCGACGCCGCGATCGCCTAGCGAACGCGCTGCCGCGGCGACCAGTGCTCAGCTGGTCGCGCGACGGTCGAGGTGGGAATAGCCACCGTCGACAAACAGAATCTGCCCGGTCGTGTGCGACGAACGCGCCGACGCCAGGAACACGACCGTGTCCGCAATCTCCTGCGCCGTCGTGAACCGTGCACCGAGCGGCACCGACGCCTCGATGCGTTGCTTCTGCGCGGACGGATCAGTCTGCTTTTGCAGCCACGACTCGTAGAGCGGCGTCCACACTTCGGCCGGCAACACGGCATTGACGCGCACCGACTTGGTGGCAAATTCGAGCGCCCACTCACGGGTCAGCGCCAACACCGCCCCCTTCGCAGCGGCGTAGCCCGAAGTGCCGCCCTGGCCTGTCACCGCCACCTTCGAACCGATGTTGATGATCGCACCACGGCTTTGTTCGAGGTGCGTTCGCGCCAGGTGCACCATCGTGTAGTAGTGGCCGATGTTCGCTTGCAGCGAGGCGGCAAAGGCCTCCGGCCCGGCATCGAGACCGACGCTGTCGTTGCGGCCCGCATTGTTGACCAGCACGTCCAGCGAACCGAAGTTCGCGACTGCATCGTCCACCGCACGCCGACAGGTGTCCGGGTCACTGAGGTCACCGCGACAGGAACGCACCTCGGCGCCTTCGTCGGGACTGGCATCGCGGTCGACGCACACGACGCGCGCACCTTCCTCGCGAAACGCTTGCACCAGTGCCCGCCCGATGCCGCGGCTGCCACCCGTCACGATTACGGCTTTGTTGCTGAGTTCGAGGTTCATGTTCTGTGCGCATTCGAGCGGCGGGCCAGCGAGGAATCCAACGCCGTTCGGCCGCCGTCACCACGCCCCAGGCATGCGCGCTCGACTTCTTGCCGGGGCGCTACATCATCCTGCCGGGCGTCGCACAAGTCGTTAGCTGGCAGAAGACCGCGCCGACGAGCAGCAAAAGCCAGGAGGCCCTGCAGACGGACGCTGGGTCGGGATTCTCGCCCGCGCCAGCCATACGAACGTTCCCCCGGTCATTGCCGGGCATCGACTGATGGTGCCAACGAGCAGACGCGCGCCTAAGATCTCGGCATGGCGCGATCTGCATATATCACCGCCGTTGGCACTGCTCTGCCGAAACAGGTGCTGTCAAATGAACAGCTCCTGGCCAGCATGCCGTGGCTCGACACCAGCCCCGACTGGATCCGTGAGCACACCGGAATACGTACTCGCCACGTCGCAGACGCCAACGAGCACGTGACGGATCTCGGCATGCGCGCTGCGTGCAAGGCGTTTGAGGACGCCGACATTTCGGCCGCCGACACCGACATGGTGATCCTGGCAACCAACACGTCGCAGTTTGTCTATCCAGCTGGCGCGGCCATCATCCAAGGCGAACTCGCCAAGAACGGTCGCGCCATGCCAAAGGCGGCTTCACTCGATGTGCAACAGGGCTGCGCAAGCCTGATGGCGAGCACCATCCTGGCCGCATCCATGGTGCAGTCCGGCAGCTGTGATCAGGTCCTGGTCATCGGCGCAGACGTCGCGACGCGCATGGTCGACTGGACCGATCGCAACTGCATGTTGCTCGGCGATGGCGCAGCTGCATGCGTCATCACCCACCAGAAACCCGACGCAAACCGAGCAACGCCGGGGCTTGAGATCCTTGGCTCGTTCATGAAGACCGTGCCGGATCACGAAGCCATCCATCAGTTCAGTGGCCTGGATGCCCGCAACCATCCGCTGCAACACGGCGAGCACGCCAAAACGAGAACCGGTCGCATCACGCGTGAGACCCTCTACCAACGCCTTGGCGATGCGCCGGAAAGTGGCGCCAACCAACACTTCCGTATGATGGGCCGGCAGGTATACCGCTTCGTGCGGCGAACCGTGCCGGGCACAGGGTTCTTCGATGTTCTGCACCGAGCAAGCCTGATCTCGGATGACGAGTTCGCACAGATCCAATCGCACGGTCGCCGCGTGCCTGCCGAGTTGCACGCAGCGATCAGCAGCCGCATCGACCGCTTCATTCCGCACGGAGCGAACCTGTCCCTCGTGCAAGAACTTGCCGAGCAACTGCACATTCCCTACGAACGCATGGCAGTGACCCTGCAAGAGCATGGCAACACTTCCGCCGCCAGCGTCGGCATCACTCTCGATCGCATTCTGCGCGGCAGCACCAGCTACGAAACGGTCGGCAAGCGCGATGGCGAGGGCCGCTTGACCAAAGGTAGCGAACAAGTGGTCGTCGCTCCGCTGGAGCGCGGACACAACGTCATGCTGCTCTCGTTCGGAGCAGGCACGAGCTGGAACTACATCGCTGCCCGCACGGTCTAAGACGTCTTCGTCCAGCAGCCCGATCGCGGCCGTGAGTCGGGCTGGTGCTCAGGCCTACCGAACCAACACGCACTATACTGCATGTCTCGCATCCAGAACTATGCGATATCCTGCTTGCGAGCGAGAGATCCAAAGCCCAGACTATTCGCCCTTCGACTAAGGCTCTCTGATCGCAGACTGCATGACTGACTTCAACCGACACCCGGACAGCTACCATCATTGGGAGCTTCAAATCGATGGCGACATCGCGCACCTGCGCATGAACGTCAACTCCGACTTCCCGTTCAAGGAGGGCTACGAACTAAAGCTCAACAGCTACGACCTCGGCGTCGACATGGAGCTCGCCGACGCCGTTTCGCGGCTGCGGTTTGAGCACCCGTCGGTGAAGACGTTGGTCGTTGGCAGTGGCCAGGAACGAGCGTTCTGTGCCGGTGCCAACATCCTGATGCTGAAAAGCAGTACGCACCCGTTCAAAGTGAACTTCTGCAAGTTCACGAACGAGACGCGGCTCAGCCTTGAGGACTACAGCAGGAACTCGGGCGTCAAGTCGATCTGCGCGATCAACGCAGCGTGTGCCGGTGGCGGTTACGAACTGGCACTCGCATGCGATGAGATCCACCTCGTCAACGACAACAACTCTGCCGTGTCGCTGCCGGAAGTGCCGCTGCTCGGCGTGCTGCCGGGCACCGGTGGTCTGACGCGCATCGTCGACAAGCGCAAGGTGCGCCGCGACCTCGCCGACGTGTTCTGCACGATGGCCGAA
Organism: uncultured bacterium; assembly: GCA_963974725.1. Taxonomy (GTDB): domain Bacteria; phylum Planctomycetota; class UBA1135; order UBA1135; family UBA2386. The sequence continues at coordinate 3,797 of CAXBFC010000205.1, read as the reverse complement.
GGCCTGCGCGGCAAGAAGGCGCTCAAGTGGAACTTCGTCGACGCCATCTGGCCGAAGTCGAAGTTTCATGCCGCCATTGAAACGCGCGCCAAGGAATTGGCTGCGGAGTCGAAGCGTGCGACCGGAGCCGGCATCAAGCTCGATGCAATCAACGCGGAGAAGACCAAGACGGGCCTCTCTTACGAGCACGTGCAAGTGGTCATCGAAGCCGACAAGCGTCTCGCGACGATCACGATCCAGGGCCCGGAAGGCGAGCAACCCAAGGACGGCGCTGCGTACGAAGCTGCTGGCTGCAACGCCTGGGCGATCAAAGCCTGGCGCGAGCTCGATGACGCGCTGCTGCAACTGCGCTTCGATCACGAAGAAACCGGCCTGATCGTGCTGCAGACGCGCGGCAGCCGCGACGCGCTGATTCAGGTCGAGAAGGACCTGGTCGCCAACAAGGACCACTGGCTCTGCAACGAAATCATCCTGTTGATGGCGCGCGTTTGCCGCCGCTTCGACCTGATGGCCCGTTCCACCTACGCGATGGTCGACACCGAAGCCTGTGCCGCTGGTGCGTTCCTCGAGTTGTCGATGTCGAGCGATCGCATCTACGCCTACGACGATGACAAAACCGAGATGATCGTCGGCCCGCTCAGTGACGGCATGCTGCCGATGAGCCACGGCTTGACGCGCCTCCACAACCGCTTCCTGGCGACACCAGAGCAAGCGGAAAAGCTCGCCAAGGAAATGCCGACGATGATCGCGCCGGAGATCGAAGAGCAGGGCATGTGCACCTACCTGCTCGATCCGGTCGATTGGGAAGACGACATCCGCATCGCCCTCGAAGAGCGCGTTTCGATGTCGCCCGACGCCCTCACCGGCATGGAAGCATCGCTGCGCTTTGGCGGCGCCGAAAACTGCGACAGCAAGATCTTCGGCCGCCTCAGTGCGTGGCAGAACTGGATCTTCATTCGCCCGAACGCCACTGGCGACACTGGCGCATTGTCACGCTACGGCGCACCTGAAGGCGCCCAGTTCGACTGGAGAAGGACATAATCACCATGAGCAACGTCGACCTCGAAGCCAAGATCCCCAACAACGTCGCCCTTCGCGATAACAAGCGCCTCACCATGGCGCTCGAGAAGTGGCAGCCGAAGTTCCTCGAATGGTGGAAGAGCACCGGTCCGTCGGACTTCAACCAACACGACATCTACCTGCGCACCGCGGTCGGTGTCGGCAAAGGTGGCTGGGCACACTACGACTACGTCAAGATGCCGGACTACCGCTGGGGCATCTTCCTCGCAGATGGCCCGACCGATCGCAAGATCCACTTCGGTGACAACGTCGGCAAGACGTGCTGGCAAGACGTGCCCGGCGAGCACCGCAACCGCCTGCGTCGCTTGATCGTAACCCAGGGCGACACCGAGCCGGCGTCGGTTGAGCAGCAGCGCTTGCTCGGCCACACGTGCCCGTCGCTATACGACCTGCGTTCCCTGTTCCAAGTCAACGTCGAGGAAGGCCGCCACCTGTGGGCGATGGTCTACCTGCTGCAAACGCACTTCGGTGCCGATGGCCGCGACGAAGCCGAAGCACTGCTCGAGCGTCATAGTGGCGACGAAGACAACCCGCGTATCCTCGAGGCGTTCAACTACCCGGTTGACAACTGGCTCGACTTCTTCTGCTTCACGGCCTTCATGGATCGTGACGGCAAGTACCAGTTGGCATCGCTCGCCGAGTCGAGCTTTGACCCGCTCGCGCGCACGACCCAGTTCATGCTCGCCGAAGAGGCCTACCACCTGCAGACCGGTGAAAACGGCGTTGGCCGCATTATCAAGCGCACCGGCGAGATCATGGCCGAAGGCACTGACCCCCGGAAGGTCGGCGCGATCCCACTCGACATCATCCAGCGCTACGTGAACTTCTGGTTCACCGGTTCGATGGACCTGTTCGGTGGCGAAGATTCGACCAACGCGGCCGAAGCGTTCGCCATGGGCCTCAAGGGTCGCTACCGCGAGAGCGATGGCATCTACAAGGATCCGAAGGCGCTCAACGTCAACTACAACCTCGAAGTGCCGACCGATGACGGCACGGTGGAGACCAAGGAAATCCCGCTGCGCCGCGCGATGAACTCGGTCCTGCAGGACGCCTACATCGCTGACTGCACGCGTATCGTCAGCCGCTGGAACCGCGACCTGAAGAAGCTCGGCATCGACCAGGAGATCAAACTGCCGAACCGCAAGTTCAACCGCAACCAGGGCGTCTGCGCTGGCTACAAGTTCAACCCGGAAGGCGAGCTCATCGACGAAGCGACGTGGACCAAGATGCACACCAGTTGGTTGCCGACCACGGCCGACCGCGAGTATGTGACTTCGTGCATGGTCAAGGTCACCGAGCCCGGCAAGTTCGCGAACTACATCGCGCCGCCGCAGAAGGGCCCGAACGAGCAGCCGATCGATTTCGAATACGTCAAGTTCCACTAGTTCGGCTCGCCCGCTTTGCGGGTGATACGAACTATCCTCTTTGGGGATCGCTACAACGCGCGGGAGCAACATCCGCGGGTGCAGACGCCGCGGACCGGCTGTAGCGATCCTGGCTTCGCCTGCGCGAAGCACGCTAGCCTGAGTGGCCGTAATCCAAACACCCTGATGACCAACCGACTCTGTTACGTCTGCGAAGGCGGCGACTGCACCGAAAAGGGCAGTGGCGATCTGTTCGATAAGCTGCGCGACCTCGTCAAGGAGTTCGACCCTGACGAGGAGCGCATCAAGATCCGCCGCTATCCGTGCTTCGGCGCGTGTGAGCAAGGCATCAACGTCACGCTGTATCCCGACAAGGTGTTCTACAGCGAAGTCACCGAGGCCGACCTGGCAGAGATCGCCAAGCACATCAAGGGCGAAGGCGAGCCGGTCGCGCGGCTAACAGGCAAGTGTGAACCAGATGTCGAACAGATCATCTGGGACATGCTCGACAGCCCCTACTAGCAGGGTGCTTGGAACGTTCATGGCATAAGTCGGCGAGTCATGAGCGTTGCTTTCAAGGCGCGGCGACGAAGGCGTGTTACAGACATCCTGTCGAGGAATCGCAACGCCGCGAGCGGCGTTCAGGGCGGGCGACCTTTGCGCCGAACTTTCGAAACGCCCCATTAGAGCGCTCCGGCGCGGAGTGATTCGCCAGGCCAACGCACATTGGCCAGCGGCTACTTCTTGAGCAGGCGCGCCCGCCACGTCGAGAGCTGCGGTGATTCTTTGCCTTCGAGCATTCTCACCACTCGCCCGGCCACCGACTGGGCTTCAGGGCTCTCCTTCCCCAGGACTTGACAGAACACTTCGTACGAACGCTGAAAGTTTCCGAGCGCGCCATCGACATCGCCGCCTCCCTGATGGGCCACGCCGAGGTTGCTGAGGGTCCAGGCGACGTCGGCGTGCTTCTCTCCGAAAAGCTTGATCCGGATTGCCAACGCATTCTGCAGCGAGTCCATGGCCTCGTCCCACTTCTGAAGTTCATTGGCCAATACTCCATAGTTGTTCGCCTCGATGGCCACCGCACGACTGACTTCGCCAAAGAACATCGCGAAGATCGCTCGCGCTTCCGAGTAGCAGCGCATGGCTTCTTCGCGGTTACCCGCATCGGCTGCGATCCCACCGAGCGCATCCAAGCAGAACCCAACTCCTTGATGGGACTCCCCCAACACCTCCCGGGTCAGAGCCATCGCGACTCGCAGGGTTTCCTTGGCTTCGTCCGTTCTACCGAGACGGTGGTATGTGAGGCCAAGGCCCTGAAGCAGTTCGGGCATCTGACCGCTCTGCGGCCCC
>CAXBFC010000204.1:0-13695 GCA_963974725.1 uncultured bacterium | reverse complement strand
GAACTTCAGAAACTAGGGCCTAACCTCGCGCCGGTTCGAACGCGGCCAGCAATCGCGCTTCGTATTGCACGATCTTGGTCGGCGGCGGACCGCTCAACAACTTGGTCAAGAACAGCTGGTCGCCCTCTTCGGCGCGCAACAGCGGATAGCCCTTAGCCTGCAACCACGCGTTCATACCAAACCAGGCGATCACGGTGTTGAAGTCGGGGAACGGCGCGATGCGCGCGAACCGCCACATCAACCGAAAGCCCTGACGGACCGGGTGTAGCGCGTTGAACACGATCGGCGCGTCGCGGTAACAACGTTTGTTGTCGAACGAGTCGAGCAAGAACCGCAACTGCTCGGGCGCTGGGTATTTGATATAGAGCAGCGCATCCCACGGCGGACTGCGACGCAGATCGTTGTTGCGGAAACGCGGCAGGTCCAAAGCCATCGCGCGGAACAACTCGACCAGGAACCACCCGTCCGGCGGGATGCTGTTCGAGGCTCGTTGCCGAACCATGCGCAGGCACTTTTGCAGACCTCGGAGCAGGCGGTGCTCCTGCGTCAGGGGCGACATCTTGCTCTCGCGACCCGCCAACACGTGGCCAGCGTCCTCTTCGTCGATCACGAATCCACGCAGACGCAGCAGCGAAATCAGGAACTCCGCATCGGTTGGCGCCGGCCGACGGATACCGTCCAAAGCCCGTTGGGCGCCGGCGATAAGATCATCGTCGACCCCCTCGCCCACCAGCCGGCTGGCCAAGGCCAAATCGACTCGCTCGAGCATCGACAGGTTTTGCTTCTTCTGCTGGTGCGTCACTCAGCACTGTTTTTCGGCATGATGACCCCCTCGTATGGAAGCCAGCTCGAACTCTGAATCACCGTCCACGCAAACGCCCTTGCCACCGAAGAAACGGCGGCGCGGCTTGCGCATCATACTTATCTCCTTTTGCGTGTTGCTGCTGCTCGTGCTGCTCACGCCGTTCGCGTTGTCCCTGGGCTATCTGCGGTCCAAGGTGCAATCCGAGGTGAGCAACAACCTACGCGGCAAGTGCGAAGTGGCCGACGTGTCGTTCTCGTGGTTCTCCGGAGTCGCGGTCAACGACCTGCGGATCAAGAACCCGCCCGGCTGGCCGACGGAGCGACCAGCGGTCGTCATGAAGGCGATGAGCGCTGACGTCTCGATCATCTCACTGTTGTTCGGCACGGTCCTGGCCAACGCCGAGATCGACGGACTCGAAGTGAATGTCGAACAGAAGGCCGACGGCACAACCAACCTGCAAGAGCTGCAGAAGCCGTCGGACAAGCCTGCCGAGGCACCCAAGCCAACCGAGCCCAAGGAAGAAGGCGGCACCAAGGGCGCGGACGGCCTCGGCTTTGACTTCAAGCTGAAGGACTGCGCGGTCACGATTCGCCGCGAAGGCAAGGTTCTCGAGAAGCTCAGCGGCTTCTCGTGCATCGCAGTCAGCAAGGCTGATTCGAGCAACATCAACATCGACGCCGACGGCAAGCTGCTGGGCGGCGACCTGAAGGTCAAGGTGCTGGTCGATCCAAGTGCCGACACCACCGATGCCCAATTGGTCACCCACGGCCTCGACCTCAACAGCTGGCGACCGCTGATCGATGCCTTCATGCCCGATCAACTGACGGCACTCACCGGCAAGGTCAACGGCGACATCACCGCAACGATGCGCGGCGGCGACAAGGTCCAGCTAGCCGGCGAACTGATCATCGACGGACCGCGCCTTGCCGGTCCGATCTTGCAAGGCATGGACATGCAGTCCGCGCAGTGGAAGATCACGCCGGCGATCGCACTCGGTGGCAAGAGCGCTTCCGACATCGATGCCAGCAAGTTCAAGATCGACCTCGACTGGCTGCACATCACGGGGCGCCCATCCACGGCACCTGGCCAGGTCACGCTCGCTTACGACCTCGACCTTGCGAAGCTCGCCGAGTTCGGCGGCCCGATCCCCGAGATGCTGAAGGGTTCGGGTTCGATGCTGGATGGCGTCATCTCGCTGCCGAGCAACGACCTTCCGAAGGATGCCGAAGGCTGGGTCAACGCATTGATCACCAACGCGGACTTGCAGGTCAAGGCGCTCGACGTCGCCGGGTTCGCGCTGCGCGACGTCGGCCTCAACGTCAACATGAAGGACGGCGCCCTGACGATCGCAACGACGGAATCCACCAAGCTCGACGGCGGCGCCCTGTTGATCGGCATCGATGTCGACCTCAAGAACCTGGCGACCATGCCACTCTCCGCTTCGGTCAACTGGCAAGGCGGCAAGCTGACGGGCGGCGCCACGCAGACACTGCGCTACGTGATGCCACTGTTCGCAGGCCTCGACGCCAACGCGGCGCGCATCGTCGGTGACGTCAATCTCGACTTCAAAGTCGGCGGGCCGGCGATGATGAAGAAGGGCGACACGCTACTCGGCTGGCTCGATTCGTGGACCGGCAACGGCTCACTGGGATTGGCCAACACGGCATTCGCACCGTCCAAGCAACTCGAAGGCCTGCTCGCGCCGCTAGGCCCGCTGACCAAGAACGCCGTTCCGGTTGGCGACGACGGTCGCCTGAAGATCGACGGTTTCAAAGCGCCGTTCTCGTTCTCGAAGGGTGTCGTCACCAGCACGTCAAGTGAATGGAACGCCGCCGGGCAGAAGATCGGCCTCGCAGGCACGGTCGGCTTCGACGGCAAGATGGACTACTCGGTGGACTTCACTTCGCTGCTCAAAGGCCACAAGAACGGCGAGCAGGTGCTGAAGGCGCTCAACGGCCAGCTGCCGCCGGCCCGGCTCAATGGCTCGATCGACGACCCGAAGCTGGGACTCCCCGAACTCGGCAACATCGCGAAAACCCTGATCGAGCAAGAGGGCAAGGACTTGCTGAACAAGGGGCTTCAGAAGGGTCTGAAGGGCCTGTTCGGCAAGTAGCGCGATCGCAGCTGTTAGCTTTCGCGATACCGGTGGCTCACCGGCATGCGCCGACCGCGCCAACAGCGGTCGCTCAGGCGCAGCGTCGGCGGGTACTGATAGCGCTTCCACTCGCTGTTCTGCACCAAGCGGAACAGCCGCTCGACCTCTTGCTTGGGCATGCCAGTGCAAGCACTGGTGTCCGCAACCGACAACTCGTCTTCGACCAGGCAGCGCAGCACCGGATCGAGCTTGTCGTAGTCAGGCAAGCTGTCCGAGTCCAACTGGTCGGGACGCAGCTCCGCACTCGGTGGCTTCTCGATCGAGTTGGCGGGAATGCGTTCGCCATCGCGGTTGAGCCAACGGCTCATCTGCCAGACCTCGGTCTTCCACAGGTCCGCGATCGGCGCCAAGGCGCCATTGGTGTCGCCGTAGATGGTGCAATAACCAACCGCACACTCGCTCTTGTTGCCGGTCGTCAACAGCAGGCAGCCATGTTTGTTGGCGAACGCCATCAACAACACGCCGCGCGCTCGCGACTGCAGGTTCTCTTCGGCAAGCCCGAAATCGGTACCCGCGAAGACCGGCTCGAGCACGACCGCGAACGCATCCTGCAACGGCGCAATCGGCAGCAAGTGAAACTCGATACCCAGGTTCTTGGCAAGTTGCTCCGCATCCGAAATGCTGTGGCCACTGCTGTGGCTCGACGGCATGCCGATTCCGGCAACGTTTTCGGCGCCCAGCGCATCGACCGCGAGCGTCGCAACCAACGCCGAGTCGATCCCGCCCGACAATCCGATCACGACCTTCTGGAAGCCAAACTTGCGCACGTACGCGCGAATGCCCTGCACGCACGCGGCGTGCTGCATCATTACGAGTTCGGGCTCGATCAGCTGTTCGGACCACGACTGCTCGGTATCGACAACCGTCACGGCCGGCGCAAACGCGACCGGCTGTGCCGCGATGCCTTCGGCCTTCGCGGCAATCGAGCCACCATCGAACTGCAGTTCTACATCGCCACCAACCTGGTTGACGTAGACCATCGGCACGCCATGCCGCTTGGCGGCGGCCGCGACCATGCGCGCTCGGAACGCCTGACGATCACGAGCCCACGGACTCGCGCTCAGGTTGACGACAAGCTGGGCACCGGCCTCGACGACCCGCGCAACCGGGTCGATCGCATAGGCACGACGACCAAAGAACTGCTCGTCGTTCCAACCGTCTTCGCAAATGACCACACCGACCTTGGTGCCGCCCAACTCGAACACGTTTTGCTCCGGCGTCGTAAACGGCTCGAAGTAGCGCGATTCGTCAAAGACGTCGTAGGTCGGCAACAGGCACTTGCGCGCAACAATCGTCGCGGCTCCGTCGCGCAAGCGCGCCACCGCGTTGTGCAGTTCTCGGCCGCCCGTCTCGGCGGCATCACAATTGGCTTCCAGACATCCCACCAGCACATCAATGCCGGGCGGCACCGTCTTGGTCAGCTCGACCAAGGAAGCATCGTGCGCGGCCAAGAACGCCTTGCGCAGCAGCAAGTCTTCGGCCGGATAGCCGCACACCGACAGCTCGGGGAACACGGCAAGCTCGGCGCCCTTTGCCAAGGCCTCACGAGCGGCGGCGACGATTAGCTCGCGGTTGCCGACGAAGTCGCCGACCGTCGTATCAATCTGACAAAGCGCGATGCGCATCGAGGCTAGGTGCGCAATTCGAGCGGCAGGGTGAACTCAATCGTCTCGGCGATGCCATCCACCTCTTCGACATCCGTAACGCCGAGTTCCTTCAAGCGATCGACGACCGCAAGCACACTGCTCTCTGGCGTGCTCGCGCCGGACGTCAAACCGATCGACTGCACGCCCTCGAACCACTCGGGCTGCACTTCATCGGGACCGAGCAACAAGTGCGCTGGCACCCCGGAGTCGGCACCGAGTTCGCGCAGTCGGTTGCTGTTGCTACTCATCGGATCGCCGATCACCAGCCACAGGTCGACCTTGCCGCGCAGACTCTTGACCGCCATCTGGCGATTGGTCGTCGCGTAGCAGATGTCTTCCTTGCGCGGCGTGCGCAACTCGGGGAAGCGGCGCTGCAACACCGCCATCACCTGCATCGCTTCATCGACACTCAGCGTCGTTTGGGTCACGACACCAACCTTGGTCGGATCTGGCACCTGGACCTGCTCCGCTTCGGCGGCGGTCGCAACCACGATCGTGCGGTCCGGCGCTTCGCCAACGACGCCTTCGACCTCGACGTGATCGGCGTGGCCAATCAGCAGGATCGTGAAGTCGCGCGCGGCAAACCGGCGCGCTTCGAGGTGCACCTTGGTCACCAGCGGGCAGGTCGCATCGATGGCGTGCAGCTGGTACTTCTCCGCCTGATGAAACACTTCCGGCGCCACACCGTGCGCGCTGAAGATCACGTGGCTGCCCTCAGGAACCGTCGCCAGGTCCTCGACGAACAATGCGCCCTTCTGTTCGAGGTCCTTCACAACGACCTTGTTGTGCACGATCTCGTGACGCACGTAGACCGGACGGCCCCACTTATCGAGGGCGCGCTCGACCGTCTCGATCGCGCGTTCGACACCAGCACAGAAGCCACGGGGGCGACAAAGGAGGACCTTCATTGGGGCGAACAGTTTCGGCCCCAGCGTCGGCCAGGGCAAGGGAGCGGAAGTCCATAGCCCGCATATCTCACCAGCAGCGCCGGCAAGTGCGTCAGAATGGCCCGCAGACAAGGAAGACGACCGAGGTCCGCGCAGGCGGGTCTGTAGACCCGTCGAGCAGACCGACGGAGCCCGCAAAGCGGGCGGCAGGCAACGCCTGCCGTCTGACGAAGGCTCCGGGGCATTCGGGCGTGCTAGCCAAGTTGCTGGTGAGATATGTGGGCTGCCCCGCATATCTCACCAGCGACGCCGGCAAGTGCGTCAGAATCTGCGTACCGAATCTGCGCTGGTGAGATCTGTGGGCTAGCCGAGAACTGGCTAAAAGACTTCGAGCACCAGCCCCACCCCCAGACTCCGCGAGCCCGCTGCTGGCGGCGGTGGCAAGGGCGTTCCGGAGTTGTTGTAGAACTGGAAGATCCGGGCGACCCCGAGCGGGCCGCAGATGGTGGCGCTGCGCCCCTTGGAGGTGATCATGAACAAGGCATTGGCGGTCGGGGCCAACACCAGGGCCTGGGCGTGAATCGTGACGCCGACGAACTCGCGCCCCGCCGGAAGATTGATGCTGACCTGGCCCTCACCGGTCGCATCGATCACGCCGCCCAAAGTCACCGCGGAGTTGAGGTTGATCCAACAATCTGGCGCCGAGTACGCAAATCCAGCAATGGCCATTGCCGGGGATGGCAGGCTTGGGTTGTTGAGATCAAACAACGGATAGGGAAGCGGGAATTGCGGGAGATTGGGCAAGTTGCTCTCAATCTCGAGGTTGAGCCACAACGCAAACGGCATCGACTGTGGCGCGTTCGAAAGGGTCCACGAGTAAGAGCTGCCGGCCTGCATCGACTGACCACTGTCGAGAGCAACCGGGCTTTGGCCGGGAATCGAGCACGCCGGACCAGCATTGCCGAACTCAACCCAAGGCGCCGTGCAACTACTCATGTTGTCGACCCGGTAGGCGCCGCTCGGCTGCGAGTGGATCCAGATCTCGATCAGCAGGTTCTTGGGTTCGGGCAGGCCATTGATGACCGGCGTCAAGCCAAAGATCCACGGCGCGTCGAACACCAGATCGATGTTGGCGGGTCGCGGTGCGATCGGCGTCGCCGGCAACTGTGGTTGCGCCGGCAACTGGATGACCAGGTTCTCGATGACCCAGGTCGCATCCGAGCCATAGTTGTCTTCAAACACATTGCTCGACGTTGCCGAGGTGCGACTGGTCGTCGACATCAACACCGAGATCTCGAGGAAGCCTTTCGCCGGCGTCGCGTTGCCATTGTTGAAGTCCGGCCGAATCCGCACACCGGTCAGCACGCGCGGGCCACTCCACGGCAGTTCTTCGCCGTCATAGACGCACTGGTAACGACACGCCTGGCTGCCGCCAAACGGAATGCTGGTGCCTCCGCCACCTTCGACGCCGTCCATGTTTGAAGGCACGGTGACGTTCTGCGCTACAAGGCCAGCAGTTAGAAACAGCGAGATAGCGAGGCCAGTAAGGGTTTGCGGTTGCATGCGGTTCTCCTGCCCTTGCTATCGGCCGTTCGGCGCCGCGCCTTCAGTTGCTCCGGGGACGCCGGTCAAGCAACTGCCCTGTCACGACGATCTGGGACTGCCGCAGTGTCCTGATCTTCAACAGGTACCAAGGAAAAGCCCGTGCAATTAGAAAGTCATGCGACCCCATTCGGTGGTTCGCCTCAACAACGTTACGCCACGCTTCATCGAGCCATCGAACAGGGACTCGAGTCCGATGACGTGTGGTCCGAGTTGGCTTCGGTCAGCGCCCAGCTAGGTCATCCTGGCGAAGCCGCGCGCTGTGCCTCGAACATCGTCGACCCAACTCGCCGCAGCAGAGCCGAGCGCTCCCTGCAAGGTCCTTCGGGACGGTCAACAGCCGCCGGGAACAAGCCCGAAGCCGCTAAGCCAGTCGGCCGAAGACATCCTGCCGCGGCGCCGGCAGCCAGTAGTGCCGGACCGACCAAGGCCAAAGCAAAAGCAAAAGCCGCCGCAGAAGAGGACGGTCCTCCGCGCGTCATCGACCACTTGGTCGACGCCGGCCAATACCTGCTCTACCAACACATGCCGTGGCTGGTCTTGACCACGATGCTGGCGTTCCCGGTAGTCGTTGGGCTCGGGGGCTTCTTGACCGCTGGCGGTTCGCCACTGTTGCTGGCGGCTATCGCCGCGCTGCCTGGCCTGTCGGTGATGGTCGTCGTCGCGGCGATGGGTCACGAGATCCTGCGCAGCAGCAGCGATGGCGTCGGCGACGTGCCGAATCTGCCAGAGTTCCCGCAGATGATCCGCAACTCGCGCAACTTCCTGCTCGATGCCTTGCTGGTTCTCACGGTGTTCTTCGCGACTCCAGTCTTGCTTGGACTCGCCGGCGCGCCGACGACTGCAATCTTGCCCGCAATGGCGCTGGGCGTGTTCTTTGCACCGCTGACGTTCGCGCTGCGACAGATCCGTCGCGACATGCGCATGTTCTCGCCAGCCTTCCTGATGCGCGCCGCTCGCCGCTGCGGGCATGGCTACGGCTTGATCGCAGTCGCCATCGCGGTGGCCTTCACGCCGGCAGCCTTGGTTACCAGTGCCGTGATCAGCTACCCGGTCTGGGTGCAAATCGCGGTGGTCGGTCCGCTCTGCGTGCTACCCACGTTCGCCACGACGCGCCTGCTTGGCACGTGGCTCGATTCGCATCGTGAATCCCTCGGCTACCTGATGGTGGCACCGAAGAAGGACACGTTGACCACTGTTTGTGCGGATAAGGTCAGCTCTGCCAAGCAGCCGACCCAGCCGCGAAACCTTCGCCGACCGAACGCTCGCAAGCAGTTTGAGGCACCCAAGCTGACGACCGCCAGGCCGAGTGGCCGCCCGGCCACGCCGGTTCGCCCCGCGTCCGCGTTCGCCGAAAAACGGGGCCCTCGCCCTGCGCCGCGCGCGATCGAAGGCCGGCGCCCAGCGGCCAAAACCCCGGCTCCCCCTGCACCAAGAATGACGCAAGCCCATTCATTGCAAGATGTTCCGGACCTAGGAGGCATGCCGGGAGCAGTCGTTGTCAGCGGCAGCGACCGCCACCGTCAGGGCGCGGCTTCCCGCCGCACCTGATCTTTGCTCGCCTTGGCGGCCCCGGAAAGGCACGATCCCGAGATGGACCTCGCTTCGTTCCTGCGCGACGTGCCCGACTTTCCAAAGCCGGGCATTGTCTTCAAGGACATCTCTCCGCTGCTCGCTTCGGCCGCAGCGATGCAAACTGCAACTGACCAACTGGCCGCGCTCGACTTCGGCAAGATCGACAAGATCGCGGCGATCGAATCGCGCGGCTTCCTGTTTGGCGTGCCGCTCGCGATGAAGCTTGGCCTTGGCTTCGTGCCGGTGCGCAAGCCTGGCAAGCTGCCGTGGAAGACCAACCGGGTCGAATATGTTCTCGAGTATGGAACCGATGCCGTCGAGATCCACCAGGACGCGGTCGTGCCCGGCGAACGGGTCCTGATGATCGACGACCTACTCGCCACCGGCGGGACCATGGCCGCTGCCTGCCAGCTCGTGGAGGGATGCGGCGGAGTCATCGCTGGCTGCGGATTCGTGATTGACCTCGCCTTCCTCGGCGGTCGCGGCAGGCTGGGCAAACACCGCTGCGAAGCGCTCGTCACGATCAACTAGCCCACATATCTAGACCTCGCCAGACGGGCGACAGCGGTATCCGGCATTGCCGGATCCGACCTTGAGGGGAGATTCCGAGCAAAACTCTCCCCAAAAACTTCGGCGGCGCAAACCGCGCTAGGAAGGCGACTTCGGCGTTCTTCTCAAGTTTCTCCCAAGACAACGCTTAATGCCGAACTAGTTCCTGCCGATCATGGGAGTCCGGTCCGGGCTTCTGGACCTTGCTCTTTGGTGAACTCGACTCCCACCAACCGCTTCTCGAAACGGCAAAGTCGACGAAAGTCGATGACGCAAAGCCATAGGGCCTTCGGCCGGATGCAAATCCGACCATGGCAGCCTGGTTCCCGAAATGAGGCGAGGTTTGGTAGACGGCAACAAAACTAATGGCGCTGCGGATGACGTCCGCACAGCAACGTTCTCATTGCGGAACGCGCCAACTCCAGCACCGTCTTCACAACCACGACCAGCACCGGCAACGCCGGTGACGACCACAAGGGAAACAGGCGCTTTACGATGCAAGATCGAGGCGCAGGAGTCGAACCCGATGCACATGCCATCCCCATGCAGTGCGCCGGTTTCTTGGCGGGTCCCCACCCGTCAGCCTGTCCCTACGTCGTCAATAAAGCTGGAGTTTGAATCATGGCCAAGTCCTCGGTCGCCGCTCGTTCCACCCGCACCATCTCAACCCGCGGCACCACGTCGCGAACCACGCGGACGACTGCTGCGAGCAGCACGTCGACAACGAGTCGCCGCAAGCCGGCACTGGCCACGATCCCCTCGCCGCAAAACACGTCGATGACGGACGCGGAACTCGAGATCATCTGGAAGACCTACAAGCGCACTCGCGATGAGAACCTGCGCAACACGCTGATCGAGCACCACATGCCGCTCGTCCGCACGATCGCCGAGCGCGTCCTGCAAACCCTGCCGAAGTCGATCGACGTCGACGACCTCAGCTCAGCTGGCACGTTCGGCCTGATGGATGCGATCAACGGCTTCGACCTGTCGCGTGGCATCAAGTTCAAGACCTACTGCACGACGCGTATCCGCGGTTCGATCCTCGATGAGCTTCGCTCGCAAGACTGGGTCCCGCGTCTCGTTCGCCTGAAGGCGCACCGTCTCGAGCGCGCTATCCGCACGCTCGAAGGCCAACTCGGCCGCACCCCCAACCAAGCCGAAGTCGCCAAGGAACTCGACATCACCCTCGACGAACTGCAAGCGCATCAGGCCGAAGCCAACGCCAAGACGATCTTCTCGCTGTCGGAGAAGTGGGACGATGGTGACGACGACAAGGAACTTGAGAAGGTCGAGATCCTCGCCGATCGCAAGTCGAGCAACCCGGTCGACACGATCCAGCAGCGCGACGCGCTCGACATGATCACCAGCAGCCTCACCAAGAAGGAGCGCCTGATCATCCTCATGTATTACTACGAGGGCCTGACGATGCGCGAGATCGGCGAGATCATGGAGCTGACCGAATCGCGCGTCTGCCAGATTCACAGCAACGTCATGGCGCGCTTGAAGGCGCAACTCGATCGCGCGCAAGGCGCCGAGTAGCCGCGCGCACGCTGCGTGCTCCGCGCCTCAGTTCGCCGGGGCTCTCAGCTCGCCTGGGACGGCATGGTGACCGTGTCGAAGTATGCCTTGATCAGATGGATCAGCTTCGCTGTTGAGTCCGGGGTCTTGACGACATAGGCCGCGACGTGATGGCTATACGCAGCGCGCACATCGCTCGGATCGCTGGATCCTGAGACTGCCACCACGATCGAATCCCGCAGGTCGGGGTCGACGCGCAGTTCTTCGAGAAACTCGATCCCGTTCATGCTCGGCATGTTCAGATCCAGCAGGATCATCATGTTGTTGTCTCGCCCGTCCGCGTGCTGCTGACGCAACATGGCAAACGCCTCGTGCGCATTGCGGGCTCGCTGCAGTTCCACGTTCAGTTCTTGCTGGTCCTTGCGGCGCAAGAACATCAAGAAGTCGCCGTCATCGTCGTCAATGACCAGAACCCGGTGCTTTTTTGCATTGGCGACCGGTGCGGAATTGCTCTCCATGTCACAGCATCGAACGCACGGCAAGCGATGCTTGACGCGGTCTGCTGACCTCGTCGCCATGGGCGATTCCTGGCCCGGAGGTCACCAGCAAGCAGTCGACACCGCCGGCTCGGCAGCCACAAAGTCGTCACGTGCAATCGCCCAGCGCACGTTTGACCGCGGACCGCGATGGTCAGCACGCCGCAATTCTGTGCACCCAGTTGCCGGTGCCATGGCCGACTCCGGGCAGTCGCCAGATGCATTGAACATCCCGTCGTTTGGCAACCGATACGACCGTGCAACCAATTGACAACTATGACGAAGAACGTCCTGATCGTCGATGACTCCGCCACCATGCGGAAGATCATCATGCGCGGCATCCGACAAGCCGGAATCAACCACGCCGAATTCCACGAAGCCGGCGATGGCGTTCAGGGACTCGAAGCCGTCGCAGGCACGACCTTTGACTTGATCTTGTCTGACGTCAACATGCCGAACATGAACGGGCTTGACTTCGTCAAGGAACTCACGGAGACGCTCGAGAGCCCGCCGCCGATCGTCATGATCACGACGGAAGGCAGCAAAGAAATCGCGAGCGAAGCGATGAGCCGAGGAGCGAATGGCTACCTGAAGAAGCCATTCACGCCCGAGAACATCCGAAAGGTTCTGGGGCCGTTCCTTCAGTAGGCCAATCGCCTACCTCACGCATTCCGGACCTAAGTACGACTGCCATGGTGGAGACCTTAGAACCACATCTCGTTGAGTCCCTGCGCAAGTCCGCATGGGATGTGCTCGAGACGATGGTGTTCTTGACTCCGACATCCGTGGAACCGATCTGCGATGAGCCATCGACGTTCAGCGACGAAGTCATCGGCCTACTCGGGTTTACCGGCACCAGGTCTGGCACGTTCGCAGTGCGCACCAGTGAGCGCCTCGCGAGCCTGATGTCAGCGAAGATGTTGATGAAAGAAGCATCGGAGCATTCGGGCTCCGCAGAGATTGCCGACTCATTCGGCGAAATCGTCAACATGTTGACGGGCAGCTTCAAGAACGACTGGGTTGCCACCGGCAACCAGATGGAGCTGTCGGTGCCTCACGTCATCCGAAAGGGCTCCGTCAACATCAACTCGGACGGCCACGCCGGACTACGTTCCGCAGTCCGCGTCGAGCTGGGTGACCACTTCGTCGACATCGGCGTACATTTCCAGGGATAGCTGTGGGGTATCGATCTCAGCAATGACAGCTTCCACGCTGAAACTTGGCACGAACGCGGCACTACGGAAGTTGCTGGGCATGACCGTCGCGACCATTGGCGAGACGCTGAGCTCGCTCGTCGGCCGTGAGATTCAGGTTCATGGCGGCGAGCTGCAGATGCAGGAACCGGACCGGCTGGTGGCAACGCTGCCGCGGGCATCTGCGATTGCGCGAGGCGCGATGGACAAGGGTTATGCCGGCAAATCCTTCATGACGGGGATCGAACTGCCTGATGCCATCACGATGGCCGGGCTGTTGATGATGACACCGGACGACGTCATCCTGCAACGCAGGGAGGGAGAACTCGAAGGCGAGGACGTCGAAGCCTTCCAAGAGCTTGGCAACGTGCTCTACTCAGGCTTCTCCAACGCACTGCGCGCCAAGGTCGGCAACTTCGAACTCCGCATGCAGGATCATGGCGTGGTCGAAACTGGCAGCGACCCCGATGGCATTCTGGGCACAGCAAGCCTGGTGACGTTCGGGTTCCGGATGAAGGTCGGCGAGTTCCCGGAGTCGCAAGGCTTCATCGCGATCGATACCGCAACCGCCGAACGCTGGAACAAGGGGCCGCTAGAGCCCGGCAGCGGCGAAGCCGGTGAATCTGGCTCGTTTGGCCAAGCCTTCGCCGCGCACCGGGCCGATGATGCCGCCCTCGAGAAGATCCCGCTGGCGCCGATTCGGGGCATCCTGTCGGCGTTCGTGATTCAGACGGATGTGTTCCGCACGCTGCGTCTCAGCTGTCGCCGAGTCGGACTCGAATTGCGTCGTCATGGTCGCGGCGAGATCCCGAACCCGGCCGCCCACCGCGACCAGATCGTGGTGCTCGATGTTCCACCAGGTGAAGAACGACGGTTCGATTGGTGCCGCCGCATCAAAGAGCTCTCTGAGTCCACCAACGTCGTGCTGCTGATTCACCACGCCTCACGCGCACGCGTTACGCAGGCATTCTTGTCGCGCGCCGATGCGATCCTCGGGTTCCCGTGCCAAGAACAGCAGCTGTCTCAAAAGCTCGCGCAACTCGCACCCGAAGCATCCTCCGATCCGGAGCCGGAATCCGAATCCGAATCCGAACCAGAAGCGACACCAGATCCAAAAGAGAGCGAGTAGCAAGTCACCAGCGACGCAGGCAAGTGCGTCCGAATGGCCCACAGCCAAGGAAGACGACCGAGGTCCGCGCAGGCGGGTCTGTAGACCCACCGCGCAGCGC
>CAXBFC010000203.1:0-13759 GCA_963974725.1 uncultured bacterium | reverse complement strand
GAGGGAAAGACAAGACACTGCGCGCCTGCCGTGCAGGCGCACCGATTGAGAGGACACGGCGCGCGTAGAGCGACGGAGCGGTGCACGGCAAGTGACAGCTCCGCTGGCGGGCGGCCTTGCTGAGTGGAGGAGCGGGCGCTCCATTCGGCCGAGCATCGGGCAGTGGCAACGCCACCGCCTTGCACACGACAGAAAGGCCCGGCGCCAAGACGCCGGGCAGAGTGGCATGAGCTACTCGATCTCGTCGCTGTCGCCGTCGTCGCTGTCGTCGGCCACCGGCACGACCTGCAGCACCATGTAGGTGTGCACTTCGTTGGCGACCTTTGCCAGCAGGAGCAAGTCCTCGCGACCGAAGCTCGACGACCGGCGCCAACTGCCCTCTGAGTCTCGGTAGAGCGTGTGGAAGCTTGCGGAATAGAAGCTCCCGCCAGTCTTCGTCTCGTTCTTCCAAATGGAGGCCTTCACGCCACCCATCCTGATCTCATGCACTGGTCTGTTGTTGTTCTCATCCATCGTTTTCCTCCTTCAAGGTTGGTTACACGTCTGTCGGTAGGGCGAGGGCGCCGCAAGGGCGCCGGGTCAAGGAGGAACGCAGGCCATCGGCCGAGTAGTCCTTGCGCACGGCGCTCAGCAGGCGCGAGAACGGCCCAGGAGCAGACGTGTCACCATCCACGAAGGACGATGGCGAGCGGACAACACGACCTGTCCGATCAGGAGGCGCGTCGGCCTCGTGACAGAACAAGGAGCTAGGTGGAAGTCGTCGCGCTGCATGCCTTCATCGAAACATCAGAAAGAACCTAGTCGCCCAAGTTGGACGACACGACTTTGACTACTCCTTCGGTGAAGTCGCACGTCGAAAGGCCTCGCACAGAGCTTCCGCCATTGGCAGAAGCTCGGCGACACCAAGCGACGGTGACTCCTTCCACTCCTCGCCGTCTTTGTAGAGACGGGTCGGAACGAAGTTCAACATGTCGCCGTTCTGGGTCTTGTTGGCCCAGACGACGACCTTGCAACGACCGAAGCGCACCTCATCAATAGGACGCTCGTTCGTTGACTTGTTGCGATCCTCAGGACCGCCGGAAGAGCTATAGCTCATACGCATACCTCCAGTTGGTTGCGCAGCGTTCCGTTCCACCTAGCTGTCCATCGTTATGGTCAGCCACTCACCGCATGTGCGCTATCACGCCTGCATCGCTCTTGCTACGCGATCGCGTCCGCAAACGACTCCCGCATCTGCCGCGCACGCTGCTGGATCCGCGAGAACTCCGCATCTGGCGAGTCCGGCGTTTCGACGACCGCAGCCACCAGGACCCCGCCTTGCGACGACAACCGGAAACGGTGACCCCTTCTGTTAGGGATCCCTGTTTTAGGATCCTTGTTATCTAGCGTTGTCGAAAACGACCTAGGGGCGTTGTTAAAAACGGCCGTCGGAGTTGTCGTTTTTGGCCGCCCAACGCCACCTCTACCGGTCGGACAAATCAGAGAGACCTGCGGCCCATCGACGTAAAGGCCGCCCTCGCTGTTCTCGTTGAGTTTGTGCACCTCAACCGTCTCTAGGTAGCCACTCCACCGGAGCCGCGCGACGGCCCGGCACAGTGTAGCTCTGGCGCATCCAGAGGCCTTCGCAACATCCACGTAGCGGATGCGCGCATAGCGCTCTCCTTCGAGAAGCAACTCACGCCGGATCCGCTGCTTGATACGTCGCAGGCAGTAGTAGAACAGAACCACAGCCTCCGAGCAGGTAGCCCGACCTCGTGCGATGTAGTGCATCATGCGGCGCGACACCGCCACCTTCTTGCCGCCCCTGGGCACGCCAGCGATTAGCTCTTCGAGCCTGCCGACGATCCTCTCGATGCGAGCACGCGATAGCGAACGCGACACCGACCGATGCGCGTTGACGATGCGATGCATGTCGACCTTGCTCTTCTTGTGCAGTGCGCGATGCTCGAGCATCGCGGCAAACACTCGCAGTTCGTCCTTGCCGACCAACCCGCCTCGGTAGGCACCGAGAATCGCGTGCAGTTCCTCTCGAAATGCCAGCGTGTAGTTGCCCGCAAATTCGTCGCGAGCGATATCCTTCTTCCGTCTTGCCACCCTCTCCTCCTGTGGATGCGAGAGAAAGTGCACGACGACGACCGCCTCGATTCGAGGCGTTGACGAACACGGAAGAATCGCGCTAGGGTGAACCTGTCAGCAACGATCAGGGTCCTTCGCGATCCGCCATGCAGAAGAGCAGCCCCAGGGCTGCTTTTTCTTTGCCCGAACGGCAACGCCTACTCGTCCATCGTCCCTCTCCCGTAGTTCAACAACCCGCCAAAGCGAGTCCATTCTCACCCTCGCCCAGGTCGCAGATTCACGCAAGACCTGATCTCGGTCAGCCACGAACGTGCGTCCTGCAGCCTTCTCCAAAGCGTTTTCGCGGGTTTGCTCGACGACCGAGCTAGCCACCTAGCTACCTCGCCAGTTAGGTCCGTAGGCGCATCACTTTCTATCTTGCGCGCTCGCCAAGAATGTGAGCATGCTGGAGACGAAGAACATCCCAGGAGGAGGAAGCATGATCATCTCGTTCGTCAACCAGAAGGGCGGCGTCGGCAAGTCGACGCTATCGTTTCATTTCGCATGCTGGCTCGCGGAGCGTGGCCACTCGGTCGGCTTCTTCGACGCCGATGCGCAGCGTTCGTCGTCGCGTTGGATGGCGGAGTATGCGCCAAGTATGCCACTCGGCTCCGTCGACCTCACTCAGCCGAATGCCGTGCCACGCCAGGTGCTCGATCTCGCCGAGCAAGTCGGGATCGTCATCTGCGATGGACCTGGGGGGCTGGGGGAGGTGACCAGGACCCTGCTCGTGCTGTCGGACTTCGCGGTGTTTCCGATCGCCGCTTCATTCCTCGACGCTGAGTCTCTTGCGGAGGCAAGGGCCCAGCTCGACTACGCAACCAGTATCCATCCGGCGACGCCGCCAATCGCAACCGTTGTGCTCAACAAGGTCAGGCGACGGGCGCGACTCGCGCGGGATGCCCGCGACGCGCTGCGATCCATCGGCATCAATGTGATGCACGCCGCTGTCCGCGACCTTGACGTGTTCAAGTTGGCACCGCAGGGTCGAACCACCGTGTGGAACTTGGGCCGCGCCGGCCAGCAAGGAACGGATGACTTAGACGAAGTGTTCGGCGAGCTTCTCAAACTCACCGGACTTCACCAGGAGGTAGCTACGCATGGTTGAACGCAAGATGTCCGATGCCCTAGAGCGAACGAGGGCAGACTCCGCGCCTGACGACGTCGCCGCAAAACGCCGCACGATCCTCGACCCCGATGTTGGCGCATTCATCAAAGTCGGCGCAGTAAACTCAGCGGGATCGGTCTTGGAACCGACGCACACATCCGTGGGCCGCTCGCACTCCGATGCACAACTCAACACGAGGATCCCTGCAGACCTCTACCAGCGCGCACGGCGGGCGGTGTTCGAGTGCCAGATGGGCAAGGCGGAACCGAGCACTATTCAAGGCCTGGTTAGCCAGGCGCTGCGAGCTGAGCTGAAGCGTCTGGGGTTCTGACCACCTGGAGCGGCGCCTCCTGCATTGAACAGAACGCCGCTAGGAGCTCTCTGGCGCAACCGAAGGGCTGATTCTCGCCACAGCCGAACGAAGCGAATCGCTGTTCGTTCTCCCTCCTGGCAATTGGGAGCTACCGGCTGATTCATAGCCAGTCGTTCGACCGGTGAAGGCTGCCTGCGCCGCCTCAACAAGGACGGCATCCTTCACATGAACATCAGATGTGCCCTCAACAAATGCCTTGAACGTCATGAGTGCATGAGCCCGATGTCGATTAAGGGTCTCGTTATGCTTGTGGGATCTATAGTTGCGAGCGCACCAGACGGTGGCGACAGTCAGCGCAGACAGCAAGATTAGCTTGCTTGCAACGAAATGAATAGCTTCGGCCGGCGAGCCCGGGGTCCAGTAGAATGCAAGCATGAGCCCCCCAAGGGCGGCTACACCTGTGATGGAAGTCAACCAGATGGTTGCTGTCATCCAGGAAGCGGCTGAGTTACTACGGTCCTCGGCCTCCTTGTTGAACACTTGAGCGTTGGTCGAGACGCCCGCTTGCGCAGCCTGCTCCTGCACAGCCTCTAGTGCTCGCTGTGCACCCTTCTTCGCGTCTTCGATGAACACGAGCATGTTGTCATGCTCGGTCTTGAGCCGCGCACCGTGACCTTCGGCCTCACGCTCCCGACTCGCGTAATCAGTAGTCTGTACGGCGGTGAACGACAGCGGCACGAGAAGCGGATGCACGATCCCGTCATAGGCTCCGAGGATCTCGTTTTTGATGCCCTGGCATGCCTCCCCGGGGTTGCCTGACTCGACCGAAAAACCTCGGACCTTTTCGATGAGCGCTGTCAATGATGCTGCAGCGCCTTGGACCTTCTTCAACTCCTGTGTAGGTAGAATATCGATCCTGCGCTCACCCAACTTCACGAACACATCCTGCATTCTCTCGAGGTGCGGCACGACGTCCTCGAAGTTCAGGGTGGCAGTCAGTTCTGCACGACGTCCGAGCGTTGACACATCAACGTCAGTAACGAGCTTTATCGCCTGATTAGTCGCCTTGATTTGCTGCTGACGAGCGTCTGTTTCCATCACTTGGATCCCTTTTTCATTGTCGTAATTACTAGGCCCGGCGGGGTTCCATCCGGCGAACGCCGGATTGGAAATCCGGCACTCGATCCCCTTGAAGTACCGCCGCGCGCCGAGCGGGCCGCTAGCGTAGTCGTGCGCGTCCGCCTTCTCCATAAGTAGCACTGCGATCTTCTCTGCAGAGTCGCTTGGCATGAATGCTACGGGAGGATGTTGCTGTTGGCCTGACATGCTCCTGAGCACCAGCACGCAAAACGGCTGCTCGTTTCGGCAAGCTGGGGAGCACAAACCCTGTGCAACACGTGAGGCGCTCGCCCCCCCCTCTAGGGAAGGGCGATCTCGCAACAGCTGCACCACGCAAACTGTCGCTGAGTGACAGCACCAATCCAGCCACCGCAGAGCTACGGAACGCGCAGCGCGCGCCCGACGAACGTTAGTCATGCCCGAGTTGGCACATCGATTCACCTGCAACCTGCACACTAACCCACGGAGTTCATCGGTTAGGAGGAAAGAACCGCGCCAGACACTCCGCGCCTGCTGCGCCCTCCGGGTCACGGTTCCTTCGTTCTCTGCCATCGGCACCTGGCACTCGCGCACAACCCTGAAGGCCCTCCCTCCTGACTCTCCACCGGCAGGTGGGGAACGTTGATCCCCACGATCTGCCCCAGCACCGCCCGCCAGCATGGGCCTGGTTCTGGCGAAGGCCCATACCGACGGACGGCTCCAAACGGCAGCTGCAGAGCGCAGCTTGCGCGATTTGCTTAGCGCACCGAACCGTGCGACCCTCGGAGAATTGATGCTCGAGGTCACTCGGGCAGTGTTCTTTCTCTGCCGCCTTCGGGCGGCAGTTTCTCGGGTAGTCCGTTCCACCAAGGTTCTGAACGTCGCGACGACGTCCACCAACCTGCGTGCACGCCACCGGTCTTGGGGTTCGCACCTCGCCTCGCAAATGTCTGGGCGCGGCGTGAACCCCAAACCGCAATCAAGGAGGCGGAATGACACGCAGACAGCAGACCAAGAAGAGGATGCCACCACGCATCACCCGACCATCGCCATTCATCACACCGGCGATTCGAATGCTCGAGACTCGTCTTGAGCTCTCCATCGAACGCAGACCAGGCCAACCGGTCCGGTGCGCCATCGACGTAACCGCGCTCTTGCGCGAGCTGATCGGAGATGCCGATCGCGAGCACTTCGTCGCGCTCTACCTCAACACGAGGCTCTACGTGACTCACGTGCACGTGGTCTCGAGGGGCACGGCGCAGTCCGCGCCCGTTCATCCCCGCGAGGTGTTCAAGGGTGCCTACCTGGCCAACGCGGCAGCGCTGGTCATCGCACACAACCATCCGACTGGGGATGTTAGACCATCACCTGAAGACAGGGCCGTCACCGAGCGAATCAAGCAGGCCGGTGAACTGCTCGGCATCGATGTGCTCGACTCGTTGATCGTGGGGCCCGGCCACGAGTTCTACTCGTCGGTCGAGGATCTTATCCTCACCGACTCAGCATCCAGTTCGCTGGAGGTTGCCGATGGATCCTGACAGGGCCCTGGCACGTATTGTCGAGCTTGCCGAACGAATCATGAATGCAGCTCCGCAGGACCTCGAATGGGGCGCCGTTGTGCCTCGCGTCGAGGAGCTTGCGGAAACCGTCTTGTCGCTCGATGAATGGCTGCGACGCGGTGGCTTCCGACCGCAGGCATGGCAGACCGCGACCGTGAGGGAATCACGATGAGTGCCCCCTACCGGCTCGATCTAACCACAGAGGATGTGCTGACAATCGCGTTCGTCGGAGTTCGCTACGCCTGGTCCGAGGCCCTCATCGATCTCGGCGAAGGTGAAAACGAGTTCGACGAGGCTGAGGCTTGGCGCATCGCCGAAGCGTTCGACGCCGACACCGAAGGCGGTCACTCGATGTTCCCGTTGCTGGCTCCGGACTCGGAGTTGTTCGCCAAGCTGCTGGCATTTCGCGAAGACATCATCTGATGTTCGTAGCGGTTGAGACCACAGGTTGTTCCTGGAACGGACTCCCGCACCTTTCCTTGCCCTCCGCCTTACGCTGAACTGCCAGCGACCTCCACCGCGAGCGTTTCCGACGCACTCGACCTTGGCTTGACCACCCCCCGATGCTTCCATTGTGCTCTGAGAATCGCTGACGAACGGCACACCAAGCATTGGAAAGAGAATGATGGAGAAGAAGTCCAATCTGTTTCACTACTTCAAGGGAGAGCTGCGTTGGGCCGCGAGCACCTCCCGGGCATGGTTCGGCTTGCTGCGCAAGGATCGCCGCGCCGCAATACAGCACCTACGAGAAGGAGTGCAGTCTCCCGAGTTCCGCAAGCGCGCGGGCCTGTGGTATTCCACCACTACGGTCTCGTTCAACAAGGTGCGCCTCACTGCGCCAATGCTCGTTGGCGCAGTGACGTTCCTCTACTACGCGCTGAACCAGACGAGCCTGGTCTCGAGCCTTGGGTTCGGAATCTTAGCGGGGTTCGTCACGCACATCGCCCTCATGGCCCTGCCGTTCGCGTTGATCGCGTCCTTGCCGGCGCTTGCGTTCTTCCTCATTCTTGCGATGTTGCCTGCGAACATTCCGGAGCCGGACGAGCACAAGCACGAGCAGCAGGTCACGACGGAGTTCCGCGATGCCGTCGAAGGGCAGCAGAATGCATCGAACTCTTCCCCCGTGAACGCTTCGCAAACCAAGGATCACAACCAAGCGGAGCGGGCCGGCGATCTCCTTGCGGCAGAGAACCGGCTCAAGCCGAACCACGTTATGGCGTCGAAGTTCGACGGCTCGGAGCGCCCGTTCCTTATTCGCCTACTTGAGTACGATGGCTCAGTCATCCTCCGCGATCCCGCGGAAGTAAAGATCGTCTCGAATTGGATCAACCACGTGCGCAAGGCGCAGGCAGAGATGGACACCCTCCACAAGGCGGTCGGCCAATTGACCAGCCTTAAGGTGGCCGTTGGCCAAAAGGCTCTGTTCGAACTCGGCCTGCTCGATCGCGGGAGCTATCGCACCACCTCCAGACCGGGTACGAATCTCAGCGAGATCGAGCGAATCGAGGGGAACGAACGCCGAATGCAGGAGCGCTTCCGCTTAGCCACAGATGCCGCGCTGGGCATAACCCATTTTGACGTCTTCGAGGACGGCAGTACGAAGGCGGAGCACCTTGAGGAGAATGGCGAACCCGCTGCCCCACCGCTCAAAGAGAAGAAACTGATCAGCCCACGCGGACACGGATACATCTTCATGTCCAACGCCGATCTGTCAGGCCGCGAGTCGCCGCTTCTGATCTGCGCCGCGATGCGCGACATCGTGCGCGGGTACGTTCAAGCAACCAACGATAAGCAGATGATCAGCGCGTTCCGACTACTCAAGAACGTAGGAAGCGACCCGCAGGCCTACTTCCAGTCGCTCAACCGCGACCGCGGCATCAGCCTGGAGTACATCGAGGACCAGGTGCTCGATGGCGAAGTTCGAGACACCGCTGCACAGCGACTCGCCAGGTGCTACGCCGAATGCATGGACGGCATCAAGGAATACCACGACTACATCGCACACCAGCAGATGGTCTCAAGCTTGGCCCGCATCGTTCTCAGCAAAGCCCACAAGGCCGTCGTCGACGCCGAAGCCAAGGAGCGAAGAGCTCGCATTGCTGACCGCGAAGGCCGCAGCGCTCCCCTATACGGGAACCCGTCGAGAACCCCACTCAAGACGACGGCACAACGCCGAGCTGAACTCAAGGCCTTCGTGGACGCAGCCATCCCGACCGATCCGCTCACTCGCGAGGGGCGTTGAAACGGGCTCACACTACTGACCGATTGCGTTGCGCCCGCGATCTGTGCGACTCTCGAGAGGGGAGAGCGCATGGAGAGGGAGTTCAGTTGGTTTCCGTTCACTGCCAGTGAAGTCGAGATTGCACTCGGGGTAACAGGACTCGGGGCTACAGCGGCCTCGTTACTCGGGGCACCGGGTCCGTCGGTCGTAGGCGGAACCGCTGGCGCCCTCTGCGCCCTCCTTCTCGTCGGGTTCATGGTGCGCGCCGCCGGCAATCGAGTGGCACGGGTCCAACTCGATGGAGCTCTTCACGGCATCGGATACACGCGCGTGTTTCGGAAGGCGAAACGCAGTCTACTGCTTGTTCACCTCGACGACGATGCACCTGATCACGAACTTCTGGCGCTCTACCACAAGCTACTCGGCCAAGGCGTTGCCGTGCGTCGGCTCGTATTCGTGCGGCCCGACCACCGGGCTGAAGGCATCCACTGGATCACCGAGATGGAACCACACCCATTGCTTCGCCAGCGGTTCGTGGAAGTCGAGGCTGGGTCACCGCTCTCACTGAGCTTAGCCATCGTCGACGAGAACGTTGTCTTGCTCGCTGTGCCTGGGTTCCACGCGACAGAGACGGAACTCTACGCCGAAGGCGTCGTCCTGCGGCACCTGATCGAACTGCGACACGCGGCAGTAACGCGGGCGTTTCTTGAAGTCTACGAATCGGCGTGGAAGCGGGCGACTCCGTTCGAGGCTCAAGAACGTGCTGCCCAGGAAGTGTGCAAGCCGTAACGCCAGCGCGACCAGCCAGAGGACACTCACAGTGCCCAGCAACCACGTTGACCGAACCAAGCCGACCTAAGCCATCTTCGACAACCGCTTGTTCAACTCCTTGCTGAAGTCGACGAACGGCACGCCCAACGCAATGCACCAGGTGCGAACCTCGAGAACATCCAGCCGCCGCTCCCCATTCTCTGACTTGCTGACGTAGGACTGCGGCACTTCCAGCCGCTCTGCTAGGTCAGACTGCATGATGCCCTGCCGGTCCCTGAGCTCGCGCAGGAGCCCGCGCAGGACCTTGTATTCAGGCGTATGGGTAGTTCTGGGCATACGGGGTGGCGAAGAGTCAAGATCCTACATCCCCACTTGGATTATCCCAGTTTCGGATCTAGGATCAATAACGGATGATCACCCTCCGACAAGCCGTGGACCCAACCGAGGTCCTTCTCATCCACGCGCCCTACCCGGGCCGCCTCAAGTTCCAAGGAGTCCCAAGCAGTCTCTTCGCCGCGATCGGGCCGTTCGCAATCGAGAATCCTGATCGCCAAGTGAGCTACTTGGACCCGCGGGAACCGAGTCCCGAGTTCGACCACCAGCTCAAGGCACTGCTCAGCAGCCGCAAGGTCAAAGCACTCTGCATCTCGACCTCTACGGCCGCGATCGAAGAGACCGCGCGCATTGCCAACATTGCCGCGCAGGTATCACCAACCACACTCGTCATCGTCGGCGGTCCGCACGAGAACGACATCGAGCAGAAGGCCGCTACGCGACTCGCCGGTGTGCACGTCTCAGTCGCCGGCGAGGCCGGAGCCATACTGCGCTGGCTGCTCGAACGATTCCTCACCGGAGGCGTCGACCCACCAGCCTTCACGGAGTCACTCACCCCCGCAGACATCCAAGCTGCAGACGTCTGCGGTCGCTTCACCGTTGCCTGTAGCGCATGGCCAGCGCCACTCGCATTCGACCGCGGCCAAAGCCGCCACCGCGACCCGCGCCCGCTCATCTGCCCCGAACGCTATCCCCGCTTCGACGTCTTTGACGCACCATCGACCATCCCACTGATGGTGTCGCGCGGCTGCTCCTACGGGAAGTGCACATTCTGCGCGGAGGCCAACCGCGATGGCAGTGTGATCCGCACGAGTGACTACGCCTGGGTTCAAGAGCTCGCCGCGCGGACGCCCGAAGCCGCCCTCTACTTCCAGGACAGCATCTTCCCGGCCGGCAACAGCTCGAGCTCCGAGCTACTCCCCCTCTTGCGTCAACTCGGCCGCGAGTGGGGTTGCCAGGTCTACTTGCCCACTCTCACCGAGCGCCGCGTCGCCGAACTTGCCGAGCACGGCTGCACCTACCTCTACACCGGGGTCGAGTCCGGTTCGCCTTCGGTGCTGGGCGCCATTCACAAGCCTGCCGTCACCCGCAGCGTCGTGCTCGAACGCATGCGCTGGGCACGAACGCATGGGATCCGCCTCGGCATCTCGCTGATGTTCGGCAGCATGTCGATCGAAGGCGAACTGCTCGAGACCACCGCCACACTGACGGACACGCGCGCCCTTGCGCATGCCATCGCAGACACTGGCGTCACGATCACCGGCTTCTACCCCAACGTGCAAACCGTGCTGCCAGGCACGGCGTTGGCCCGAGGCATGGCGGCCAGTGGCACAAACATCGACTTCTACACGATGCCGCGCTGCGCACTGTTCGACAGCCTCGAGGATGGCGGCGTCGGCTACAACTTCCTCACCGTCGCGCAACCGACTGCTCAGCGTCTTGCCGTCGCCGAGGGCATCGTGGCCACTGCCCAAGAAGTGCAAGCACTGGCCGGGAGGGTCTGGTCGTGAGCTACATGGTCTCAGAGAACGGTCTGATCCCCCGCCCGCTGGAACTCGTCGCCGCTCTCGATCGCCACATCGTAGGTCAGGACCAGGCCAAACGCGCACTCGCGATGGCCGCCTACCGCCACTACCTCGGCGTCGCTCGTCGTGGTCACGAAACGGGCTCGAAGTTCGGGAAGCAGCACGCCCTGCTCCTCGGCCCGACTGGCTGCGGCAAGACACAACTCATGAGCGAGCTCGCCCAACTCCTCAACGTTCCGACCGCCATGGTGTCTGCCACGAACTACGTCGAAGCAGGATACGTAGGTGACAAGGTAGAGAACATCCTGCGCACGCTCTACCTAGCTTCCGGCGGCCGCATGGACGCCGCCGAGCGCGGCATGGTGTTCATCGATGAGGTCGACAAGATCCGCGGTACTTCCGAGGCCATGCGCGACGTATCCGGCGCCGGTGTTCAAAACGCGCTACTCAAGCTCCTCGATGGCATCCGGGCCACGTTTGAACTTGGCGATCAGCGAAAGTCGATGCGAACTGACGGCATTTTCTTCGTGTTTGCCGGTGCGTTCGAAGGCATCGATGACATTGTGCGGCGGCGCACGCAGGCTGCTGACGACATCGGGTTCCGCTCCGGTCCATCGCAACGCAACGCGACGAAGCCAACACGGCCGCCAGTAGGAGTCGAAGACCTGATCGAGTTCGGCATGATCCGCGAGTTCGTCGGCCGCCTGAACACCATTGCCGAAGTGCAGCCCCTCGACGTTGACGTGCTCGAGCGCATCCTGGTTGAACCGCAGCAATCGTGGCTGCGTCGGACGCAGTCATTCTTCGCCGCCCATGGTGCAGACTTGCATCTCTCGCGCGGCGCCGTCCGCGCCTTAGCCGAACGAGCGGCGAAACACCGCACCGGTGCACGCGCCCTGGATCGCGTCGCGTCTGCGGCGCTAGAGCCGACCGTGTGGAGGTTCCTGCAAGCCGACGAGTCCATCCATCGCATCGACGTCAACCGCACGACGATTGAACGAGGAGCCCAGGCTCGCTTCCGGTTTGGGACTCGACAAGATGTTGACCAAAACGGTAGTCAGCTCGCGCGAGCCATCATCGCTCAGGCCGATGAGGCCGAGCCGATGCGCGGCACGCCACGGTGGTTTGTTGCTGAGCTCGATAAAATCGAAGGGATACTCAGCCTCGAGCACGCTGCCAAGCCAGCACAGAATTGGTGGCGGAACGTTCGTGAAGCGCACAGCCATGACCCGGCTGGACTGCACTATCTCGCACAGCAACTCCAAGAGCGCGAAGCCACGATCAACGAGTTCTTCACAGCGAGTGTGTTCGCGCAGACTGACGACCTGCGCGCTGTGCTCCACTACATGAACTACAAACGCATCCGCGACATGGAGGAAAAGCGGCGCAGGGCCGGGAAGTAGCGTCCGCAACTCAGCACGGTAGCGCTCAACCTAGCTGTGCGATGATGTCGGGCAGGAATCGGCGGCAACTCGCCGCAGACCAAATGCCCAGGGAATCATGCGAGCCGTTCACGCCAGAAAAAGACACCTACTCCTGCGTCACCAACTCGACCAGATCACCCACACGAGCCAGGTGCCCGCGACCGTCAGAGTGCACAACCTGATCATCGAGTGCCTTCGACATCCACAACCAGGACATCGCACCACGTGGCGCGCCCATGGTGTGCCGCACCGATCACAGTAGCGGAGACACCTCATCTGGCATCTCGCAGGTTCATCCGCTCCGCGTCCTCGCTCTCAGGCCTGCAGCCGAAGGGTCGCACGACCGCCCGCCGCAGTCGCAGACAATCCACCGGCACCCTCGCCATCCCTGCGACTTTGCGCTCCCGATTGACCGCCTTCAGGAGCGACAGCAGTTGCCGCCGAACCGGTGCGTATGGCTCGAACCTCAACCCCGCGAACTCACCGGCAAGCTGCTCGACCGACCGCCTCCGCGCTATCTCAAGCAGATACGCCTTGATGGAACGGTAGCGCTCCGGATGGATGCGCACCGACACGTGCCAGCGCCGATCCACACCGCGGTGCCAACCAATCGAGTAACCAGCGAACGCAATCGGCTGCTCACGGACGTTCCGAATCTGGCGGGCTACGTGTTCCCCGTAGAAGCGATGCCCCTCCCTCGGCTCAGTGGCACATAGCACGAAGAACCGCCGGAACCGCAGATACTGAACATTGGGTAACCCCGCTCGCTTGCGCCGTGCGCGCACGAACTTCGACACGCCAAGCTCATAGCGCTCAACCATGCGCGCATCGACAACACACGGGTCCTTGTGTGCCGGGATCTCGCCGACGACATAGGAATGATAGCCGTGACGGACGTAGCAGCACGCAAGCTGCTGGACGAACCCCGTCACGGATGTGGCTTCACACCGATAGTTCACAACTGTCACCTACAACTTCCTGTTCACCTCTCCGCTCCAACCAAGCGGACAAGTGTGGAGCGACTTCATTGGCGCGCTCCATGCCGTTGAACCTTCTGCCCAACGACCATCGCCCAAACCTTGTTCATCACCTCCTTAAGAACCTCGTTGCGAGAACACCCACATTCCAGATCGCACGCCCGCAGGGCGTGTCCAATCCATGATGGTTGCGCTCAACCTCTTGCGACGGTCACCAGATAAACCTCCGGCGTCCGTCGTCATCCTGTCGCCAAAAGGGTGATCTTGCCCCGGGAAAGTGGACACCCAGATTGGAGTCGTGAGGCTCCGCAAGG
>CAXBFC010000202.1:0-13791 GCA_963974725.1 uncultured bacterium | reverse complement strand
ACACGGCCATCAACTCGGTCAGCTCGTTGCGCGGCACGCTCGGCGCGGTGCAGAATCGGCTCGGCAGCACGATCAACAACCTCGCCATCACGACCGAGAACCTCAGCGCTGCTGAATCGCGAATCCGCGATGTCGACGTCGCCTACGAAACTGCCCAGCTGACGCGGAACAACATCCTCCAGCAGGCCAGTATCTCGATCTTGGCGCAGGCCAACCAGGCACCACAACAGGCGCTCCAGCTCCTGGGCTAATAAGAACCCCCCAAGCGAAGCCAACCGCAAACAGGCGGCATCCTCCAATCCGGGGGATGCCGCCTGTTTTGCGTTGGTGGCGCACCCGCATGGCAGCCGCCGAACCACCCCCGCGTTGCAGCGCACTAATAGAACTGTATAGGCGCACGCGTTCTCGCAGGCATCATCACGCAGGCACCATCACGGCGAAGAACCGGGCATGTGGCAGGAGTGCCGGCCAACAACGAGACACTCGTAGTCGCGGTGTACGAAGATGCCTCAGCGCCGCGAACAGAAAACAATCTTCGGCCGCACCGAACGCCAATCTCGATGGCATCGCACTGTTCGCGACAGTGGCTGCGCCAAACCGACGTAATCAACGACAAGCACAGGGTTTTGCCTCTGCCAACGCTCAAGCATTCAGCACCTAGGCCGACCATCTCGGTATCACTGCCCGCCTTTCGGGCACTTACCGTAGAGACAACAGGGAAAGCATGGGTCTTCGAGTCAATACCAACGTCGCCTCCATCAACGCACAACGGAACCTCTCAACGGTTAGTGAGCGTCTTGGTGGCAACTTCCGTCGCCTGTCAACAGGCCTCCGCATCTCCACCGCAGCCGATGACGCAGCGGGCCTCGCCATCTCCGAGCGTTTGCGTTCGCAGGTTCGCTCACTCGAGCAAGGCAAGCGCAACGCCAATGATGGCATCTCCCTCGTGCAGACCGCCGAGGGTGCCCTCAACGAGGTCAGCTCGATCCTGGTCCGTTTGCGCGAACTGTCCATTCAGTCGTCCAACGGCTCGGTCAGTGACCAAGACAAGGCGACGCTCGACGAAGAGTTCCAAAGCCTCGTCAGCGAAGTCAACCGAATCGGCCGCTCCACGGAGTTCAACGGCGTCAAGCTGCTGGACGGCTCGTCGAGCTCGGTCACGTTCCAAGTCGGCTTCGGCACGACGGCGGGCATCGACACCTTGTCGGTCAGTCTCTCCGCCGCGCTCAGCACCTCGCTGTCTCTCAACTCGCTCGACATCGGCTCGTCCGGTTCGACCACGACGGCGATCACCAGCATCGACTCGGCCATCAACTCGATCAGTTCGTTGCGCGGTTCGCTCGGCGCGGTGCAAAACCGCCTCGGCAGCACGATCAACAACCTGGCCATCCAGACTGAGAACCTCAGCGCTGCCGAATCGCGAATCCGCGACGTCGATGTCGCCTACGAAACTGCCCAGCTGACGCGGAACAACATCCTCCAGCAGGCCGCCATCTCGGTCTTGTCGCAGGCCAACCAGGCGCCGCAGTCCGCCCTCCAGCTACTCGGCTAGGCCGTCGCTGGCTAACAGCACAACGAGAGGCAACTCTCATACCCGCCAAACGGCGCCGCACCTTCGGATGCGGCGCCGTTTGGCGTTTGTGGTCCTGTGCGTCTCGCGCGTTGCTCGGCATCTGCATTGGCGATCTGCGAACGACTGCTTGCGCAAGCTCGCTCATTTGACCAGGCGTGCCGCAAGGCCGCCGACGAGATTTCGATGCTGGTTGTGGCAGAAGGCATCAACAACCCCAGCAATCCATTCGAAGCGGCCTCCGCAGCCGAGTCGCGAATCCGGGATGTTACGTGTCACCAGGGAAATGGGGGGCATCGCGCAGCTGAGCGTGCCGCCCGTGCGCCCAGCTTCGATCGCCACCGGGGTAGCAGTCAGGACGACTTGCAGCCGCGCAGATACCTGCGGTGCGAACAACGGTGCGCGCTACTGGCCCGTTTGCACTGATGGATTTGGCACCACATGCACACGTCAGGTGACGTTGGCATTGGCAGTATGTGGTCATTTGGCACAGTGCGACCAAGAATCCAACGGAACCACTTCAGTTGCCTCTCGGTGTTGTGCCGATCGACATTGCAGGCGCGTTCAAGCGCCACACACACCACTAGAGCTACGCAACAGGGAAGATATGGGACTTCGAGTCAACACAAACGTCGCGTCGATCAACGCGCAAAGAAACCTGGCCGGCGTGTCCGACAAGTTGGGCGGCAACTTCCGCCGACTTTCGACCGGCCTGCGCATTTCCTCGTCCGCGGATGACTCCGCCGGCCTGGCAATTTCCGAACGACTGCGCTCGCAGATTCGTTCGCTCGACCAAGCCAAGCGCAATGCCAATGACGGCATCTCGCTCGTGCAAACGGCCGAAGGCGCCCTCAATGAGGTCAGCTCCATTCTGGTCCGGCTTCGTGAACTGGCCATTCAGTCGAGCAACGGCTCGGTCAGTGACCAAGACAAGTCGACGCTCGACGAAGAGTTCCAGAGCCTCGTCAGCGAAGTCAACCGAATCGGCCGTTCGACCGAGTTCTCCGGTATCAAGCTGCTCGACGGTTCTTCTAGCTCGGTCAGCTTCCAGGTCGGCTTCGGCACGACGCAGGGCATCGACACCTTGTCGGTCAGCCTGTCGGCCGCGCTCAGCACCTCGCTGTCGCTCAACTCGCTCGACATCGGCTCGACCGGCTCGACCACGACGGCGATCACCAGCATCGACTCGGCCATCAACTCGGTCAGCTCGTTGCGCGGCACGCTCGGCGCGGTGCAAAACCGCCTCGGCAGCACGATCAACAACCTCGCCATTACCAGCGAGAACCTGAGCGCTGCAGAGTCGCGCATCCGCGACGTCGATGTCGCTTACGAAACCGCTCAGCTGACTCGTAACTCGATTCTTCAGCAGGCGAGTATCTCCGTGCTGTCGCAGGCCAATGCCTTGCCACAGTCGGCGCTCCGCTTGCTCGGCTAGTCGAGGCCAGCAACTCAATAGAGTAGGCCGTCGACTAGATTCACTTGCCGGTGGATCTGGCTGATCTGGCCAGCATCTCGGGGGATCGGGCGCAGAGCTTGCGCACGACCATGCAAACGTCGCAAGCCACGCGGCGATCCCCCCAGCATGCATCGCGATCGTCGCACGCGCGCGACACTGTGCATATTGACGACACAGTTGCGGCCAACTTCGGGCAGCCCCGAACGTCGCGCGCCGGCCCTTCGCATCGAGAGGCTCCCAAGCGCACGATAGGCTCGCAGTCGCACCACAGGGATACTGTCGACGCCAACCCGAGCCAGCCACCTGCCGGCTGATCTGGTTTTGGGACGGCTCTTGCCTCGAAACCCCGGCGACATGGACGGAATCTCCAATGGGCCATCAAGTGATCCCTGGCCGTTTCCGATAATTCCGTAGCGGAGTCTTCTTCCGTGGAAACTCATCATGTCTTCAGCAGGAATCAGCTTCGGTGGTCTCGCATCCGGTTTGGATACGCAGGCAATCATCAAGGCCCTCGTTGCAGTCGAAGAGCGCCCGATTTTCGCTCTCGAGAGGACCAAGACGAGCCTCGGCAAGCAGAAGGGACTGTTCGGCAATTTGAGCACCCTGCTCGACACGTTGACGGAGTCCGCCAAGGCTCTGAAAACAACGGCCGACTTCCTGCAGATGAAGGCGTCCACGAGCAACGAGGACATCCTTACTGCAACGGCGAGCAGCACCGCGACGCCCGGCACGTATGGCGTCACGGTAGTTGGATTGGCCAAAGGCCAAATCAATACTGCTGGGGCGGCTTCGGCCAGCGCAGGCATTGCGAACACCACGTCGCCGGTCTCATTCTCGATCGACATTGATGGCACGAGCCACTTCATTTCGGCGAACAACGATCTCAACTCGATCGCATCCGCAATCAACAGCGACGCCGGCCTGACCGAGGACGGGGTCAAAGCGGAGGTCGTCGACACGGGCAGCGGGGCTACCGCTGGAGAGCGCTACCAGTTGGTGATTCGCGGTGAGAACCCGGGCTCCGAGAACTCGTTCACCATCACCTACGATGATGGCGGCCCTGGTTTCCAGGACTTCGTCGACACTCTGACCACCAACCTAACACCCGCGGAGGATGCCGAAATCGAGGTCAACGGCCTCACCATCTACCGGTCGAGCAACACGATCTCGGACCTGTTTGGTGGGATCACCCTCGATCTCAAGTCTATTCCAGACCCAGAACAGGAAGTCACCATCACCGTCGCAACCGACGGCGAGGAGACCAGCGCCAAGGTCAAAGAACTCGTCGACGCCTACAACGCGGTCGTCGACTTCTTTGAAGCGCAGAACGCACTCGACGAAGAAGGCAAGGCCACTAGCCCGATCTTCGGCGACACGACGATGCGTTCGATCCGCGGCAGCTTGCGCGGCATCGTCGGCGGCTCGGTTTCCGGCACCGGCAACGAGGCCTTTCAGTTGCTGTCGCAGATCGGTATCAAGGCGGACACCAAGGGCAAGCTCGAGTTCAACCAGAGCAAGTTCGAGGAAGCGCTAGCCGAAGACGAGAACGCAGTGTCGGCACTGTTCTCCGACTCGAGCACCGGCATCGCCGCGAGACTCGAAGATCAGATCGACCTCTACACGGACTCGATCGACGGCCTGCTCAAGACGCGCAACGACGGTTTCGACCGCCGCATCAAGCAAACAACCACGCAGATCGAGAACGCCGAGCGGCGCCTCGTGCGCTACCAAGAACAACTCACCGTGAAGTACGCAAACCTCGAAACGCTGCTATCTCGCCTGCAAGGGCAAGGCAGCGCGGTCAACGGCATCGGGGCCGCGTTCGGCAACTAACCCACCCAATACGTCAAAGAAGGAGACCCCCAGATGAGCTACGCACAAGCAGCTGCGACCTACCAACGCAACGCCGTCATGACGGCTTCCCCCGAGAAGCTGGTCAAGATGCTCTACGACGGTGCCATCAAGAACCTCGAGAAGAGCCGCGCCGGCCTCGCCGAAGAGAGCACGTCGCGCTCGCAAGAAGTCGGCCTCGCGCTAAGCAAGGCGATGGGCATCATCGGCGAACTGCGCGCCAGCCTCGACCACGCGGCCGGCGGCGACATCTCGCGCGAGCTTGATCGCCTCTACGAATTCGTTCTCGACCAACTCAGCCAGGCCAACCTGCAACGCTCGGCAAAGAGTGTCGACGCGGCCATCGAAGTCATGCGCACGCTGAAGGAAGGTTGGGATGGCATCGCCGCCCAATAAAACGACCAACGACGATGGCATCGCGGCCGCGACCGATTCGTCGGTCGGCTTCGCACTACAAGAACTGATCGCATGCTGGACCCAGGCCCACGAGGCCATGGCCCGCGGCGATCTGCAGTCGGTCACCACGTTGCTTGACCAAGCAGACGCGCAAATGGCCGCTGCCGGCAACGGCAACAACGACACGCCAGGCGAGGCGACCCTGCGCAAACGCGCCGTAACATCCTACGGCCTACTGCAGCACGCCATGAAGTCCGGTCTCGACGGCCTCAACAAAGAGATCAAGCACGCAAATCACGGCAAGCGAGCCCTACGTGGCTACGTAAATGCCGCCGGCAACCACCCCAGCCGCCTACTCAACAGCGTCTGAGCAAGTGCGTACGGTGCCAGGACAATAAAGCACTTCCTCACCGTCCCAGTCCGTTCGCTCCCGGCCCATCCCTGCCATGTCACGGATGCTTCTTGCCGGAGCGACTGCGCCGTTGGGCATTCCGTCGCAAGACAGGACCTAACCTAACTGCGCGCCGAAAGATCGCGTGCGTCTGTGCCGACGTAAAGATCGCGCGGTCCCCGCTTCGCAATCAGTGAGCATTCTTGCGCCATTCGCTCGAGTGCAACCGACGCGAAGCGGAGCCAAGTAGCCAGAATCCGACCGCCATCGAGTATTCTGCCGCTCCTCGCCACCTCTTCTCCCGCGAAGCAAAACATGAACCTGAGCCGATCCGTAACTCTCGGCTGTATTGCGATGGCAGTAGCCATCAGCGCGCCGCAAGCTCGCGCCCAGCAATCCGAAGCACGCGAATGGAATGAGCTCCTGCTCGAAGCCATTCGCAACGACTTCGCTCGCCCAACGGTACACGCGCGCAATCTCTACCACGTCGCAACCGCGATGTGGGATGCGTGGGCGACCTACGACCAAACCGCCGAGTGCGTGTTGTTCGACGAGAGCCATCCGACAACCGATCCAGCGGTCGATGCGTGGCGCAGCGAAGCACTGAGCTACGCTAGCTACCGCATCTTGACGGCGCGCTTCGCGGCGTCCCCCGGCGGCCCGGTGATGCTGCCGCAGTTCGATACGTTGCTCGGCGCGCTCGGCTACAGTCCCGCAAACACAACCACCGCCGGCAATACGCCAGCTGCGATCGGCAACCGCATCGCCGCCAACGTGCTCGCATTCGGTGCCGCTGACAACTCAAACGAAGCCGGCGACTACGCGAACCAGTACTACAACCCGGTCAACCTCGCTTTGCTGCCCGACTTCCCGGGCAACCCCAACCTCGGCGACGCGAACCGTTGGCAACCACTGTCGCTGCAGTGGTTCATCGGCCAGTCCGGCATTCCAGAACCGCTCGGATACCCCGAGTTCCTGAGTCCGGAATGGGGCCAGGTAACGCCATTCGCATTGTCGCAGACCGATCTGACGGTCCACCACCGCGACGGCTTTGACTACTGGATCTACAAGGATCCGGGCGCGCCACCGATGCTCGATACGCCGAGCGCCACCGACTACAAGTGGGGCTTCGAGATGGTGTCCGCATGGTCGTCGCACCTCGATCCAAGCGACGGCGTCATGATCGACATCTCGCCTGGCGCCATCGGCAACTCCTCGACGCTGCCGACGAGCATCGCGCAATACCCACAGTTCTACGACTTCGCCAACGGTGGCGACCCCGGCACCGGTCACCCACTCAACCCGGTCACCGGCCAGCCATACGCACCGCAAGTCGTGCCGCGCGGCGACTACGGTCGCGTGCTCGCGGAGTTCTGGGCCGACGGTCCGGACTCCGAGACCCCACCGGGACACTGGTTCACGCTGCTCAACTACGTCTCCGATCACCCGCAGACCGTCAAACGAATCGGCGGCACCGGCCCGATCGTCACGAGTCTCGAGTGGGACGTGAAGGCCTATCTCGCGCTCGGCGGGGCCATGCACGACTGCGCTGTCGCGGCGTGGGGCGTCAAGGGTTGGTATGACTACCTGCGTCCGATCAGCGCACTGCGCTACATGGCCGATCGCTACGCGGTCAGCCCGAATGACCCGCACGCGATCACGCTGCATCCCGGCCTGATCGAAGAGATCACGTCCGCCAGCTCGGCAGCCGGGCAACGTCACGAACACCTCAACAACCACATCGGGGAAGTTGCAATCCTCGCCTGGCGTGGCCCGGACTACATCGCCAACCCCGCCGTCGATGTGGCCGGTGTCGGCTGGATCCTCGCCGATCGCTTCTGGCCGTACCAACGGCCGTCGTTCGTGACGCCGCCCTTTGCCGGCTACGTTTCCGGCCACAGCACCTACAGCCGCGCCGCCGCGGTCGTGCTCGACCAGTTCACCGGTTCGCCATGGTTCCCCGGTGGTCTCGGCGAGTTCCAATGCGTGCAGAACCAGTTCCTCGTGTTCGAAGAAGGACCGAGCGTCAACATCACGCTGCAATGGGCGAGCTACTACGATGCCTCGGACCAGTGCTCGTTGTCGCGCATCTGGGGCGGTATCCACCCACCCTGTGACGACATCCCCGGCCGCAACATGGGTCAAGAGATCGGCGAAGAAGCGTTCGCGCGCGCCGAGCAGATTTGGAACGGCACCGCCGTGCCGCTCGCGACGTACACGACGTCCGGCACTGGCTGCCTGGGTTCAAATGGCCTGCCGATCGCGACGGCCGGTGTGCCCAGTGCCCGTCCGGTGCTCGGCACAACGATGAAGGTTGACGTCACTGGCGTGTCGGCCGCCATGACGGGCTTCTTCATGATCGCCGGGGTCACGCCGGTCACCCCAGGCTTCGACCTGACTGGCATTGGCATGCCAGGTTGCACGCTCGACCTGCAGATCATCACGACGGACATCGTGCCCGCGACGGCCGGTAGTGGTCAGTGGTCACTCTCGATCCCGAACAGCCCGATCTGGCTCGGATACTCGATCTACCACCAAGCCGTCGGCCTCGACCTGCCGGCCAACGCATTCGGTTTGATCACGTCGCGCCTCGGCATCGCGACCGTCGGCATCTAGTCTAAGTCGACGGTGTAGCTGAGTACTGCATAGCTGAGAACCGGGTAGCTGAGAGATGGGCGCGCGCGTTGGTCGCCACGCCCATGCAATGCACCCACACGTGCGCTTGGCTACTTCGGATCGAAGGCGTTCCTCCCCGGAAACGTTTCCCACGACAGGTGTCGTGTAGTCACGCAAACTCCGATCGGAACACGCCACTTGGACGCATCCTAGCCAAGGCACACGGGCGCAATACCGACCATGACGGCCGGTCCCCGGACCGCGACGTATCCCGCCGCGGCTTTGCTACAGCTTGTTACGCGATGCTCTGCAGGTTGAACTTCGCGTCTTCATCGTTCGGGTCAAGCTGCAGAGCGTTCGAGAAGCAGGTACGGGCTTCGTCAATGCGCTCGAGCTTCCACAAGCACACGCCGCGGTTGTTCCACGTTTGTGCGTCGTTGGCGTCCAGTTCGCACGCGCGACGGAAGCAGTATTCGGCTTCGGTGAACTGTTCTTGGCCGAACACAACCATGCCGAGGTTGAACCAGGCTTCGTCGTTGTTCTCTTCTTCGCTGATGACGCGGTTGAACGACTTGATCGCACTCGCATCATCACCGGTCACGTATTGCACGAAACCGAGCTGCATGTGGTACTCGTTCTCGGTCGGCGCGAACGTCGCGGCAGCTTCGAGGTGCGGCAGCGCCTCCTCGTAGAGTCCCTGCGACAAGAAGGCCTCAGACGCCGTACGGTGGATCTCGGCAAGCTTCAAGCCCAGCTCGGACAAGCTCTCGCGAATGATCGCGTTCTCTCGCTCTTTCGCGGGCTCAACGACTAGCGGCGGCACTTGCGTGTCGCGCATGTCGCGGATGCGAGTCGGGATCGGCTGGAAGCCTTGGTTCTCGGTGATCGTCGCCGGGATCACCGACGTCGGGTTGTTCGTAGTTGCAGTCATCGTCTTTTCCATTTCCGGGGGATTTTGGCCACTCACAACTTGGCCAGAAGGTCATTCACAACCGCGGCTTCACGGTCGAGGCAACGAGCCTCGAGCAAGCGCACGGTGTGCTGGCCCATCGCGCGCGCAGCATCGTTTTGGCCGAGCTGGTGCAGGATGAGCATCGTTTGTTGGCAGGCTCCCGGTGAGTCCGGGTAGCCCGACAGAAAATCGGTCAGCACGCTGAGTGCGCGCGGTGAATCGTTGTTCTCAAGCCACAGCCGCGACAACGCCAGGTAGGCGACTTCGTAGCTGGGTTCGATCGCGATTGCTTGCTCAAGTAAGCGCACCGCGCGTTCGCGGTCCCCGCGCAGCAACCAGGCTTGTGCGATTCCAGCGAGCGACACGTAGCTCGTGATGCCCTCCTGAATCGGCACGACCAGCACCTGGTCGCGGTAGGACATGCAGCGGCGGTAGTGATGAATCGCGGCTTCACTGTCGCCATCGGCAATCGCGAGGCTGGCAGCCAGGTAGTGCAAATTGGGCGTCGGCACGAAGCGACGCAAGGCCACGTCGATGACTTCGCGCGCACGCTGCGATTCACCAGCGCGCTCGGCTTCGAGCGCACACAATGCGGCGACCTCGCCGGCGTAGGGTAGCGAGCGCGGCAAGGTTGGCTCGCCACTCAGAATGAGCTCGAGGCAACGATCCAGCAAACGCTTGGCATCGTCGGTTCGGCCGGGAACGCGCCGCAAGAAGTCACCGTACTTGTAGTGACCGTAGACGTCGTCCGGAAGCTCTTCGGCTTGCTTCAAGAACAAGCGCTCATTGCGTTCGTTCTTGCTGCGACTGGTCATCAATTGATCGGTATAGCCGTGGTGCTCGACCTCAATCTCGCAACTCAAGAACGAGAGTCCCATCTCGCCGCCGATGCGTTGCAGGCTCGGTGTGACTTGCTCGTGGATGATGTTCTCGTAGGCGATGCCCGGAAGATTCCGGAACAAGCGCACCATCATCACGCCGATCGTTTTGCCGTTGCCGTAGTTGTTCGTGAAGCGCAGGTGGTAGCCGAGCGCCGACGGGTTCTGCACGAGCTCGCGAATACGTTCGCAACCGCCTTCGTGAATGATCTCGTCGGCATCCAACACCAGGATCCAATCGCCCGTAGCCGATTGCAGCCCGAAGTTGCGCGGTGCCGAGAAATCATCGTCCCACGCGCGGTGCAACACCTTGGCACCGAATGACTCGGCAATCTCGATGGTACGATCCGTCGAACCAGTATCGACGAGAACCAGTTCGTCAAACGCGCCTTGGGCATGCCGCAAACACTCGCCGAGGAACTGCTCCTCGTCGCGCGCAATCATGCACAAGGTGATCTTCGGATCGCGACCAGCCCACGGCGCCGGCGGCGCGGCGACTGCAGGTGTTTCCTGCGCCGCACGGAGGTGGGCACTGTCTTCGACAACCGACCAACGCTGGATCAGCCCTTGCGTTTCCGCTTCGAATTGATCGGGTTGCTCAATCGGCGCCGGCGGCACCAACAAGTCAGCCTCGACGCCCCATGTGGCCGGAAGCTTGCTGTCGAGCAGCATCGTGTATTCTTCGAGCGCGACGCGAGTATTGGCCATGTGCTCGGGCAATGGCCCGACCAACAGCACATCCATGCGCGGCATCATCATGCCAGCGACATCGCCGCCAGCTACTGCGCCACCCGTGACGGCAGGGGCAACAGGGCCGACGCATGCGCGCGGAGACATTGCCTCAAAGTCCTCGGCGGTCGGCGTCATGCCGGCGCGCAAGAACCAAACCACATCGCCGCGAGCATTGGCGACCGCGCGGTTCCACTGGGCACACTCGCCAATCGCATCCGACGTGACGACCTCCCAGTCCTCAGGCAAGAACGCCCGCAACGCGTCTTCGGTATGTGCACGAGTTGCGGCATCACCACCGGCAAGCACAACCGAGCCAGCGAGCGAACGCACCTTTTCGCACTGCAGCCAGTAGCGGGACGGCGGCGTGCCACGCAACCAATCGAGCGGCATCAAGCCAGCGCCAAACAACTGCTTCGTCAGTTGTGGACCAAACTCTTCTGCTCCCGACGGCACACTGAGGACATCACGAACCATCAGGCCCGCAGCTGCGGTCGCCGCAAGCACACGGCGCAACAACAACGGCTGCGAAGGATCCTTCGAGCTGCCAACGGGATCGAACGACCCAGGCCGCCCTTCCACAACCAAACGCAGCTGTCGCGCCGATTGCAGGTTGTCGACGTCACAAACGAACGTGCCACCATCCACGAGCTGGCTCGCAAGGTCGCAGAACGCATCTTCGATGCGCCCCATCGACTCGGTAAACGCAGTCAGCTCGATCAGGTCACGGGTCGCATCGCAAGCTGTATCAGCGCGCCACTGCTGCCAGTCCCTCGGGAGCTGTAGCGTGTTGCGTGCCGCCGGCACCAAGCTCCCCCATCCCTTCACGGGACCGAGAAACCCAGTCGGCAGGTTGTTGCCAGATTGAACCATTCGCTTGCCTCGTTGGACAAACCGTCCAACACCTCCACACCATCGGCAGAACTGGACTGACAACTTCAGTCCGCGATGATGTCGGCACTTCCCAACCACCCGACATGACCCCAGACGAGAATCTCGAATCAGAGCTAAAGCGGCAAACACGCTTCGCTGGCCTTCTGCATCCAGAGTCGTGTGATTCGACCCAAGACCTAGCGGCTCAAGAACCTACGGACCACGGCCCCTCATTCGGTGACGCCGTATTTTGGGCGGACCACCAAACGTGCGGCAGGGGTCGCCAAGCGCGTGCCTGGGATGACACCGCCGGTCTGGATTTGGCGGTCACGCTGCGCATCACCACCAAGTTGCACAACCCGCTGGCGCTGCCGGCGGCGCTGCCAGTCGCCGTTCTGCAGGCGTGCGAACCGATCGCTGGCCAGCCGCTGCGCATCAAGTGGCCGAACGATGTCTACGCCCAGGACCGGAAGCTGTCGGGGGTCCTGATCGACCGCGACACCAACCGGCCGAACACCTACCGCATCGGCGTCGGCATCAACGTCAACCGCACGACGTTCGACGGCAACCTGGCGGACATCGGCACGTCCCTGGCGTTGCTGAGTGGCGCGCAACAGGATCGCCATGCGTTGGTGCTGGAGTTGGCGACGCGCGTCGATGCGATGGTGTCGGCCATCGAACGCGGTGATCTTCGCGAGCACGAAGACCTGTTCCGCGAGCGGCTCGGCCTGCTGGGAGAACGGGTTGAAGTGCAAGCCAGAGAAACGAGCGTCGGCATACTTACGGCGATCGACTTCGAGAACCTCGTGCTCGACGAACGCGTAGCAGTGCCGCTCGCGATCGTGCGTTCGCTGCGGCGGGCGCGCTAACGCTCAGCAGCAACGCCGTCGGCAGTTCGACGCCCGACGCCGGGAATAGACCTGCCGCTCGACCGTCTGACCGCGCGGCATGGACAACCAGAGCCGGGATCGTTCCGCGCAGAACCTGAAGATCCTGGCCGGCCTGTTGCTCGGTGCGGTGCTGACGACAAGTTGGTTCGCGAGCTATTGCACGAGCAATCTCGCTTGCGGTCGAAGCAAGCAATCGACAGCTACAATCGCAAAGGCGTCGGTCGCATTCGCTTTTCTGGCGAAGGCACTTCGTGAACACGCGCATACGCATGGCGTTCGTTGCTCACGCAACAGCTCGTTGCGCACGGCGTGATCGATGAATGCCCAACAGATCCGTGAGGTCACGAATACATCGTGCACTGGCAAGCCGTCACCAACACCGCCACGGTTTCGAGTCACGGACCAGATGGTATTGCGGATACTGCAGATGATCTCGTCAAAGCGCAGCCACCACACAAAGTGCTCGTGGAGGTCGGGAATAGCCGAAAGCAACACTTCGTCGGAAGCAGCATCGCAACCCATAACGCAATGCAACCGACCCCCAAACAACACCGCCCGACCGCGGGCTTCACGCTCATCGAGATCATGGTCGTCGTCGCGATCCTCGGATTGCTCGCGACCCTAGTCGTCATCAACATCGGCCCCGCCATGGATGACGCTCGCGACCAACGTATCCAAACGGATCTCACAACGATCGCCGATGCGACCAAGCTCTATCACCTCCAGAAGGGGGTACTGCCGAGCATGGAAGCACTGATGACGCCCGACGAACAGGATCGCACCTACATCAACGATCCTTCGCTCGACCCTTGGAAAGCGCCGTACCACATCCTGCCTGGCGATAGCAAGCGCACGTTCTTCGTCGTCTGCGCCGGCAAGGACAAGACGCTCGACACCGAAGACGATGTCAGCAAGAAGGCTCGGCTGTGAGTGCGACCGAACCAACTGCAACCGTCAGTGCACCGCGCAGAG
Source organism: uncultured bacterium (assembly GCA_963974725.1). GTDB lineage: Bacteria > Planctomycetota > UBA1135 > UBA1135 > UBA2386. The sequence goes on along the minus strand of CAXBFC010000202.1, from coordinate 217 downwards.
CCCGCGCATGGAGCGCTTTGACGGCCATCGGCGCCGTGCTGATCGCCGTCATCATCCTTGGTGTGCTACAGCTGAAGTACAGCCCGCCGCAAGAACTGCACTAGCAGGCGAGCAACTCCTCGCCAGCAGCTCTTCGCCGAGCTAGTGGGGGGCTTCGAAAGATCGTGGCATAAGTCGGCGAGTCATGAGCGTTGCTCGCAAGGCGCGGTGACGAAGG